>CAXTDZ010000015.1:0-44637 GCA_964243035.1 uncultured Lichenihabitans sp.
GACCCGACGCGGCGGCGCGGCGGCGCGACACGGTGGCCCGGGCCTGCGCGCTGATCGACGCCGCGGACGGGCCCGTGACCCTGGCGCGGCTGGCGGAGGCCGCGGGGCTGAGCCCGGTTCACCTGCACCGCCTCTTCAAGGCGGTCACGGGCGTGACGCCGAAGGCCTACGCGGCCGCGCGGCGCGACGCGCGGGCACGCGAGGAACTCGCGGCCGGTCAGGGGGTCACGGCGGCGCTCTACGGGGCGGGCTACAATTCGGCGAGCCCCTTCTACGCCCGCGCCGCCGCGACGCTGGGCATGAGGCCCGCCGCCTACCGCGCGGGGGGCCCGGGCGAGCGCATCCGCTACGCGGTGGCGCCCTCGTCGCTCGGGCCGGTTCTGGTGGCCGCGACCGAGGCCGGGCTGGTGTCGGTGCAGTTCGGCGACGACCCGGACGCGCTCGCGCGGGAGCTCGCGCGGACGTTCCCGCGGGCGGACCTCGCGGACGGCGACGCCGCGTTCGCGCAAACCGTGGCGGCCGTCGTGGCGCTGGTGGACGACCCCGCGCGAAGCCACGACCTGCCGCTCGACCTCCGCGGCACCGCGTTCCAGGCCCGCGTCTGGCAGGCGCTCCGCGCGGTCCCGCCGGGGGAAACCATCTCCTACGCGGGCCTGGCTGCCGCGGCCGGGGCGCCGCGGGCCGTGCGGGCGGTCGCCAACGCCTGCGGCGCCAACGCGGTCGCGGTGCTGGTGCCCTGCCATCGCGCGGTGCGGGCGGACGGCGCGGCCGGGGGCTACCGGTGGGGCGCCGCGCGCAAGGCCGCGCTGCTCGCTCGCGAGGGCGGTGCCGAGCCGGCCGGCTGAACCGGCCGCGCGCGAAAAAGGGGGTCCGACGAGCCCCGTGCCCTTGCTGCGGGCCCTCGCGCCGCCAACCTGCTAAGGGGTCAGCGACGCGCGCCCGGATCAAGCCCGGCCCATCTCGGAGGAGTTCGCACCATGAGGATCGTGATCGGCGCCGACGGCGCGGGCCAGCCCCTGCTGGACGTGATCGCCAAGCACCTCGCCACCAAGCCGGGCCTCCAGGTCACGAACGTGTCCGTGCCCAAGGAGGGCGCCCCCGAGTTCTACGCGCAGACCTCCGAGCGCGCCGCGGTGGCGATCACCGAAGGCACCTACGACCGGGGCATCCTGTGCTGCGGCACGGGCATCGGGGTGTGCATCTCGGCCAACAAGGTGCCGGGCATCCGCGCCGCGCTGACCCACGACACCTATTCGGCCGAGCGCGCCGCCAAGAGCAACAACGCGCAGATCATCACGCTGGGCGCCCGCGTGGTGGGGCCGGAACTCGCCAAGGCCATCG
Source organism: uncultured Lichenihabitans sp. (assembly GCA_964243035.1). Lineage (GTDB taxonomy): Bacteria > Pseudomonadota > Alphaproteobacteria > Rhizobiales > Beijerinckiaceae > Lichenihabitans. The sequence continues at coordinate 1,342 of CAXTDZ010000015.1, forward strand.
TCGACAGTTGGCTCGCCTCCGACTTCGACCCGGAGGGATCGTCGGCCGCCAACGTCCGGGCCATCGACGCGCTCGACACGAAGTTCAACAAGCCCGCGGCCTGACGCGCGCCCGCCCTGCGGTCCGACCCGGCCGGATCGACCGCCCCGGTCGGACCAGCCCGGCGTGTCAGCCCTCGCGGGCGCCGGGCTCGGGCAGACCGGACGGCGCCGGGGCGGGCGCGGCCAGGTGGCCCTCCTCGGCCTTATAAATGTACTGGCTCGCGACCAGCCACCCCTTCAACGGGCGCAGCGGCAGGATGCAGGTCGCGAGCAGCACGGGCAGCGTGGTCACGAGGTGGATCCAGTAGGGCGCCTCGTACTCGACCTCCAGCCACACCGCCAGGAACACGGCCGGCAGGCAGCCGAAGCACATCACGAAGAAGGCGGGGCCGTCGGCCGGGTCCGCGAAGGTCAGGTCGAGCCCGCACGCGTCGCAGCGCGGCGCCAGCGCCAGGAACCCCTTGAACAGGTGGCCCTGCCCGCAGCGGGGGCAGCGCCCGCGCACCCCCGTCGAGACCGGCGACAGCGGAGCCCATTCGTCGTCGGCGCGAAAGGCCGGAGGGTCGATCGTGCTCATGCCTGGCCGTCCCGAACTGGTTGCTCTCCGAAGCGTGAACCCGCGAGCGGCCGGAAAAGCCGCAAACCCGTTCCCCCGCGGCCGCGCCTGAGCTAGAAGCGGGCACGAGGCGGACGCCTCGCCAGGGGGACGCGAACGCATGGCCGGCTCCTTTCGTCGATCAGCCGGGGCGTTGGCCGCGGCCCTCCTCGTCGCGCCCCTCCTCCTCGCGCCCCTGCCGGCCTCCGCGGTCGATTACCTCAACGTCACCGTGCAGCCCGACCGCGCGGTGCCCGGCGCCTGCTTCACCTTCACGGCGCCGCTGCCCCGCGCGCAGGCTGGCGGCTTCGAGCCCTACCTCGCGATCACGCCCGCGGTCGACCACGCCGTGCAGCCGCGCGGCAAGGACCTCTGCGTGACGGGCTTCGCGCACGGCAAGCGCTACGCCGTGCGGCTGAAGGCGGGCCTGCCCGCGGCCGACGGCACCGCCCTGCCCAAGGACGTGTCGGTGGACGTCACCGTGCCGGACCGCGAGGCGACGCTCTCCTTCGCCAACGGCAAGACGCTGCTGCCCCTGACCCCCGGCGTGGGCCTGCCGCTGCGCAGCGTCAACGTGTCGAAGGCGCATCTCGCGGTCTACCGCCTGGGCGACCGGGCGCTCGCCGAGCAGGCCGGCACCGGCTGGTTCGGCCAGCCCCTGTCGGGCTACAACCTGAACGAGCTCGCGACCCGCGCCTCGAAGGTCTTCGAGGGGCGGGTCGACATCGCGGACAAGCCCAATCAGGACCTGTCCACCGCGCTCCCCGTGGACGGGCTCGTCAAGGGCGGGCTGCAGCCCGGCGTCTACGCCGCGGTCGCCACGATCGACGGCCGTCCGACCGACGACGACGTGGAGCGCGCCACCCAGTGGTTCAGCGTGTCCGACATCGGCCTGCTGTCGGTGAAGGCGGGCGGCGGCATGCTGGTGCTCGCCCGCTCGCTGCAGACGGCCGAGCCGCTCCCCGGCGTGACGGTGCGCCTGATCGCCCGCGGCAACGACGTGCTGGGTACCTACGCCACCGACGCCTCCGGCCGCGCCACGATCCCCCCGGGCCTCTTGCGCGGCGAGGGCGGCGACGCGGCCAGGCTCGTCACCGCGCAAGCGACGCGCGGCGACTACACCTGGCTGCAGGTGGACGCGCCCAGCCTCGACCTGAGCGACCTCGACACCGCGGGCCGCACCCCGCCCGGGCCGCTCGACGCCTATCTCTGGACCGACCGCGGCATCTACCGGCCCGGCGAGGTGATCCACCTCGGCGCGCTGCTGCGCGACGCCCGGGGCAGGCTCGCCCCCGCCACGCCGCTCACCCTCCACCTCGTCCGCCCCGACGGCGTCGAGGTCGACAAGCTCAAACCAACCCTGGACAAGGCGGGCGGCGGCAGCCTCGACATCCCCGTGCCCGACAACGCCTACAGCGGCGAGTGGACGGTGTGGGCCGGCACGGGCAACGCCGACGAGCACATCGGCACCGCGAGCGTCACGGTGCAGGACTTCGTGCCGCCCCGGCTCGACGCCAAGATCGAGGCCGCGCCGGGCGCCGCCGACGCCAAGGGCCCGATCACCGCGACCGTCGACGCGGACTATTTCTACGGCAGCCCCGGCGCCGACCTCACCGGCAACCTGGAGGCCACCATCCAGCCGGGGCCCGCGCCCTTCCAGACCTGGCCGGGCTACAGCTTCGGGCTGGTGCAGGAGCCCTTCCTGCCCAAGCAGCTCACCGCGCAGGACTTCACCACCGACGACCACGGCCGCGCCACCGTCACGGTGCAGGCCGACGACACCCCCGACAGCACGGGCTTCCTCCAGCTCGCGCTGCGCGCCACCGTCAACGACGTGGACGGCCGCGCCGTGGTGGCCGAGCAGGCGCGCCCCCTGCACACGGGCGACCGCTACGTCGGCATCAAGCCCGACGGCGCGGGCGACCTCGCCGAGAACGCCACCGCGGGCTTCGGCGTGGCGCTGGTGGACGCCGCCGGCAAGCCGCTCGGGCCGGGCAGCCTGAAGTGGGACCTCGTCAAGGAGGACCACATCTACAATTGGTTCTACCGCGACGGCCGCTGGCAGTCGGAGGACGTCGTCAACGACGCCCGCGTCAACGGCGGCGAGGTGGCGGTCGGCCCCGACGGCGCGGGGCACCTCGCGGCGCCCGTGACGAGCGGGACCTTCCGGCTGGAGGTCTACGACGCCGACGGCAAGGCCGCGAGCAGCCTGCGCTTCGGCGCGGGCTGGGCGGGGGAGGCCGATGCCGACAACCGCAAGCCGGACGTCCTGCCCCTGACCGTCGACGCCGCCGCGCCGCCCGGCAAGGTGCGCGTGATGCTGCACAGCGCCTTCAAGGGCCGCGTGGCCGTGATGCTCGACGGCGACGGGCTGCACCAGGTGGGCGAGCGCCCGCTCGCCAAGGGCGACGGCGCGGTGGAGTTCAATGCCTCCGACGTGCCGCCGAGCGGCGCCTACGTGCTCGCGGTCGCGGTGTCGGAGGCGGGCGCCGTGGTGCCGCGCCTGCCGGTGCGCGCCGTGGGCCTCGCCTGGGTGCCGGGCGCGGCCGCGGGCCGCAAGCTCGACGTGAGCCTGGACGCGCCCGACACCGTGCGGCCCAAGACCAAACTCGCGGTCAACGTGTCGGCCGCGGGCGCGCCGCGCGACCAGCCCGTCTACGTCACCGTGGCGGCCGTCGACGAGGCCGTGCTGCGCATGACGGATTTCGCGACCCCCGACCCCGCTGGCTGGTACGTGGGCCGCCGCGCGCCCGACCTGGAGCTGCGCGACGTCTACGGCAGCCTGATCGACCCGGACGGGCATGCGGGGCGGCTGGTGGAGGGCGGCGACAGCCGCGCCAGCAAGCAGATGGGCGGGCTGGACGTGAAGACGTTCAAGACCGTGGCCCTGTTCTCCGGCCCCGTGGCGCTCGACGCCTCCGGCCGCGGGAGCGTGTCCTTCGACGTGCCCGACTTCAGCGGGCGGCTCCGCCTGATGGCGGTGGCCTGGAGCGCCGACCGCTTCGGCGCGGCCGAGCGGCCCGTGACCGTCCGACCCCCGCTTCTCGCCGAACTGACCCTGCCGCGCTTCCTTAGCCCCGGCGACAGGGCGCAGGCCCGCGTCATGCTGACCGACCTGGAGGCGCCCGAGCAGACCTACCGCGTGGCTTTCACGACGTCCGGCGCGGTCGCGCTCGACCGCGCCGACGCCCTCTTCAAGGACGTCAAGCGCGACCGCCGACGCTACGTGGACCGCACGCTGACCGCCACCGGGGCGCTGGGGGCCGGGCACATCCACATGACGGTGACGGGCGACGACGGCACGGTGGCGGAGCGCGACTTCGACATCGGCGTGCGCTCCCCCAACGCCTTCGTGACAGTGCGCCAGGTCCGCACGCTCGACCCCGGGCAGAAGCTGTCGGCGGGCGACGCGCTGGGGCAGGACCTGCTGCCCGGCACCGGCACGCTGGACGTCACGGCCGCGACCGTGCCGGCCTTCGACGTGCCGGGCCTGCTGGCCGAGCTGCGCCGCTACCCCTACGGCTGCGCCGAGCAGACGGTCAGCCGCGCCTTCCCCGAACTGTTCGCCACCGCCTTCGACCTCGCTCCCAAGCCGGGCACCGCGGCCGAGACGCCCCAGGCCGCGGTGGCGCGGCTTTATTCGCTCCAGGCCGCCGACGGCAGTTTCGGCTACTGGACGGCGCTGGACGGCAGCGGCGCGGCGTGGCTCACCTCCTACGTGCTGGATTTCCTCCAGCACGCCCAGAAGGCGGGCGTGGCGGTGCCCGAGGGCATGGTGGCGCGCGCCACCACCTGGCTGGCTGGCCGCTTCGCGACCGCCGGTCAGGAGCCCGGCGACGTGGCCGGCGCGGCCTACGCGTCCCTGGTGCTGGCGCGGGCGGGCAAGCTGGACCTGTCGCAGCTCCGCTACGTCGCGGCCCGGGTGCGGGGCGCGCTGCCGAGCGACATCGCCCGCGTGCAATTGGTGTCCGCCCTGACCCGCACGGGCGAGCGCGGCCTCGCGGCCGACCTCATGAAGGCGGGGACCGTCAGCCGCGACCCGAAGGTTTGGCTCGACGACTACGGCAGCCCGCTGCGCGACGCCGCCATGGCGCTGAGCCTCGCCTCCGAGGAGCACCTCCTGTCGCCGCGCGACGCCGCGGTGCGGGCCGAGGCGCTGGTGCGGCAGGCGGCTGGCACGCCCTGGCTCAGCACGCAGGAGGAGGTGTGGCTGCTGCGCGCCGCCTTCGACCTCAAGACCAAGGCGCCGCTCGACGTGGTGCTGGACGGCCGCGAGGTCACCGGCAAGCCTTCCGCCGCGACCGGCATCCCGCTCGGCAAGGGCCGCTCCGTCGCGGTGGAGAACCGCGGGCGGGATGCCCTCTACCTGTCGCTCGCCACCACCGGCGTGCCGACCGGCGCGCCGCCGCCCGAGGCGAACGGCTTCTCGGTCACGCGGACCTTCTTCCACCTGGACGGCGGCGCGGCCGACCTCGCCGACGTCCACCAGAACGACGAGCTGGTGGTCGTGGTGGAGGGCGCGATGACCGACGACATCCAGCGCAAGGTGCTGCTCGTCGACATGCTGCCCGCGGGGCTGGAACCGGAAACGGTGGGGCTCACGGCCGACCGCGACGCGAACAGCTTCGCCTGGCTCAAGGACCTGACCACGCCGACCTTCACGGCGCTGCGTGACGACCGCTACCTGGCGGGCCTGGACCTCACCCGCGAGGGGCGCGGCTTCAAGCTCGCCTACGTGGTGCGCGCGGTCACGCCCGGCACCTACGCGCAGCCGGGCACCCAGGTCGAGGACATGTACGCGCCCGCCTACCACGCCCGCACCGCGGCCTTCACGCTGGAGGTCAAGGGCGCCCGCAAGCCGTGAGGCCGCTGGGGCGGCCCCACGCTTGCCGGTTCTGCCCTTCGCCCCCTGAGGGGAGAAGGTGGCCGGCAGGCCGGATGAGGGGGGAGGCACGCGGGATCGGCCCCTCATCCGCCCTGTCGGGCACCTTCTCCCCGCGAGCGGGGCGAAGGGCACTGCCCGGCACCGGCGGCAGTAGCCCGAGGTCGGGATTTTAGTGAGTACGACCGTCCGGCTCGCCGCGTCGGCGCTGCTCGCCGTGACGGGCCTGCTCGCGCTCCTGCTCGCGGCCGACCGGGCCTGCCCGCCCGACCTCGCCCGGCTCCGCGACGCCTCGACCGTGGTGACGGACCGCGCGGGCGCGCCGCTCCGCGCCTTCACCACGCCTACGGGCTTGTGGCGGTTGCCGGCGGGGCCGGACGCGGTCTCGCGAACCTACCTCGACCTGCTGGTCGCGACCGAGGACAAGCGGTTCTGGCGCCACCCGGGCGTGGACCCGCTCGCGGCCGTGCGCGCCCTCGCGCAGCGGGTCGCGCGGGGCCGGGTCGTGTCCGGCGCCTCAACGCTCACCATGCAGGTCGCGCGTCTCCTGGAGCCGCGCCCGCGCACGCTCCGCTCCAAGCTGATCGAGATGCTGCGCGCCGTGCAGCTCGAAGCGCACTGGAGCAAGGCCGACATCCTGCGCGCCTATCTCACCCTCGCCCCCATGGGCCGCAACCTGGAAGGGGTGCGGGCGGGCAGCCTCGCCTGGTTCGGGCACGAGCCGGACCACCTGTCCGACGCCGAGGCCGCGCTGCTGGTGGCGCTGCCCCAAAACCCCAACCGCCTGCGGCCCGACCGCGACTGGGCGCGGGCGGAGCGGGCGCGCGACGGGGTGCTGCGCCGGGCCGTGGGCGACGGCGCCCTCGACGCCGACGCGCTGCCGAGCGCGCTCGCCACGCCCGTGCCCGCGGCGCGCCACCCCATGCCGTTCCTGGCCCCGCACCTCGCCGAAGAGCTCGCCGCCGCGGCGCCCGGAACCGCGATCGCGACCACGCTCGACGGCGGGCTCCAGCGCGGCACCGAGCGCCTGCTCGCCCAGGCGCTCGACGCCGTGCCGCGCCCCGTCACGCTGGCCGCGGTGGCGGCCAACTGGCGCACGGGCGAGGTTCTGGCGCAGGTGGGCAGCGCCGATTACCGCGACGCCCGGCGCGCGGGCGCGGTGGACATGGTGGGGGCGCTGCGCTCGCCGGGCTCGACGCTCAAACCGTTCATCTACGGGATGGCCTTCGAGAACCTCCAGGCCCACCCCGGCACGCTGGTGCGCGACGCCGCGACCCGGTTCGACGACTACGCGCCCCATAACTTCGACGGCGCGTTCAACGGCGACGTCACGGTCCGGCAGGCCCTGCAATGGTCGCTCAACCTGCCCGCCGTGGTGGCGCTGCAGCGGGTCGGGCCCGTGGCCTTCACCGAGCGGTTCAAGGCGGTCGGCCTGCCCTTCGACCTGGGCGAGGGCGACGCGCAGCCGGGCCTGCCGATCGCGCTGGGCGGCGTGGGCGCGACGCTGCGGGGGCTCGTCGCGGCCTACGCGGCGCTGGCGGACGGCGGCCGGGTCAAGCCGCTCCGCGACCGGCCGGGTGACCCCGGCCCAGGACCCGCGGGCGAGCTCCTGGCCCGCCCGGCCGCCGACGCCGTGGTCGACATCCTGTCCGACATGCCGCCGCCCGCGGGCTCCAGCGGGCGGGCGGGGCGCGTCGCCTACAAGACCGGCACCTCCTACCGCTTCCGCGACGGCTGGGCGCTGGGCTTCAACGGCCATGCCGTGATGGGCGTGTGGATGGGCCGCGCGGACGGGGGGAGCTGTTCGTCCTGCGTGGGCGCGTCCGCGGCCGCCATCCTGTTCCGCTTGTTCGACCTCCTGCCGCCCGACCCCCTGCCGCGCCGGGTGCTGGAGCCCGTGTTCGCGGGCCCGCCCCCGCCCGCGCTCACCCGCCTGGAGCCCGCGGCCGGGACCGCGCAGGGGTCCGGCGACGGGCCGCACATCACCTTCCCGGTGGACCGGTCGAGCCTGCTGGCGGACGCGGGAAGCGGCGCCGACCCGGTCAAGCTCGCGGCGTCGGGCGGCGCGCGCCCCTACCGCTGGCTGGTGGACGGCGCTCCCCTCGACAGCCGCCCTTACGCGCGCGAGGCGCTGTGGCGCCCCGCCGGCGAAGGGTTCTCGACCGTCACGGTGGTGGACGCGGACGGCCGCAGCGACCGCGCCACCGTCCGGGTGGTGGACCGCGCGCCGCCGTGATCCTCCCGCCGCCGGGCGTGATCCCGTCCTAGTCCTCCACGCCGCCCCGCCGCCCCGCCTTGACCGCGCCCCGGCGCCCCTTGGCGTCGAGCCGCCGCGTCTTGGAGGCGAGCGTCGGGCGCGTGGGGCGGCGCACCCGCGGCGCGACCGCGGCCTCGCGGATCAGCGCCACGAGCCGGTCCAGCGCCTCCCTGCGGTTCATGGCCTGCGAGCGGTGCTCCTGAGCCGTGATCACCAGCACGCCCTCGCGCGTGAGCCGGGCGCCCGCGAGCCGCGCGAGGCGGCCGCGCACGGGCCCGGGCAGGTTGGGCGAGTTCGCCACGTCGAAGCGGAGCTGCACGGCGGTGGCCGTCGTGTTGACGTGCTGGCCTCCCGGCCCGGAGGCGCGCACGAAGGTCTCGGCCAGTTCTTCGTCGTCGAGCGCGATGGTTGGCGTGATCGGGATCAAGATTCCGTGACCTCCCCGCGGGGTCCGCGATGCTTAACCCCCTGTTGACCCCCTCGGCCTAAGTCAACCGGGTCCCCGCAAGAAAAGGATAACCTTCGTGTCCCGGCCGTTGTTCTGGCCCGGCGCCCTCGCGCCGGCCGCGTTCGCCCCACCCTCACGCGCACCCCTCCGCCCCGTTCCCCGCGGGGCGTCACGCCTTCCCGCGCTCGCCGCGCCGCGCCGCGACCGGACGGCGCTCGGCATCGCGGCGATCCTGGCCGGCACGGCCGCCTTCCCGCTGTCGGACCTCGCCTCGCAGTCGCTGATCCCGGCCCTGCCGCCGCTCGAAGTGACCTGGCTGCGCTACGTGGTGTTCCTGGCCGTGCTGCTGCCGCTGCTGCTCCGGCGCGGCGCGGGAGCGCTGCGCACCCGGCGGCCGGGGATGCAGCTCCTGCGCGGCTCGGCGAGCTGCGTGTCCACCGTGTCGGCCATCCTGGCATTCAAGTTCATGGCCGTGCCGGAGGCGACCGCGATCGGCTTCGCGGCCCCGACGGTGGTGACCGTGCTGGCCGTGCTGGTGCTGGGCGAGCGGGTCGGGCTGCGCCGCTGGGGCGCCGGGCTGCTGGCGCTCGCGGGCGTGCTGATCATCGTGCGGCCCGGCTCCTCGTCCTTCTGCCTCGCGGCGCTGATCCCGCTGGGCGGCGCGGTGGCGAGCGCGGTGACCGCGATCGCGACCCGCCTCAACCGGGACGACGCGGCCGGCACCACGCTGCTCTACACGGCGCTGCTCGGCACCGCGGCGCTGAGCGCGCTGGTGCCGGGCGTGTGGCAGACGCCCTCGCTCGCCCAGCTCGGGACGGCGCTGGTGGTGGGCGTGTTCGGCGCGCTCGGCACGCTCACGCAGGTCCTGGCCTACCGGCTCGCGCCCGCCTCGCTCCTGTCGCCCTTCACCTACGTGCAGCTCGTCTGCGCGAGCCTGTTCAGCTTCCTCCTGCTGGGCACCGTGCCCGGGCCCGGCACGCTGCTGGGCGGCGCCGTGATCGCCTTCAGCGCGGTCTACACGGGCCTTACCGAACGGTCGGGCGCGGAGCCCGCGGCGCCGGAGGCCGTGGCGGCCGCCTGACTCGGCAGGCCTGTCCGCCCCCGCGCGGGCGGGCCTCGCCGCGAGGCCCGGCCAACCACCTCCGCCGTCCCCGGACCGCGCCGGAACCCGGGCCCGCGGCAGGGTGACGCCGGTTCAGCCCCCGTCGACGACGCACGAGCGACGTCGTTCCCCGCCCGGGCGCACCCGTCCCCACCACCTCGGGCCGGCCGGTCGTGCGGACGCCGGGGCGGATCGGGGGCGCGTCGGGCAGCATGCGGGTGACCGGGGCCCCGGCTCTCGCCCGCGGCTCGCCTGCGACGCGGGTCAGCTCCTGCCGACCCTTCGGGACGACGGGTGGGGTGAGGGCGGCGGATGGGTGACGGGCGGGTCGACCGGGGTTTCGAGACGCCTCAGCGCCCGGTGGGGCTTCGCGGCGAGGAGCGTCGACCGATCTGGTCGCGCGCGTGCGGGCCTCGAAACACGAGCGCCCGAACGTGGTCGCCTGCGAGCGTCGACGCCGTTGCCGCGTCGTGGCCGGCAGATCCCGCCGTCGGTGTCAGCGGGCGGGACCTCAGACCCCGGGCCGTCCAGGGGGGGCGGCGCCTCCCGATCCGACGCAGGGCTGAGCTTGCTTCGCCGCGCACGCGGACCGAACCGCGCCGCTCTCAAGCGGCCTGGCTGCCGAACCGGCTCCAATCCAGCCCGGACTTCTGTTTCTCCGCGGACGTCCGCATCAGCTGGATCTCCTCCAGAACGGTCGAGATCTCGACGGCGGGCCGCGGCGGGCTGAACAGGTAGCCCTGCACCTCCGTGCATCGCTCGGACGCCAACCTCTGCAACTGCTCGTCGGTCTCCACCCCTTCGGCCGTCGTGACGATCCCCAAACCGAGGCACAGGTCGTTGATCGCCCGCACGATGTGGATCGAGGTCTTGCCGTGCGACAGGTCGCGAACGAACGATTGGTCGATCTTGACCTTGTCGAACGGGAAGCTCCGCAGATAGCTGAGTGACGAGTATCCCGTGCCGAAGTCATCGAGCGCGATCCGGACGCCCAAGGAGCGGAGGTCGTGCAAGATGGTCAGGGTTTCCTCGTCGTCCTGCAGCAGCAGCGTCTCGGTCACCTCCAACTCGAGTCGGCTCGCCGCGAGCCCTGCGTCCTGCAACGAGTGCGTGACGGTGGAAACCAGGGCCCTGCTCTTGAACTGGTTCGGCGAAAGGTTGACCGCGACCTTGAGTTCCCCGGGCCACGACGCCGCCTCCTTGCAGGCCTGCCGGATCACCCACTCGCCCAGGGGGACGATGAGGCCGATGTCCTCGGCAACCGGGATGAAGTCGTTCGGCGCCACCATGCCCCGCTCGGGATGACGCCAGCGGATCAGGGCCTCGAAGCCGACAGCCCGCTTGTCCGCGAGCCTCACGATGGGTTGGTAGAACAGCTCGAACTCGCCTCGGGCCAGCCCCGCGCGCATGTCGATCTCAAGCCGTCGCCGAAGCTGCAGGCGGGCGTGCATGCTCGCCTCGAAGCAGCAGAAACCGCCCCGTTCCGCCGCTTTCGCCCGGTAGAGCGCGATGTCGGCGTTCTGCATGACCGTCGCGTGGTCGCGCCCGTCGTCCGGCATGAAGGCGAGGCCCACGCTGGCGCTCACCGTGACGTCCTGCCCGCAGAGGCGGAAGGGGGCTGCCATCGCGGCGATGATCCGTTCGGCGAGCCGCTCCGCGTCCCCGGGTCGGGACACGCCGGTCTGGACGACCACGAACTCGTCGCCGCCGACCCGCGCGAGGGTGTCGCGTTCCGTCACGCAAGCCTGCAATCTCTCCGACACGGCCACCAGCAGGGTGTCGCCGACCGGGTGGCCCAGCGTGTCGTTCACCCCCTTGAACCCGTCGAGGTCCAGGCAGAGCAGGGCGGACCGCGCGCCCCCCTCGGCCTCGACCAGCGCCTGCTCGATCCGCTCGTGCAGCACGAGCCGGTTCGGCAGGCCGGTGAGGGCGTCGTGCCGGGCTATGTAGACGATCTTGGCTTCGGCCGCCCGCCGCTCCGTGACGTCCTCGTAGGTTGCCACCCACCCCCCGTCAGGCATCGGACATTGCATGACGGACAGGAGCCGATCCTTCCCAAGCTCGATCACCGCGCTCACCGGCTCACGCCGTTCGACCTGGGCCTGGCGTGCCGCCAGAACGTCCTGGAAGTCGCGGCCGGGGTAGTTTCCCGCCGCGAAGCTGACCTGGACCATGTCGCGCAGGGTCATCCCGGGCCGCATGGCGTCGGGCCCGACGCCCAGCATCTTGCCGAGCTGCTGGTTGCAGATCGCAAGCCGCCCGTCGGGGTCGAAGACGCAGAGACCTTGGACCATGTTGCTCAAAGCCGCTTCGAGCCGTGCGCTCGCGGTCTGCAACTCCGCCCCTTGCCTGGCGGCCTTCACCGCGGTGTCCTTGAAGACGCGCATCGCGCGGGCCATCACGCCGACCTCGTCGCCGCGGTCCGTCGAGGGGACCGGCACGCCGAGGTCGCCGCTGGTCAGGGCCTTGACCGCGCCGGTCAGCCCGCCGAGGGAGCGCGAAAGGTCGCGTCCCAGAACAAAGGACAGGCACCCCGACAGGATCATCAGGCCGACGACGGCGAGCGCGCCTTCCCGGGCCCGGGACCAGAAGAACGCATCGATGTCGGCCACGTAGGCTCCGGTGCCGACGGACCAGCCCCAGGGCTCGAAGAGCTTCGCGTAGCCGACCTTGTCCAGGGCGGTGGTCTGGCCGGCTTTCGGGATGCGGTACCGGGCGAACCCCTCCTTCTGGTCGCGCGCGATCCCGACGAGCTTGCCCACCATGTCGGCGATGCCGGGGCTCCGCGCGGCATCGGGCCCGGAAACGAAGTTCCGGCCCTCCAGGCCGGGGTTGCCGCCATGGGCGACGCCGGTGCCGTCGAGGTCCCAGACGAAAAAGTAGTTGGTCCCATCGTAGTGCATCGCGCGGACGGCGTTCTTCGCCGCCTCCTTCGCGGCGTCCTCCGTCATCAGGCCCCGCGCGGCAAGGTCGTGATAGCTCGCCACGAGCGTCCACGCGGCCTCGTCCAGGTGCTTCACCTCGGCGCGGCGGGCTTCCAGCAACGACTGGCGCGCGTCGAACAGCAGCTGGATCGAGACCAGAGCGGGCGTCGCGACGGCAATGGCGAGGACCAGGAGAATGCGCCGGGAGACGCTGAGCCGGCCGAGGATCATGGTCGCCACCTTGAAATTCACGCGATGATTAGGTCTCCCGAGACGTTAAATAATCGTGATTACCAGGGACGAGCCGGCGCGAAGGCGGTGTTTGCTGGAGATCGTGCTGGCTGCTTCAGGTTAATCTACGTCGTTGCCTGCCCATCGTCGGTCTCGCAGCCTGCTCTTCGACGGGCGGATGGATCTGGCCCGCCTCCGTGGCGCGGCGACCCGTCGGCGCGCCGACCGCGGGCGTCGGGGCAGGTCCGGTGACGGGGTGGGCCGCGGCGACCCGGAACGCGCGACCAAGCAGGAGCCGGGTGCCGATCGCGCCTGCGGGGCGCGATCCGTTTCGGTGTCTGTCGGCGCCTTGGCCCCGGCGACGTCGCGTGCCATGCTCGGGTCATGACCGCACCGGGCTTGAAAGGTCTCCGGGTCCGAGGTGAGCGCCCCGTCGGCGGGGTGGCGCGTCGCCGCGGACGGCCGAAGCCGGTGAAGCACGACGTCGTCACGCAGATCGCCGCCTTGGCGGCCGTCGAGACAGGCGGCGGGCAGGTCCCCGCGTGGCTCGCCGCCAACCTGCCGGCGCTGATCGCGATGGTCCGCGCGTCGCGACCACTCCGAACGCGCAAGCTCGGTGACGTGCGGGAGGCCTTGGATACGATCGAGCGTACAGCCGGTCGTCTTACGAGCGCGGCAAGCAGCTCCGCCGTGATGAGTTGTCTCGCAGAGACTGACCCTTTTGTTTCATCGCGCAGCTGGGGCGAGCTTCTCATCTCTGCTCCCGACATCGCGAGGCGAGCCAGCCTGGCGCTCGACCTCGTCCCCGAGGGTCAGGGGAGGGGGAGCAACAGCGCCGGTCCGCCCTCGCTGCCGAACAAGCTGCGCTGTGCCGCGATCGTTTCCGAGATCTGGCAAGCGCTGCGCACCCGGCGGGAGGTGCCGAGCTCGGACCACGCCTGCCACGCGGCGGACCTGCTGTGGCGCGCATCGGGCCGCGCGTCGCGCGGGACGGCGCACGCGGCCGAGCGCTGGAAAGGGACCTTCGAGAAGCTCGCGGCGGCGGAGAAGGACCACCCCTGTGCGTTCGAGACCATCCGCGCGGCCGTCCTCGCGCAGGCTCCGGACCCGGTCGCCGACCGGACGCCGGGCTAGCTCGTCCCACCCGCGGATCCGCGGGCCCGCGCGGACGCCGCGGTTGCGCTTCCCTCGGCGCGCTTGACGGTTGCCGGCGGACGCGGTGATCGTGTCACCGAACGCGCGGTTTGACCCCGGGACACGACCGATGCCCACAGGATTCGCGGCCCGCCTCAACGATCTGACCGCCCACGGGGGGACGCTCGTCCCGGGGCCGCCGAGCCCCAACGTGATCATCGGCGACCAGCCCGCATGGCTCGGGATGACGCCCGCGGCCGTCGCGGCTCTGGTGAAGATCGTGACCGACGGGCTGAAGGACATCGCGGACAAGACCGCGAAGGTCGCGGCGGCGGCGAGCCTCCCGCCCCCCGGCGGACCGCCCGCCCTGGCGAAAGCGCAGAAGGACCTCGCGACGGCCGTGACGAACGCCGTCGCCAACGCGATCGGATTCATGACGAGCTGCGGGGTCAGCATGAACGTTTGCCCGGTCGTCAAGGTTCTGATCCCGGACGGCAGCGGCGTCGACATCACGCCGAGCAACACCGTGCTCATCAACAACTGGGGCGCGTGCCGCGTCGGCGACACGATCCAGGAGGCGACCTCCGTGAACGCGATCGTCACGGGTTGCCCAACCGTGATCATCGGCGGGTGAAGCGAAGGCCGCGGGGCTGGAGGGGCGGGCGGCGAGGAGCCGCCTCACCGTGACCAGGTGCCCCGCGCTCACCGCCTCGCTTCGATGATCCGCTGGATCTCCGGTCGGCACGACCCGCAGTTGGTGCCGGCCTTGAGCGCGGCGCCGACCGCCGCGACCGTCGCGCACCCCGCTTGCGCGAGGGCGGTGCGGATCTGGTTGACGCCAACCTGGAAGCAGGCGCAGACGGTCTCGCCCTTGTCGAGGCACCCGGCGCCGGGGCGGCCGGCGAGCAGGCGGCGGCCGCCGGCCTCGCTCACCGCGTCCGCGAGCGCCGCGGCCGCGAAGCTGCGCGACAGCGCGAGCGGCGTCGGGCCCACGAACAGGGCCGCCTGGAGGGCGTCGTCGCGGAGCACGGCCATCCGGTGCTGGCCTGCCGCCGCATCGTCGTAGGTGACGAGGCGAGCCTCGTCGTCGGCGACGCCCAACAGGGCACGGGCGAAGCCGTGCCAGTCCGTCGGAGCCGCGAGTCCCGCGACTTCCGCCCGCCAGCCGCCGCCGACCCGGGCCAGCGCCCAGTAGTCGAGGCCCGCGACGTTCGGCCGGCGCCGCGCGACCGCGAAGCCGTGCCACCGTGCCGGGAAGGGCCGGACGCGGACCGGCGTCGCCTTGGAGGCGGGCTGCCCCGAAACCGGATCGGTGCGGCCTGGAACGAGCGCGTCGACGCGGCCCGCGCTCGCGAGCTCGCCCGTCCAGTGCATGGGCGCGAAGACGGTGCCGCGGCCCTGCTCGGGACCGATCCGGGCCCGGCCCACCAGGGCGCCGAGGGCGCTCTCGCACACCACGAGGTCGCCCGCCCCGATGCCGGCCGCCGCCGCGTCGTCGGGGTGCAGGGCCACGAAGGGCTCGGGCAGGTGGGCGGCGAGGCGCGGCGACTGGCCGGTCCGCGTCATGGTGTGCCACTGGTCGCGGATGCGGCCGGTGTTGAGGGTGAGCGGGTAGGCCGGATCGCCGGCCCGCGGCGCGGGCGCGTGGACCGGCACCAAACGGGCGCGGCGGTCGGGCGTGAAGAACCCGCCCTCGCCGAAGAAGCGGCGCGCGCCCTGCGGTTCGCCGGGCCGCACGGGCCATTGCACGGGCGCCAGGGCGTCGTAGTCGTCGTCGCGGAGGGTGGCGAGGCCGCCGAGATCGAAGTCTCGCGTGCCGCCGTTGCCCGCGGCCGAAAGCCCGGCGTGCTCGGCGAACACGGCGGCGGCGGACGCGAAGCCGAAGGCGCCCCCAAACCCCATGCGGGCCGCCACCTGGGCGACGATCCACCAGTCGGGCCGGGCCTCGCCGGGCAGCGGCAGGAACGGGCGCTGCCGGGTGATGCGCCGCTCCGAGTTGGTGACGGTGCCGTCCTTCTCGCCCCAGGCCGCGGCGGGCAGCAGCACGTGGGCCACGCGCGTCGTGTCGGTGTCGCGGACCACGTCGGAACAGACCACGAAGGGGCAGCGGGCGAGGGCCTCGCGGACCCGGTCGGCGTCCGGCATGCTGACGACCGGGTTGGTGCCCATGATCCACACGGCCTTGACCCGGCCGTCCGCCACGGCGTCGAACAGCTCGACGGCCTTGAGGCCGCCCCGCGTCGCCAGGCGCGGCGCCCCCCAGAAGGAGGTCACGAGCGCGCGGTGGGCGGGGTCGTCGATGTCGAGGTGGGCGGCGAGCTGGTTGGCGAGGCCGCCGACCTCGCGGCCGCCCATGGCGTTGGGCTGGCCCGTGATGGAGAACGGCCCCATGCCGGGGCGGCCGATGCGCCCGGTGAGCAGGTGGCAGTTGATGATCGCGTTGACCTTGTCGGTGCCGCAGACCGACTGGTTGACGCCCTGCGAGTAGACCGTGACGACGCGCTCGGTCGCGGCGAACAGGCGGTAGAAGCGCGCCACCTCGGCGGCCGCGAGGTCCGTCGCCCGCGCGACCGCGGCGTCGTCGCAGCCGGAGGCGGCCGCCACCGCCTCGGCGGACCCGGCCGTGTGCCGCTCGACGTAGGCGCGGTCGACCGCTGTCCCGGCGAGGTGGCGCAGCAGCCCGTTGAACAGCGCCACGTCGCCGTCGGCGCGGATCGCGAGGTGCAGGTCGGCCTGCTCGGCCGTGGGCGTGCGGCGCGGGTCGATGACGACGAGGGTCGTGCCGCGCGCCTCCCGCGCGGCCATCAGGCGCTGGAACAGCACCGGGTGGCACCAGGCGAAGTTCGAGCCGACCAGGACCACGAGGTCGGCCTCCTCCAGGTCCGCGTAGGTGCCCGGCACCGTGTCGGCCCCGAAGGCCCGCCGGTGGCCCGCCACCGACGACGACATGCAGAGCCGCGAGTTGGTGTCGATGTTGGCCGAGCCGATGAAGCCCTTCATCAGCTTGTTGGCCACGTAGTAGTCCTCGGTCAGGAGCTGGCCCGACACGTAGAACGCCACCGCGTCCGGCCCGTGGGCGGCGACCGCCTCGCTGAACCGGGATGCGACGCGGTCGAGCGCCTCGTCCCAGGAGGCGCGCCGGCCGTCGATCGCGGGATGGAGCAGCCGGTCGTCGAGCGACAGGGTTTCGGCCAGGGCGGAGCCCTTGGAGCACAGGCGCCCGTGGTTGGCCGGGTGCGCGGGGTCGCCGCGCACGCTCACGCGGCCGTCGGCCGCGACCTCCGCGAGGATGCCGCACCCGACCCCGCAGTACGGGCAGGTCGTGCCCGTCACGCGGGCGTCGGCACCGGCGCTCCGCGACGCTTCGGGCCGCGGGTCGTGTCCGCCGGTTTCCGGGCGATCCCGGGCGGCGTCGGACGCCGGGGCCGTTTCGGCGTGGTCGAGGGGCCTGTCCACGTCAGGCGGCCTCGGGAAGGACCGCTCCGGCGGCGACGTGGCGCGGTGGGGACGCGAGGGCAGCCGCGAGGGCCTCCGGAGCCGCGAAGGCCTCCCCGAAGATCAGCCCGTCGCGCAGGGCCGTCACGTCGGCGCCCCGCTGCACGAGGTCGAGGAACCAGGCGCCGTCGTCCGTGTCGCCGTAGAGCACGGCGCCGATCAGCCGGCCGTCGCGCAGCACGAGGCGGCGGTAGTGCCGCGCCAGGGGGTCGCGCAGCACGATCTCCTCGCGGTCCGGGCCGGGCGCGAAGTCACCGGCCGAGAACAGCGCGATGCCCGTGACCTTGAGCCGGGTGGCCGTGACGGAGCCGCGGTAGGCCGTCCCCGCGTGTCCCGCGAGTTGGGCCGCCGCGACCGCGGCCATCTCGTACAGGGGCGCCACGAGCCCGTAGCACTGCCCGCGGTGCTCCGCGCATTCGCCCACCGCGAGGACGTTCGGGTCGCTGGTCCGGAGCCCGTCGTCGACCAGCACGCCGCGGTTCACGGCGAGGCCGGCCGCCTTCGCGAGCCCCAGGTTGGGCCGGACGCCGACCGCCAGCACCACGAGGTCGGCCGGGATCTCGCAGCCGTCGGCCAGGCGCACTCCCCCGACGTGCTCCCGACCCAGGATGGCGGCCGTGCTGGCCGCGCAGCGGACCCGGACGCCGCGACGCTCGAAGGTGGCCTGGAGCATCGCGCCCGCCTCCGGGTCGAGCTGCCGGTCCATGAGGGTCGGCTTGAGGTGGACCACGGTGGCGTCCATGCCCTGCAGCGCGAGGCCCGCCGCGGCCTCCAGGCCGAGCACGCCGCCGCCGATCACCACGGCCCGGCCGCCGCGCTGCGCGGCCCGCCGCATGTGCAGCACGTCGTCGAGGTCGCGGTACCCCCGCACGCCCGGCAGGTCGGTGCCCGGGATCGGGGGCACAAAAGGCGACGAGCCGGTCGCGATCAGCAGGGTGTCGTAGGGCGTCACCCGGCCGTCCCGGTCCGTGACGGTGCGGGCCGCGCGGTCGACCGCCACGATCGCGGCGCCGCGATGCAGCGTCACGCCGTGGCGCGCGTACCAGGCGTCGTCGTGGATGACGATGTCCTCGTAGAGCGCCTCGCCCGCCAGCACCGGCGAGAGCATGACGCGGTTGTAGTTGGTCCGCGGCTCGGCGCCGAAGACCGTCACCGCGTAGCGGCCCGGCGCCAGGGTGAAGAGGTCCTCCAGGACGCGGCCGGCCGCCATGCCGTTGCCGACCACGACGAGCCGCTCGCGCGTCATGCCGCGACCGCGATCCCCGCCGCGAGGCCGTTCCGCCGCGCCACGGCCTCGTCGTAGAGCCGCTGCTCGGCCTCGCGGTGGGCGGCCGAGAAGCGCACCAGCAGGGCGAGGGCGGCGGCCGTGAGCACGCAGCAGCCGAGGATGAGCAGCGTCTGCGGCAGGCTGCCGACGCCTTTCAGGATGAAGCCCGCCGCGACGCCGCCCACGTTGCCGCCCGCCCCCACGATGCCCGTGACGCCGCCGAGCGCCCTGCGGTCCACGAAGGGCACGAGCGCGTAGATGGCCCCGCACGACATGTGGGTGAACAGCCCGAACGCCAGCATGGCGAGGATCGCGGGCGCGACGCTCGCCATCTGCGAGAACACCACGAGGCCGAGCCCCTCGCCGACGAGCAGCGCCACGAGCAGGACCGTGCGGGCCCGCAGGCCGCCGGCCCGCGCCAGGCGGTCGGAGGTGAGGCCGCCGAGCGCGCGGGCGAACAGCGCCAGGAGGCCGAACGACCCGGCCGCGAAGCCCGCGGAGGCGAGCGTCAGGCCGAAATGGTCGACGTAGTAGCTCGCCGCCACGTTGTGGATGAACAGCTCCACGCCGAAGCTCACGGCGTAGCAGAAGGCCAGGAGCCACGTCCGGTAGTTGCGGCCCGCCTGGGCGAAGACGGCCCAGCCGCCCTTCTTGCCGGTTTCAACCACGACGCCCGCCCGGCGCAGGTCGACGATGTCGCCTTCCGGCGTGTCCTGCGTCAGCGTCCAGTAGAGGGCCGCGACCACCAGCATCATGAGGCCGGGCACCACCATGGCTATGCGCCAGCCCGCGGCTTGGCCGACCCCGAGGCTGACCAGGGCGCCCAGGAGCAGCGGCATGGTGGTCTGGGTGACGCCGCCCCCGGCATTGCCCCAGCCGCCCACCGTCGCGTTGGCGGTGCCGACGACGTTGGGGGCGAACATGACCGAGGTGTGGAACTGCGTGATGACGAAGCTCGCCCCGACGGCCCCGATGGCGAGCCGGAAGATCAGGAAGCCCACGTAGGACTGCGCGAGCGCGATGCCCATCACCGGCACCGCGCCGAGCAGGAGCAGCGCCGTGTAGGCGCGGCGCGGGCCGTAGCGGTCGCACAGGGGCCCGACCGCGAGCCGCACCAGGATGGTGACCCCGACGGCCGCGATGTTGATGTTGGCGATCTGGTCGGGCGTCAGGTGGAACTCGCCCTTGATGACCGGCATCAGCGGGGCCACCGCGAACCAGGCGAAGAAGCACACGAAGAAGGCGAGCCAGCTCAGGTGGAACGCGCGCATCTGCGGCGTCGCGAAGCTGAACAGGTCGACGCGGGTCGCTTTCTGCGACAGCATGGGAACACCTCGCTGAACGGACGGACAGCCGGCGCACCGCCTCGACGACGCCTGGCACGGCCCGGCGGCGGTGTCCGGCCGGGATCCCGCGACGGGACGCCCTGGCGAGACGGGAGGTTTGGGGAATGCCGGTCGGACCGCCGCTGGCCCGTGTGGCGCGCGGGCGGGACGATCATTCCTCCCACCCTCAGCCAGGATAGAAGAGCCCCACCCCCGGGCAAGCAGAAAATATAGGCGGCCGCCGCCCAACTATTCGGCAGAAGCGCGCGGTCTTCCGTTCGGTGCGCCAATGTACTGGTCAAGGTCATCGGGGTCGAACGGCCGGCCGTCGAAGAAGCCGTCCGGGCCGAGCAGCATCCGGCCCAGGCGGGACGCGACGGGCGTGGGGTGCCGCAACGCACCCTCGACCTTGGCGTCGGCGCGCGGCAGGTCGGCGCCCACCGGCGCCAAGGCGGCGCGGTACAGGTCGGGCCGGTAGGTGGCGCGTGCCGCGGCGGCACGCGCGGCCGTGTGGGCCACGTGGCCGGCGCGCGCCATCTGGGCGTAGAACCAGAGGGCGTGGCTCAGCCACGGAAAGGTCGCGGCGTGGCGGTCGAGCACCAGGAAGTCGGGAACGGCTTCGGGGACCGCGCCGGGGCTGCGGACCAAACGGCCCGCGAGGGCTCGGCGGACCACGGCCGCTGGCGTGTTGAGGTAGGTCTCGCGGGCGAGGAGCGAGGCGAGTTCGTCGAGGTTGCCGGGGTCCCCGGCCCACCGGGCGGCGGCGTGGAGGCCGCGCAACAGGGCGGCCAGACGGTCGGGGTGGCGTTCGGCGACGTCGGTGCGCAGCCCCAGCACCTTGTCGGGGCCTTGCCGCCGCAGCGCCGACGTGGTGACCGCCATGACGCCCAAGCCGGCCTCGACCGCCAGCGACCCCCAGGGCTCGCCCGCGCAGAAGCCGTCGATGCGCCGCTCCCGCAGGGCCTCGACGGTGTCGGCGGGCGGCAGCACCGTGAGCCGGACGTCGCGGTCCGGGTCGAGGCCGACGGCTGCCAGCCAGTAGCGGAGGTCGTAGTGGTGGGCCGAGAAGGAATGCACCACGGCCAGCACGGGCGCGTCGCGGCCTTGGCGCGCGCCGAGCACGGCCGCCAGGGCCCGGCCCACGGCGGCGGGCTCGAAGCGATCGAACGCCGCCGGATCGGGCGCCGCGTCACGCATGGCGGCGTGGAGGTCGGCCGCGAGCGTGACGGCGTTGCCGCCGAGCCCCAGCGCGAAGGGCGCCACGGTCGGCACGGCCGCGCGGCCGATCCCGAGGCTCGCTGCGATCGGCATCGGGCCCAGCATGTGGGCGGCGTCGAAGTGACCGAGCGCGACCCGGTCGCGGATGTTGGCCCAGGAGGCTTCGCGCGCGAGAACCAGGTCGACCCCCTCGTCCCGCGCGAACCCCTTCTCCGCCGCGACGGCCAGCAAGGCGCAGTCGACCAGCGGCACGAAGCCGACCGTGAGGCGGCTCACGATGCGGGCCCCAGCAGCTTCATGGCCGTGATGAGGCCCTGGGCGACCTCGGCCACGCGCCGGCTCTCCTTCATGGCCGTCGTGCGCATCAGCGCGTAGGCGTCCTCCTCGCTCAGATCGCGGCTCCTCATCAGGATGCCCTTGGCCCTGTCGATCACCTTGCGGTCCACCAGGGCCTGCTTGGCGCGGTCGAGCTCCTCCCGCAGCCGGTTGACGACGTTGAACCGGGTGATGGCCGTGTCGAGCACCGACTTGACCCGCTCGCGCTTCAGCCCGTTCACCACGTAGGCCGACACGCCCGCGTCGATGGCGGCCTCGATGGAGGCGCGGTCGGACTGGTCGACGAACATGGCGACGGGCCGCCGCACGCTGCGCGACACTTGGAACATCTGGTCGAGCACGTCCCGGTTGGGGTTGCCCAGGCCGATCACGATGACCTCGGGGTCGAGGGCGACGATGCGGCGCAGCAGCTCGCGCATGTCGGTGATGACGTGGACCGACGCGTGGCCGGCTTCGCGCAGCCCCGCCTCGATCATCGACGCGCGGTCCGCGTCGTCGTCGATCACCAGCACGCGATAATCGTCGCTCATGGCCGCCATCGTCGGGCAGGCGGGCCGATTGTGCAATGCGGAACGCGCCCGTGCCGGACGCGATCTCCCGGGTCTGCTTTCCAGGCAGGCAAATGCCCAAAAACTATACTTTACCGCGTTGAAAACTTCGGCTTGAGGCGCGCTTTTTACTCGTGCTAGTTCTAGGTCCCGGTAGGCGGTCAATCGTTTCGACGATGTCGGGCGTCCTGACCAGCGCGAGAGCCAACGACGGCAGCCGCGTCCGACCTGAACGAGCGGGTCGCCCACACCGCCTCCTCCATCGCGCCGCTGCGCGGACCGCCGCCGGCCGCGAGGCCCGCCACCCGCGCTTCAAGGATAGTCCGATGCTCGCCTCCACCGTCCTGCCGCCCAAGGTCTGAGCGTCCCATGGGCGACGCCTTCACCCCCGAACAACGTCGCTGGCTCGAAGGCTTCGCCTCGGGCGCGGCCGCGGTGCGGGCGCTTCCGGCGCCGGGCGGCCAGGCCGCCGAGCCGGTTGGCCCGGACGCCGTCCACCTCAGGGCGCAGGACCGCGCGGTCGCGGCCGGCGGGAAGCTCGCCGACCAGGAGAAGTGGAAGCGGGCCGAGCATCCGTTCGAGGCCTACGGCCGCCTCAAGGCCGAGGCCCTGGACGGCCGCAAGCCCAAGCCCGAGGACAATTTCCGCTGGCGCTACCACGGGTTGTTCCATGTGGCGCCCGCGCAGGACAGCTACATGTGCCGCCTGCGCATCCCGAACGGCATCCTCAAGCACTGGCAGTTCGCCGGCGTCGCCGACGCCGCGGACCGGCACGGCGGCGGCTACGCGCACGTCACGACGCGCGCCAACCTGCAGATCCGCGAGATCAGGCCCGAGAACGGGCCGCCCCTCGTCGAGGAGCTGGTCGACATCGGCATCGTGTCGCGCGGCTCGGGGGCCGACAACATCCGCAACGTCACCGGCACCGCGACGGCCGGCATCGACCCCCGCGAGTTGATCGACACGCGGCCGAACGCGCGCGACTGGCACCACCACGTCCTCAACACCCGCGAGATGTACGGGCTGCCGCGCAAGTTCAACGTGGCGTTCGACGGCGGCGGCGCGATCGCCACGCTGGAGGACACCAACGACATCGGCTTCCAGGCCGTCTCCGTGCCGGAGGGCGTCGCCGACGCGGCGGGCGCCCCCGTCGCGCCCGGCGTCTGGTACCGGCTGGCGCTCGGCGGCATCACCGGCCACCGGGACTTTGCGCGCGACACGGGCGTCGTCGTCAGGCCCGGCGAGGCGACCCGCGTGGCGGACGCGATCGTGCGCGTCTTCATCGACCACGGCGACCGCACCAACCGCAACAGGGCGCGGCTGAAATACGTGCTCGACGCCTGGGGCTTCGAGAGGTTCCTCGGCGAGGTCGAGGCGAGGCTGGGGGCGCCCTTCACCCGCGTCGCGGCGTCCGCCCTCCCGGCCCGCCCCGCCTACCACCGCGCCGCGCACGTCGGCGTGCACCCGCAAAAGCAGCCGGGACTCAACTGGGTCGGCGTGGCGCTGCCGGCCGGCAAGCTCACCGGCGATCAGATGCGGGCGCTGGCCGAGCTGGCGCGCCTCCGCGGCGACGGAGACATCCGCCTCACGGTCTGGCAGAACCTGCTCGTGTCGGGCGTGCCCGACGCGGCCGTGGAAAGCGTCAAGGCCGGCATCGAGGCCGCCGGCCTCGCCTGGCAGGTGACCCCGATCCGCGCCGGCCTCATCGCCTGCACGGGCAACCGCGGCTGCAAGTTCGCGGCCTCCGACACCAAGGGGCACGCACTCGCCATCGCCGAGCACTGCGAGGGCCGGGTCGCGCTCGACCAGCCGGTTAACATTCACCTGACCGGCTGCCACAACTCCTGCGCCCAGCACTACATCGGCGACATCGGGCTGATCGGCGCCAAGGTGACGGTCAACGACGACGGCGACCAGGTCGAGGGTTACCACCTGCACGTCGGGGGCGGCTACGGCACGGACGCGGCCATCGCGCGCGAACTCTACACGGACGTCAAGGCCCCCGACGTGCCGCGGCGCGTCGAGGGCCTCCTCAAGGCCTACATGACCCACCGGGCCGGTGCGGCCGAGGGCTTCGCGGCCTTCGCGCGCCGCCACGATCCCGAGCAGCTGCGCGCGCTGGCGGCCGCCGAGGTGACGGCATGACGGTCCCGGTTCCGGTGCCCCGCATGGACCTCGTGCCCGAGTCCGCGCCGTTCTCGGACGAGCAGCGGGTGTGGCTCTCGGGCTTCTTCGCGGCGGCGCTCGGGCCCATCGCGTCGCCCGAGGCGCTGTCGCGGGCCGGGCAGGCCGGACTGGGCCTACCGGGTGGCGCTGCTGTCCCGGACGGTCCGGTGCTGGCCACCAACGACGAGGCGCCCTGGCACGACCCGTCGGTCCCGGCCCCGGACCGCATGGAGATGGCCGCCGCGCGCCCGCTCGCGCCGCGCCTGATGGCCGCCATGGCGCAGCAGGATTGCGGCCAGTGCGGCTACACCTGCGCGGACTATGCCAACGCCATTTTCTTGGGCAACGAGAAGCGGCTCAACCTGTGCGCCCCGGGCGGCAAGGAGACCGCGCGGCTCGTCAAGGGCCTGGCGGCCGAGCTCGACGCCCCCGCGACCGCCGCCGTCGCGTTGCCGGCCGCCGAGCCCGGGTCGAAGCCCGTCGTCGTGGTCGGCCCCTCGCGCGAGGCGCCGGGCGAGGCCGTGTTGCTGTCGCGCCGGAAGCTGAACGGGGACGGCTCCGAGAAGGAGACGATGCACGTCGAGGTCCAGCTCGGCGATGGTCTCGACTACGCCGCGGGCGACAGCTTCGGCATCTTCCCCCGAAACCACCTCGGCCACGTCGACCAGGTCATCGCGCTGCTCGGCGCGTCACCCCGCGCGCCCGTCCGGGGCCGCACCCTCCGGGAGGTCCTGACCGACGAGGCGGCGCTCGGCGCCGCGCCCGACGCGCTGTTCGAGCTGTTCTCCTACGTGCTCGGCGGGGCGGAGCGCGAGGCGGCGCGCGCGCTCGCCCGCGGCGAGGACCCGCACGGCGACGCGGCCGTCACCGACGTGCTGGCCGCCCTGCACAAGTTCCCCAGGGCCCGGCCGCACGCCGAGGCCTTCGTGGACGCGCTGGAGCCGCTGCAGCCCCGCCTCTACTCGATCTCCTCCTCGCCCAGGACGCACCCCGGCCGGCTCACCCTGACGGTCGACGCCGTCCGCTACGTGGTCGGCAAGCGCCGGCGGCTCGGCGTCGCCTCGACCTACCTGGGCGAGCGGGCCGCGCCGGGTGACAGGCTGCGGGTCTACGTCCAGAAGGCGCACAACTTCGCGCTGCCCGCGGACCCGAACACGCCCGTCATCATGTGCGGCCCCGGAACCGGCGTCGCGCCGTTCCGGGCCTTCCTGCACGAGCGCAAGGCCGTGGCGGCGCCCGGGCGCAACTGGCTGTTCTTCGGTCACCAGCGCGAGGCGACCGACTTCTTCTACAGGGACGAGCTGGAGGCCATGCGGGCCGAGGGGCACCTCGCGCACCTGTCGCTCGCCTGGTCGCGCGACGGCGCGGGCAAGGTCTACGTGCAGGACCGCATGCGCGAGGCCGGGGCTGACCTGTGGCGCTGGCTCGAAGAGGGCGCGCATTTCTACGTGTGCGGCGACGCCAAGCGCATGGCCCGTGACGTGGAAGGCGCGCTGGTCGACATCGCGGTCGAGCACGGCGGCCGGAGCCGCGAGGACGCGGTCGACCACGTGGCGGGCCTCAGGAAGGCGGGGCGCTACCAGGCGGACGTGTATTGAGCGCGCCCGCCCTCGACGGCAAGGCTGCCCTCCGCGGGCTGCTCGTTCCGCTCGTCAAGCTCGCGCTCGCCGGCGAGGGCGGCGTCGCGGGGGAGTGGCGCCGGGAGGTCCTCGCGGCGCAGCGGCAGGTTGCGGCGGCGCCGGGCGGCTTGGCGGCGCTGCGCCTCGACGACCTGTGGGCCGCATCGGTCAAGGCGGCCGAGCGCGACCCCGCGGTGCGCCGCGACGAGACCGTCAACCCGACGCTGTCCACGACGTCGCCCCTGCGGCTCGACCAGCTCGACGCCGACCCGTTCGACCTCGACGGGGCCGTGCGGGCCATCCGCGACGCGGCGTCGTTCGGCTGACTCGCGGCGCCGCACCCCAACCGCCGGCGCCGGCATCGGGGACGACGGCCAGATCGGGGGTCACGCCCGCGCCTGCGCCGTCGTCGAGCACAGGGGCGGCGTGCCGGCCGTCCAGCTCGGCCACGCGAGGCGCGAGCCGCCGGCCCACAGGGGTCGCCTCCCGCAGCGGTTGCGTCGCGCGGCAGGCGTCCGCGACGGCACGGCTCACCCTCAGGAATTGCAACATTGTTAAACGTCTTCGTGGATCCTGCCCTCCCGACGCATCACGCTCCGGGACAGGTCCGTGCAGAACCGCATCAGGAAACCCCTCTGGATCAAGATCACGGCCTACGGCTTCGCGGCCGTGCTGTTCGCGAGCTGCGCGATCGGCGGGCTGGGGCTCTACCACCAGGCCGTCGACGGCGACCAAAGCATACAGGCGGCCTTCGCCAGCGACGCCAAGTACATCAAGGCCGATCTCGCGGCGCAGGGGCGGACGGCCAGCGCGCTCGCGCTCGGCCTCGCGGGCGAGCCCGACATGCCGGGGTTGCTGGACAAGGGTGACCGCGACGCCCTGATCCGGCAGTTCGGCGGCAACTTGGACCGCATCCGGCACAGCGCGTCGGTCCAGTCCGTCACCTTCATGTCGTCCGACTTCCGCGCGCTCGCGCGCGTCCACACCCCGTCCGTGTTCGGCGACGACGTGTCGGGCCGCCGTCCGATGGTGGTGGACGCCATCCGGTCCGGCACGTTCAAGCTCGGGATCGAGATGGGCCAGAAGGCCCTCAGCGTCTTCGCCACCGTGCCCGTCAAGGACGGCGACCGCGTGGTGGGCGCCGTCGACGTCGGCACCACGCTGACGCCCGACTACTTCGCCCGGCTCAAGGCCGCGACCGGCGCGGACCTGGCGGTTCACGTCTTCCACGACGGGCAGTTCGACCGGCAGAACACCACCTTCGCGGGCGGCGGGAGCATCCTGACGCCGACCGAGATCCGGGCCGTGTTCGACGGCGGCAGCGTCCACCGCACGGTGGAGGCGGACGGCCGTGCCGTGGCGGCGGGCGGCATCCCGCTCCTGAGCGCGACCGGCGTCCACATCGGCGTGCTTGAGATCGCCTCCGACGTGACCCGCGTCGCGCAGGCGCGGTCGAGCGCGCTGCTGACGGCCGCGCTGATGACGGTCGCGGTCTGCGCCGTGGTCATGGCCGCCTTTCTGCTGTTCGCCCGGTCGCTGGGCCGCGCCGTCGGCCGGCTCGCGGCCACGATGGACCGGCTCGCGACGGGCGACCTGTCGGCCGAGGTGACGAGCCAGGGGCGGCCCGACGAGATCGGCGCGATGGCGCGCGCCGTGGACGTGTTCAAGCGGGCGGGCGTCGAGAAGGTGCAGCTCGAAGCCCAGGCCGCGGCGAGCCGCCGCGACGCGGAAGCCGAGCGCGCCCGCGTCGCGGGCCGGCAGGCGGAAGCCGCGCGCGAGCAGGGGACCGTGGTGGACGCGCTCGCGGAAGGGCTGGTCCGGCTGTCGGAAGGCGACCTCACCTTCCGGCTGCCGGCCCCTTTCGCGGTCGAGTACGACAAGCTCCGCACCGACTTCAACGCCGCGGTGGCCAAGCTCCAGGACACGATGGCGGCGGTGGCGGGCAACACGCGCTCGATCCGCCACGGCTCCGACGAGATCGGGCACGCGGCCACCGACCTGTCCCGCCGCACCGAGCAGCAGGCGGCCTCCCTGGAAAAGACCGCCGCGGCGCTCGACGAGATCACCGCCACCGTGCGGCAGACCGCCGAGGGCGCGCGCCACGCCAGCGCCGTGGTGGCTTCCGCCAAGACGGACGCGGAGCGCTCCGCCGCCGTGGTGCGCAACGCGGTGGCGGCGATGACCGCCATCGAGGCGTCGGCGACCGAGGTCGGCCAGATCATCGGCGTCATCGACGAGATCGCGTTCCAGACCAACCTGCTGGCGTTGAACGCCGGCGTCGAGGCGGCCCGCGCCGGCGAGGCGGGCCGCGGCTTCGCGGTTGTGGCCTCGGAGGTGCGCGCGCTCGCCCAGCGCTCGGCCGAGGCCGCCAAGCAGATCAAGGGCCTGATCGGGACCTCGGCCGCGCAGGTGGCGTCGGGCGTGGGCCTCGTGGGCGAGACCGGCCGCGCGCTGGAGCGCATCGCGACCCAGGTGGCCGAGATCAACGTGGTCGTCACGGCCATCGCGGCCTCGGCCCAGGAGCAGGCCTCGGGGCTGGGCGAGGTCAACACGGCCATCAACCAGATGGACCAGGTCACCCAGCAGAACGCCGCCATGGTGGAGGAGTCCACCGCCGCCAGCCACGCGCTGATGAGCGAGGCGGCCGACCTGTTCGACCTGATCGAGCGGTTCCGGGTGGAGGGCGACCCGGAGGACGGGGCAGGGGACTGGGCCGAGGCCGCGTGACGGCGCGCCCCGCTCCCCTCACCGCCACCGCGCCGGGTCGTCGTCGCTGCCGCAGCCCGAGGGCGGCGGCGTCCGCGCCGCGAACCGCGCCTTCAGCCTGTCGCAGCCCCATCGCCGCAGCGGCCCCGGAACGCGGGCGTTGAGGTCGACGCCGACCTCGTCGAACGGCGTGTCGCTCCCGGTGACGTAGCCGTACCAGCGCACCCCGAGGCTGCCCAGCACCGCGAGGAGCAGCGCCGGCCCGACCACGGCGAAGCGCAGGCGCCGACGGACGCGCGGCGTCGGGACCGCACCGCCGTAGCCCGCCGCGAGACCCCGTGCGAACACCCGGGCCGTCAGCACCAGCGCCGCCGCCAGGCCCAGCGCGCCGCCCCCGAGCGCGATCAGGAGCGGGACGCCCCGCGCCTCGACGACCGCGCCCGGCCGGTCCGCGATCCCGGCCGCGGCAGCGAAGGCCGCAACCGCGACCGCGACCAGGACGGCCACCGCAACCGCGACCGGCAGCCAGCGCCGCCGCGACGGGCGGGGGGTCACGCGCCGCCGATCAGCCGCCACGCCAGGGTCGCGGCGGCGAGGTCCTCCAGCGCGGCGCCGACCGACTTGAACGCCGTCACCTCCGCGGCCGAGACGCGTCCCCGCGCGCCCCCGCCGCACAGGTCGGCCAGCGTGGCGCACACGTCGGCGGGCCGGATCGCGCCCGCGCGGATCGCGGCCGCGACGTCGCCGCCCTCCGTCAGCGCCGCGGCGGTGTCGACGAACACGCGGGCGCCCCGAAGGGCGTCGTCGTCGGCTTCGCGCATGGCCGGCGTGAAGGCGCCCACGAGATCGAGGTGGGTGCCGGGCCGCAGCGAGGCGCCGCGCACGAGCGGCGCGGTCGACAGCGTCGCGCAGGACACGACGTCGGCGTCGCGGAGGCCCGCCTCGAGGTCGTCGACGGCGGCGGCGGGCAGGCCGCCCTCGTCCAGGCTCCGGGCGAGCCTGGCGGCTCCCTCCGGGTTGCGGTTCCACACCGCCACCCGCTCGATGGGCCGCACGCTCGCGTGGGCGCGCGCCAGGAAGGGCGCGAGCGCCCCCGCGCCCACCATCAGCAGCCGCCGCGCGTCCGGCCGGGCCAGGAAGCGGGCGGCCAGCGCCGAGGCCGCGGCCGTGCGCCAGTGCGTCAGCCGCGTGCCGTCCAGCGCCGCCAGCGGGGCGCCGGTCTCGCCCGAGAACAGCAGGTAGGCGCCCAGCACCGCGGGCAGGCCGCGCGCGCCGTTGTCCGGGAACACGTTGACGACCTTGGTGCCGATGAAGCTGCCGGGGCCCGGCGCCCCCGCGCTCCAGGCCGGCATCAGCAGGTGCACGGGGCCGCCGTGACCCCCGGTTCCCACCGCGTGGTGGTGGCGCACGGGCGGGGGCGCCGGAACCGCGAAGGCCCCCGCCAGGGCGTCGACCAGGGCCGGAAAGGTGAGAACCCGGTCGAGCTCTTCCGCGCTCACGACGCGCAAGCGCGGCCTCCCCCGCCGCGGCGGCCGGTCAGGCCGCGCTCCTGTCGGGCAGGGCGGGGTAGGCGGAGCCGGGGCCCGCCGCGGCGCGCGTCGCGACGTCGAGCTCGGTCCTGAGCCGCGCCGCTTCCGCCCGCGCGTCCTCGGCCTCGCGCCGGGCCGCCCGCGCCGCGCGCCGGTGGCGAGCCTGTCCCAGCCACGTCGCGGCCCCGCCGACCACCACGCCGCCCACGAGCACCAGGACCAGCACCACGAACAGCGGGCCGGTCAGCGCGAAGGCGGGCGCCTCGCCCGAGAACGGGTCGAACGACACCGTCACGGCGTGCCGGTTGGCCACCGCGAACATGACCAGCAGGATGGCGAGCGGGACCAGCACGAGCCATTTCAGGACCATCAGCATCGCGAACCCTTCCGCGTCGGGGTGGGCGCGGACATCCGCGTCACGCCTCGTTCAGGCGCTCGCGCATCTCCTTGCCGGTCTTGAAGAAGGGCACCGCCTTCCCGTTCACGTCAACGTGGGCGCCGGTGCGGGGGTTGCGGCCGAGCCGCGGGTCGCGCCGCTTGATCGAGAAGGCCCCGAACCCGCGCAGCTCCACCCGGGCGCCGCGCGCGAGCGCGTCCGTGATCTCGTCCAGGATGGCGTTGACGATGCGCTCCACGTCGCGCTGGTACAGGTGGGGATTGCGGGCCGCGATCCGCTGGACCAGTTCAGACTTGATCACGCCGGCGCCCCAGAGCCATGACGGCGGCCCGACTCCTTTTGCCGCGGACGCGCCCTTATTCGACCCCGGCACCCTGCCAAACCGAAACGAGACCGTCAAGCGCGGGCACCCCGTCGACCGCGGCGAAGCGCTTGAAGAAGCGTGCGGTTTCGGGTTGGCCCAGGGTCTCGGCCACGGCCGCCGCGGTTGTGAAGAGCCCGAAGCGGCCGGCTTTCGGCTCGGGCTTCCAGTCGCGGATCGGCAGGTTCTTGGTCACGTGCTTGTCGTTTTCCAGCCACGCCACCGCGTCGGTCTCGCTGCCGATCTGGTCGATCAGCTTGAGCGGCAGGCCCTGGCGCCCGGTGAACACGCGCCCGTCCACCACGGCCGCGAGTTCCGCGTCCGTCATGTGGCGGCGGTCCTTCACCAGGCCCTTGAACCAGTCGAAACTGTCCGACACCAGCGAGGCGAGGGCGGCCCGCGCGGCCTCGCTGGTGGGCTCGAAGCCGTTCGGCGAGGCCTTGAGCGGGGCCGACTTCACGGTCTCGACCTGGACGCCGATCTTGTCGAGCAGCCCCGACACGTTGGGGAACTCGAACAGGACGCCGATGGAGCCCACCAGCGAGTTGCCCCGCGCCACGATGTGGTCGGCCCCCAGCGCCGCGATGTAGGCGCCCGAGGCCGCCAGGGTGTCGACGCTGGCCACCACCGGCTTCTTGGCCGCCACGCGGCGGATCGCGTCGAAGATCTTCTCGCTGCCGACCGTGGTGCCGCCGGGGCTCTCGATGTCGAGCAGGAGGGCCTCGGCGCGCGAGGCCGCCACGTCGTCGAGCAGCTTGACGGTGGCGTCGTCGCCCGTGATGAGGCCCGTGATCCTGACCCGCGCGACGTGGGGCACGAGCGATCCCGCCCCGCCCCGCGCGAACGTCCCGAACCCGGCGGCCCCGATCGCGGCCACGAGGATGGCGAAGGCCGCGAGGCGCCAGAAGAACAGCTTCCGCCGCAGACGGCGTCGGTCCACCAGGTAGTCGGCGGTTGATCCTGCGGTCATCGACATCGTGGGCGCGCGTCCGTCGGCGTGAGGTCTTTTCGGTCGGCGCGACCGTACTGCAGGACGGGGACGGAAGGAAACGCCGCCGTCAGCGCTGCACCCTCACCTCGGCCTGCAGGTCGCCGGTCACCTTGACGCAGGTGCCGGTGCCCTCGACCTTGACGAAGCCCGGCCCGAAGGCCTCGCAGCCCTTCTCGGGCGGCGCGTCGCGTCCCCGCCGCAGGTCGCGGGCCGGGGCCGGCGCCGCCGCGAGCGGCCCAAGGAGCGAGGCGAGCAGGATGACGCGCAACATGGCCCGAACCCCTTCGTGCGGCGGGGCGGTGCCGGGCGCCGTCCCCGGCGCGAAAAGCGCTTGTTCCCGGCCGATGCCAGCTTATGCTTGACCGTTGCCGGCCCGCCCGGGGCCGTCACCCGTACAGTGAAGGAACAGGCCCATGATGTCGACGCGTTTGATCGCCGCCGCGAGCCTCGCGGGGCTGCTGGCGGGGAGCGCGGCTTTCGCGCAGACCCCGCCCGCGGCGGCCCCCGCGGCTCCGGCCGCCGCCGCCCCGGCGCCCGCCGCCGCGCCGATGGACAAGAAGGCGATGTCCAAGCAGTGTTCCGCCAAGGCCGACCAGCAGGGCCTGCACGGCAAGGCGCGCAAGGCGTTCCGTTCCAAGTGCAAGGCCGGCAAGGCCTGAGGCGGAACCCTCAGGGCGCGACGCGGGGGAAGCGCGCCATCGCTTCCAGGTCTTCGAGCGGGACGGTGTTGCGCACGTAGCTGCGGCTCGCGTCCTTGAAGGGCTGGTAGTCCCACGGCTTGCCGACGCCGGTGCGCAGGGCCGCGTCCACCAGCCTGCGGCGGCGCTGGCTGTCGCGAACGGCGGCGTCGAGCGCGGGCAGGTCCCACCGCCGCGCCACCTCGGCCCGGAACAGGTCCACGAGCGGGGCCGCGGCGGGATCCCGGGCGCGGTTCACCCGCTCGTCCGGGTCGGCCCGGAGGTCGTAGAGCTGGTCCGGGTCGCCCGGCGCGTGGACGAACTTGTGGCACCCGCGCCGGATCATCACCATCGGCGCCACCGCGCCCTCCGCCAGGTACTCGCCCAGCACCTCGTCGTGGCCGCCCGTCCCGCGCAGGTGAGGCATCAGGCTCCGCCCGTCGATGGCGCCGGCGAGGTCCCGCGCGGGATCGCCGCCCGCGAGCTCCACCAGCGTGGGCAGCACGTCGACCATCGACACGGCGGCCCCCACGCGGGTCGCGCCCGCGGACCCGGCGGGCGCGATCACCAGCGGCACCCGCGCCGCGCCCTCGAAGAAGCTCATCTTGTACCAGAGCCCGCGCTCGCCCAGCATCTCGCCGTGGTCGCCCAGGAACACCACCGCGGTGGTGTCCGCGAGCCCGGTGCGCTCCAGCGCGCGCAGCAGGACGCCCAGGTTGCGGTCGCAGAAGCTGATCGCCCCGTAATAGGCGTGCCGGGCGTTGCGGACCTGGTCGTCGGTGGGCGTCACGGCGTCCATGGCGCAGACGTGGCGGAGCCGCGCCGTGTGGGGGTCGAGCGGCACGTCGGCGGCCCGCACGCGGGGCAGGTCGACGCGCGCGTGGTCGTACAGGTCCCAGAACTCGCGCGTGATCGCGAAGGGGTCGTGCGGGTGGGTCAGCGACGCCACCATCAGGAAGGGCCGCCTGTCGGGCCCGCGCGCGTGGTCGTAGAGCGCCCGCTCGGCCGCGAACACCACCTCCTCGTCGAAGTCGATCTGGTTGGTGCGCACGCACAGGCCCGCCTCCGTCACGGAGCTCATGGAATGGTACCACTCGGGTCGCTCGCCGGGCGCGTCCCAGTCGGGCGTCCAGCCGTAGTCGGCGGGGTAGATGTCGGTGGTGAGCCGTTCCTCGAAGCCGTGCATCTGGTCGGGGCCGCAGAAGTGCATCTTGCCCGCGAGCAGGGTGCGGTAGCCCATCCGCCGCAGGTAGTGCGCGAAGGTGGGGACGTCGGCGCGGAACTCGGCCGCGTTGTCGTAGCCGCCCGTGCGCGAGGGAAGGCAGCCGGTCATGAAGGCGGTGCGCGAGGGCGAGCACAGGGGGGCGTTGCAGTAGGCGTTGTCGAACACCGCGCCGCGCGCCGCCAGGGCCGACAGAACGGGGGCCTGCACCAGGGGATGGCCGTGGATCGGCAGGAAGGCCGGGTTCAACTGGTCGACCATCACGACCAGGATGTTGGTCCGCTGCATGGGGGAGGAGCCTCGCGTGGGCCGCCACCCTGGCCCGCCGCGCCGCGCCCCGCCCCCCGGTCCGCGATGCCCGCTGTTCCCCCCGCGACACCCGGGGCCGGCCCCTCGTCAGGGCACGCGGCAGCGGTGGTCCAGCAGGTGCTCGCTCGTGAACTGGGACGCGCCCCGCGCCGGGTCCGACTGGCCCGCGACCGCCACGAAGCCCCGGCGCCCGTCGGCCCCCACGACGCCCAGCACGGCCAGCATCGTCTCGGCGGGGCTGCGGGCGAAGCCGGGGATGGCGTCCGCCATCTTGAACAGGTTGACGCCGTCGAGGGTGGGGGAGTCGACGCGGCGCGTCCACACCTCGCGGTCGTGGATCACCAGCCCGCCATTCAGCCATCGGTCGGCCGGGATGCGGTCCAGCTCGGAGGCGAGCGCGCGCTTGACGCGCCCGTCGACGCAGTCGACGTGGATGTGGAGCTGGTCCTGGCTGCGGGTGGAGCGCGAGTTCACCGCGAGGCCCACGTCGTCCCAGCCGAGCGGGCGCCGGACCTCGGCCTCGACGTAGGAGCGCGCGTCCCAGGCGTCGCGAAGGTAGTTGGGCGCGTCGTCCCGCTGGAGCTCGGGCGACTCGACGCCGGGGACCGGGGCGATCGGCACGACGACCACGTGGGTGTCCTGCGAGGGCGCCCGCAGCACCACCACCCCGCGGGTCTTGTCCACCGACAGGCACGGGAAGGCCGAGCCCGTGACCCAGGCGTTGGCCAGGCAGGTCAGCTCGACCCTGCGCAGCAGGTCGCGGGGCAGGCCGGACGCCGCGTAGAGCGTGGTCGCGAACAGCAGGGCCAGCGCGGGGCCGAACAGGATCCGTTTCGCAAGTCTCAAGACGCGCGTCCGCCCATCTCGCATCGGCGCGGGTCGACCGCCCACCCACCATCGGGGACCGACGCTTAACGTCCCGTGAAGCGGCAGCGGCGCCACGGGCCCGTTAAGGGGACGGAAACGCCGTTCCGCACTCGTCCTGGACCCCGGGAACCGGCTTGTCCATGGATAACGGCGCCAATGTCATGGCGAGGGGAGTTGCACGATGTTCAGTGCGCAGATGGTGTCGTTGCTGCCGATCTTCGTCCCGCTGGGACTGATGGTCTGCGTCGGGTTCTTCTGGGGTGGCACAACGGAGAACACCGACGGGTAGGGCAGCGGGCGGCCCGGACCCGGCCTGAGTGCAACCTGGGGTGGGTCACGGCGCAGACCCGCGGCCCACCCCGCCTCCCTACCGCTCCCCGCGCCCTTCGTGCTAGGCCTCCCGCGAACCGCGGGAGAATCGAGGTGGAGGGTTCTGCGCGGCTGCCGCTGTCCGCCTACGTGATCTGCAAGAACGAGGAAGCCGGGATCGGGGCCTGCCTGGACAGCCTCGCGGTCTGCGCCGACATCGTGGTGGTCGACTCGGGCTCGACGGACGGCACGGTGGCGGTGGTCGAGGGCCGCGCCGCGGCGGGGCTGCCGGTGCGCCTGTTCCACCAGGAGTGGCTCGGCTTCGCGCGGCAGAAGCAGGCCGCCCTGGACCGCGCCACGCAGCCCTGGTGCCTCAACCTCGACGCCGACGAACGGCTCGACGCCCGGCTGACCCGCGCGCTGCCGGGCCTGCTCGGGGCGGGCGACGGCGTCGCGGGCTACCGCCTGCGCATCCTGCGCGCGGACCTCGCGGCCGCGCCCCGCCTCGGCTGGATCAGGGCCAAGCCCACCCTGCGCCTGGTGCGGCGCGGCCGGGCCCGCTACGACCCGCGCTCGCTGGTGCACGAGCACCTCCACGTGGACGGGGCCGTCCGCGACTGCCGGGACGGCGCCATCCTGCACGAGGTCGAGCCCTCCTACGAGAGGCAGATCGGCAAGGAGATCCGCTACGCCGGGCTGAAGGCGCGCGAGCGGCTGCGCCTCGGCAGGCGGCCGAGCCGGCTGAAGCTCGTGTTCAACCCGGCCCTCTACTTCCTGCGCGCCTACCTCCTGCACCGCTGGTTCCTGGCGGGGTGGAGCGGGTTCATGCACGCCGCCACCCTGGCGATCTACTCCTTCAGCGCCGAGGCGATCCACTTCGAGCGGGCCGGGCGGCCGGACGAGGGCGGCCCCGAGTGACGGGCCCGGTCCCGATCCTGGTCATCAACCTCGACCGGTCGGCGGCACGGCTCGCGGCCGTGCAGGCCGGCTTCGGGGCGGTCGGCCTGCCGTTCCGCCGCCTGCCCGCGGTGGACGCGGCCGCGCTCGCCCCCGAGGCGGTGGCCTTGGCCTACGACGGGGCCGGCAACGCGCGCGCCTATTTCGCGCCCCTGCACGCGGGCGAGGTCGCCTGTTTCCTGAGCCACCGCAGGGCCTGGGCCGCCGTGGCGGAGGTGGGCGCCCCCTTCGCGGCCGTGTTCGAGGACGACGCGGTTCCCACCGGCCGGCTGCCGGGCGTGCTGGACGCGCTCGCGGGCCGGCCCGTGGACTGGGACGTCGTCAAGCTGCACGGATCGTCGGCGCAGGGCGCCGTCCGGCTGGGCGAGTTGGCGCCGGGCACCGCGCTGCTGCGCCCGTGGCTGGTGTCGCTGAGCGGGGCCGCCTACTGCGTCAGCCGGCGCGGGGCCGAAAGGCTCATGGCCGCCACCGCGCCGTTCCGCCGCCCGCTCGACGTGGAGCTGCAGCACTGGTGGGAGCACGGGATCGATCTCTACGCCGTGCGGCCCGACGCGGCGCGCGTCGTGCCGATGCCGGGCGGCTCCACCATCGGGGCGCACCGCCTCCACGGCCGCCGCGAGCGGCTCCGCCGCGAGGTCGGGCGCCCGCTGTTCCGCGCGCGACTGGCGCTGCGCTCGGCCTGGGAGGGCGCACGCCGCGCGATCCGCGGCGCGGCTGGCCGTTGACCCGGCCGCGGAGCCCTGCCGCCTCCCCCCGCGACCCGCCGGCCACCGCCCTTCCGCGCGAGCAGACCGGCCACCGTCGACCCGAGGCCGTAGCCCTCGGGGGAAACCGGCATCTCTGCTTGACGCCCCCCGCCCGGGCGTGGCTTCTCATCGGGCATGGCTGTCTCCTCGGTCGGACCGCGCGGAAGCAACTGGACGCTGCCCAACATCCTGACCTACGGGCGGGTCGTGGCGGTGCCGGTGGTGGCCGGGTGCCTGCTCGCCACCGACGCGCTGTGGATGCGCTGGGTGGCGCTGGCCCTGTTCGTGGCGGCCGGCGTCACCGACTTCCTGGACGGCTACCTGGCCCGCGCCTGGTCGCAGCAGTCGGCGCTGGGCCGGATGCTGGACCCGATCGCGGACAAGCTGCTGGTGGCGGCCTCCCTGCTCGTGCTGGTGGCCGACCGCACCGTGTCGGGCTGGTCTCTGTGGGCTGCCATCGTGATCCTGAGCCGCGAGATCCTGGTGTCGGGCTTGCGCGAGTTCCTGAGCGACCTGCGCGTGTCCGTGCCGGTCAGCCGGGTCGCCAAGTACAAGACGACCCTGCAACTCGTGGCGCTCGGCTTCCTGATCGCGGGGCCGGCGGGCGAGCGCCTGCTGCCCGGCACCGTCGTGATCGGCCTGGTCCTCCTGTGGGTGGCGGCGCTGCTCACCATCTACACGGGGTGGGACTACATGAAGTCCGGCCTGCGCTACATCGTCGAATAAGGGAGCGGCGCTCCGTGCGAACCGTTTACTTCGCCTCCGTCCGCGAGCGGATCGGCAGAACCGAGGAGGTGGTCGAGCCTCCCGCCACGGTCGCGACCGTGGGGGACCTCATGGACTGGCTGAGCGGGCGGGACGAGGCGTCCGCGGCGGCCTTCGAGCCCAGGGGCGCGATCCGCGCCGCGGTGGACCGCGCCCACGCCCGGCACGACGCGCCGCTCGCGGGCGCCGCCGAGGTGGCGTTCTTCCCGCCCATGACGGGAGGCTGAGCGCGTGGCCTCCGTCAGCGTGCAACCTCAGGACTTCGACCCCGCGGCCGAAAGCGCCGACCTCGCGAAGGGTCGCCGCGACCTCGGCGCGGTGGTGACCTTCACGGGCCTGTGCCGCGACGAGGGCGGCGCGCTGGGGGCGCTGGAGATCGAGCACTACCCCGGCATGGCCGAGGCCGAGATCGGCCGGGTGGCGGCCGAGGCCGAGGCCCGCTGGCCGCTGCTCGGCTGCCGGGTGATCCACCGCTTCGGCCGCATCGGGCCGGGCGAGCGGATCGTCCTCGTGGCGACCGCCTCGGCCCACCGGGCCGCGGCCTTCGAGGCCGCCGACTTCCTCATGGACTTCCTGAAGACGCGCGCGCCCTTCTGGAAGCGCGAGCACCGCGCCGACGGCACGCGCGGCGCCTGGGTCGCCCACAAGGACACGGACGAGGCCGCGGCGGCGCGGTGGGGGGCAGGCGGGGCCGAGCCCTGATCCCGGACTCGTGAGGCGCGACCCTCCGGTCCCGATGCCCCGCCGGCGCGCGTCCGCCGGGTCCGGCGGCCTCAGCCGTTGCGGAAGGTGTAGCTGTAGCCGTTGAGCGCGGGGCCGCCACCGAGGTGGGCGTAGAGCACCCTCGACCCCTTCGGGAAGAAGCCTTTCCGCACCAGGTCGATCATGCCCTGCATCGACTTCCCCTCGTACACCGGATCGGTGATCATGCCCTCCAGCCGGGCCGACAGGCGGATCGCGTCCACCGTCTCCTTCGATGGGACGCCGTAGACCGGGTAGGCGTAGTCCTCCAGCAGCACGACGTCGCCGTCCTCGACCGGCGGGCGGCCGATCAGGTCCGCCGTGTGCCGCGCGATGCCGAGCACCTGCGCCCTGGTCTGCGCCGGCGTGCAGGACGCGTCGACGCCGATCACCTGCCGGGCCCGCCCGTCGGCCGCGAAACCCACCACCATGCCGGCGTGGGTCGACCCGGTGACGGTGCAGACGACGATGAAGTCGAAGCGCAGGCCCATCGCGGCCTC
Source organism: uncultured Lichenihabitans sp. (assembly GCA_964243035.1). Taxonomy (GTDB): domain Bacteria; phylum Pseudomonadota; class Alphaproteobacteria; order Rhizobiales; family Beijerinckiaceae; genus Lichenihabitans. Next base: position 40,007 of record CAXTDZ010000015.1, read on the forward strand.
CTGCGCCCGCACCTCCTCCGCGAATCCCACGTAGCCGAGCCCGCCGAGCCGGTGCACGGAGGCGCCGGCCGGGATCGCGTAGGGCCTGCCTCCCCTGGCCGCCACCTCCTCCAGCGCGCGCGTCCAGCTGTCGCGGATGCCGATGTCGAAGCCCTCGTCCACGAGCCGCGTTTCGGCGCCCATCAGGCGCGACAGCAGGATGTTGCCGACCCGGTCGTAGACCGCGTCCTCGTGCGGCACCCAGCTTTCCTGGATCAGGTGGCACCTCATGCCGAGCTTGGCCGCGACCGCCGCCACCAGGCGCGTGTGGTTGGACTGCACGCCGCCGATCGAGACCAGCGTGTCGGCGCCGCTCGCGATCGCGTCCGGCACGATGTATTCGAGCTTGCGCAGCTTGTTGCCGCCGAACGCGAGGCCCGAGTTGCAGTCCTCCCGCTTGGCGTAGATCTCGACGCCGCCGCCGAGGTGCTCCGTCAGGCGCGGCAGCCGCTCGATCGGGGTGGGGCCGAAGGTCAGGGGGTGGCGTTCGAACTTGGACAGCATCGGGGGTTGCTCCGCGGGATCGACGGGTGCCAAGCTAGCCCAATCGGCGCGAAACGTGCTCTCGTTCCGGGGCCGGCGATCGGCTGCCCAGGGTCGTCCCATGCCGTCGAAACGCAAAAACGATGCAGGCCGGCCCACCCCGGTGGAAGACCCTTCCAGCCCCCGCGGGCTCGACCGCGCCGACCTCAAGATCATCCGGACGCTGCAGGCCGACGGGCGTCTCAGCAACGCCGACGTCGCCAAGCGGTCGAACACGAGCGCCGCGACCTGCCACCGCCGCGTCCGGCGCCTGTTCGCCGAGGGCTACCTGAGCGCCGTGCGCGCCCTGGTGAACCCGCACAAGGTCGGCCGCGGCTCGCTGGTGGTCGTCGGCGTCGTGCTGGACCGCTCGACCCCGGAAGGCTTTGGGGCGTTCGAGGCGGCCGTCCGGTCCATCCCGGTGATCCTGGACTGCCACCTCGTGGCGGGCGACTTCGACTACTTCCTCAAGATCCGGGTGCGCGACATCGCCGACTTCAACCGCCTGCACGGCGAGCAGTTGATCGCGCTGCCGGGCGTGCGGCAGACGCGCACGTTCTTCGTCATGAAGGAGGTGATCGACAACGCGCCGCTCAGCGTTTGAGGCCTTCGCGCGACCGAGATGCCGGTCCGCCTGGATCCGCTCAGCCCGCGCCGAGCGGGGCCGCCTCCGGGCCCGTCATGGCGGCCGTCAGCCGCGGGTCGCGACCCACGGCCTCCGCGTTGAGGCGGTCGCAGGCCTCCTCCAGCCTGGACTGGAGCACGGGAAGGAACTTGGCCGCGGTAAGGCCGGGCGCGATCGGGGGCAGCACCTCCACCACCACCGTGCCGGGTCGCCGGATGAAGCGCCGCCGCGGCCAGAACAGGCCCGAGTTGAGCGCCACGGGCACGCAGGGCACGGCGTTGTTGGCGTAGATGTAGGCCGCGCCGTACTTGTAGAGCGGCGGGGCGCCGGGCGGCCGCCGCGTCCCCTCGGGGAAGATGAAGAGCTGGTGGCCGCGCCCGAGCACCCCGCGTCCCTTGGCGGCGGCCTCCGTCAGCGCCGCGCGGCCCTTGGCGCGGTTGATGGCGATCTGCCCGCCGCGCAGCAGGTACCAGCCGAACAGCGGGATCCAGGTCAGCTCGCGCTTCAGCACGAAGGTGAAGGCGGGGAACGGCACCGTCAGCGCGAACACGTCCCAGGCCGACTGGTGCTTGGCGGCCACGATGCAGGGCCCCGGCGGGATGTTGTCGAGCCCGCGGAACTCCACCCGCGTGCCGCACACGACCCGCAGCAGCCACAGCGAGACCCGCGCCCACACCCGCGCGAGCTCCTTGATCGTGCCCGGCCCGAACACCAGCAGGGGCAGCCCCAGGATCATCAGGCCGATCAGCACCGCGTAGAACAGCACGTTGAAGGCGAGCGAGCGCAGGATCAGCATGGCGGCGCTTCATGGCCCATCGCGCCCGCGAAGGGAAGGGCGCCGCCCGTTAAGCCGTGAGCAGGTGCAGGCGGGCGAGCACCGCCACGTACTTCAGGTATTCCCAGGCCACCACGCGCAGGCGGCCGCCGTTGTCCCACCAGTCGCCCGCCCGCGCGCGGGCCGTGACCACGGGAAAGGCCATCAGCTCCACGTCGGGCACCACCTGGCCGATCTCGGCCAGCGCGCGGGGCATGTGGTAGTTCGAGGTCACCACGATCAGCGAGCGGATGTTGTGCCGGCGCACCCAGTCGCCCGTCTCGGTCGCGTTGCCGACCGTGTTGGCGGCCGCGTAGCCGAGCTCGATGCAGCAGCCGAGCAGGCCGCGCGCCTCGGGGGCGAGCCGCGCGATCTCGCTGCCGGAGGTGGCGGGGTTGACGCCGGTGATCAAGAGGCGGTCGGCCCGGCCCCTGGCGAGCAGCGCCACCGCGTCCGCGATGCGGTCGGCCCCGCCCGTCAGCGCCACCATGCCCTCCGCGTGGCGCGGCGGCACCGCCTCGTCCCGCTCCAGCGTGCCGACGAACAGCAGGAAGCCGGCGCCCAGGCCCAGGGCGCCCAGCGCCGCGACCGTCACGACGAGCCGCGTCACGGTGCGCAGGAGCAGCTTCACTGGAGCGCCTGCAGGTGGCGGAACACCACGGAGCGCGACACCAGGCCCGTCGCGACCGCGATGGCCCCCGCGATGCCCGCGATGGCCGCGTAGCCGCCCGCGCCCAGCGTGAAGGCGCCGAACAGCGCCTGGAGCTCGTCGCCGCCCGGGGTCTCGGCCAGCGAGCGCTGCAGCACGCCCGCCGCCGCGAACACGCCCGCCGCCCCCGCGCCGCCGACGGCCCCGCCCTTCAGCCCGAGCCGGAGGAAATGGCGCTGGAACTCGCGGGCGATGAAGCGGTCCTCGGCGCCCACGAAGTGCAGTACCCCCACGATCTCCTGGTTGCCCGCCATGGCGCCGCGCGTCGCGAAGGCCACCGCGAGCGCGGTCGCGGCCAGCACCAGGGCGAAGATCACGGCCGCGATCGCCACCACCGTGTCCGCCATGGCGCTGAGCCGGCCGAACCACTGGTGGTGGTCGTCGAGGCTCGCGCCGGCCACGCCCTCGCCGAGCGTCTTGCGCAGCGCGGCCACGTCCACCGTGCCCGCGCCGCCGAGCTTGACCACGATCAGCCGCGGGATGGGCAGCTCGCTCAAATCCAGCCCGGAGCCGAGCCACGGCTCCAGCAGCCGCTCGGCCTCGGCCTTGTCGAACACCTCCGTTCCCGCCACGCCCGGGGCGGCCCGCACCAGGGCCTCGGCCTTGGCGACCTCCGCCTCGGTGTTGCGCCCTGCCACGGGGCGGACCTGGACGGTCATCTCGCGCCCGACCGCACTCCGCCAGTCGCCCGAGGCGCGGGCGATCAGGATGGCGCCGCCCGCGGTCAGCGACCCCAGGAAGGTCATGATGGCGATCACGGTGACGAGCGCGCGGCCCGCGACCGAGCCGATCGGCACCAGCGGCCGATCCTTGCGCAGCGCGAGCTCGCCGGGGGCCGCCCGCGGCGCCTCGGCCGCGGCGGGCGCGCCCTTGGTGCGGGCGGGGTCAATCGTAGACATGCAGCCGCCGATCCCCCAGCACGAGGCGCCGGGCGTCCTCGAACTGGTCCATGAGGCCGAGGTCGTGGGTGGCGATCACCACCGAGGTGCCCGACTTGTGCAACTCGACGAAGAGCCGCAGCAGGCGTCGCGCGAGCGGCGGGTCCACGTTGCCGGTGGGCTCGTCGGCGAGCAGCAGCTCGGGCCGCATGATCAGCGCGCGGGCGATGGCCGCGCGCTGCTTCTCGCCGCCCGAGAGCACCTGGGGCACGACGTGCATCCGGTCGCCCAGGCCCACCCAGCGCAGCAGTTCCACGACCTCGGCCCGGTAGCCCGCCTCCTCGCGGCCCTTGACCCGGAGCGGCAGCGCCACGTTCTCGTAGGTGGTCAGGTGGTCGAGCAGGCGGAAGTCCTGGAACACCACGCCGATGCGGCGCCGGAGCGCGGTGACGTCGTCCTTGGCGAGCGTGGCGGCGTCGCGGCCGAACAGCGAGATGAGGCCGCGCGTGGGCTTCAGCGACAGCAGGATCAGCCTGAGCAGCGTGGTCTTGCCCGCCCCCGAGGGGCCGGTGAGGAACTGGAAGGACTGCGGCTCGATCGCGAAGCTCAGGTCCTTGAGGATTTCCGCTCCCAACCCGTAGCGCAGTCCCACGTTCTCGAAGCGCACCATGACCGACCCTCGGCCCCCTCCGGCCGTTTCCCTTAACGCCGATCCGCTTAAACCGGCCTTAACCATGCGCCGACTCAATACACCGCACCGTGGCCCGCGCGTCGGCGCGGATCAAGGAACCCTCAAGCGGGACCCCCGAGTACCCCATGCGGATCATCTGCCCGAGCTGCGCCAACCATTACGAGGTGGATGCGGACGAAATGGGGGCGGGCGGCCAGCTCGTCCGCTGCACGCACTGCCGCGAGGTTTGGCTGGCGCGGAGGCCGGAGCCAGCCGTCGTCGTCGCGCCGGCGCGTGCGGCCCCGGCCGCCCGGTCGGGGCCGGTCGACTTCGCCCGCGCCAAGGCGCGCCTGCGTCCCCGCCCGGCCCTGGAC
>CAXTDZ010000016.1:0-18470 GCA_964243035.1 uncultured Lichenihabitans sp.
CCCCCGGGCCGTCGCGGAGCGCCGCGACGAGGTCGCCGAGCCTCGCGCGCGCCACGTGGGCGTCGGCCAGGCCCAGCGCGATCGCGTCCGCGGGCCCGAAGCGCCCGCCGGTCAGCGCCGCATGGGTGCCGAGCTCGCCGGGCGCCCGCGCCAGCAGCCAGGTCCCCCCCACGTCCGGCACGAAGCCGATCGACACCTCGGGCATGGCCAGGCCCGTGGTCTCGGTCACGACGCGGTGGCGCGCGTGGGCCGAGATCCCGACGCCCCCGCCCATGACGAGGCCGTCCATCACGGCCACGATCGGCTTGGGGTAGCGGCCGAGCCGCGCGTTGAGGGGGTACTCCTCCCGCCAGAACGCGAGCGCCGGCTCCGTCTGGCCCGAGCGGATCACGTCGTAGACCGCGCGGATGTCGCCGCCCGCGCACAACCCCCGCTCGCCCGCGCCCTCGATCAGCACGGTCGCGATCGTCGCGTCGGCCTCCCAGGCCGTCAGCGCCCCGTCGACCGCCCGCACCATGCCGAGCGTGAGCGCGTTCAGCGCCTTCGGCCGGTTCAGGGTCACGCGGCCGAGCCGCCCCTCGACCCGCACCAGCACCTCGGGTTCCGCCATCCTCAGCGCCCCACCAGGCTGCGCGCCACGATCAGGCGCATGATCTCGTTGGTGCCTTCCAGGATCTGGTGCACCCGCAGGTCCCGGACGATCTTCTCGATGCCGTAGTCGGCCAGGTAGCCGTAGCCGCCGTGCAGTTGCAGGGCCCCGTTGGCGACCGCGAAGCCGACGTCGGTCACGAAGCGCTTGGCCATGGCGCAGCGGCGCGGCGCGTCGGCGTCGCCGCGGTCGAAGGCGGCCGCCGCGGCGTACAGGAACACCCGCGCGGCCTCCAGCTCGGTGGCCATGTCGGCGATGCGGAACTGGAGCGCCTGGAACTCGTCGAGACGCTTCCCGAAGGCCTTGCGCTCGGCCATGTAGGCGAGGCTCCGGTCCAGCGCGCTCTGCGCGCCGCCGAGCGAGCAGGCCGCGATGTTGAGCCGGCCGCCGTCGAGGCCCCCCATGGCGATGCGGAAGCCCTGGCCCTCCCCGCCCAGCAGGTTGGCGGCGGGCACGCGGCACCCCTCGAAGATCATCTGCCGCGTGGGCTGGGCGTTCCAGCCCATCTTGCGCTCGTTGGGGCCGAAGGAGAGCCCGGCCGTCCCGTTCTCCACCACCAGCGCCGAGATGCCGGTCGCCCCCTCGCCCCCGGTGCGGACCATGGTGACGTAGAGGTCGCTCGCGCCCGCGCCCGAGATGAACTGCTTGGTGCCGTCGAGCACGTAGTGATCGCCGTCCCGGCGCGCGGTGGTTTTGAGCGCCGCGGCGTCGGACCCCGATCCGGGCTCGGTCAGCGCGTAGCTCGCCACGCGCGCCATCGCGCAGAGGTCGGGCAGCCAGCGGCGGCGCTGCGCCTCGCTCCCCCACCGGTCGATCATCCACGACGCCATGTTGTGGATGGACAGGAAGGCCGACACCGTCGGGCAGCCGACGGCCAGCGCCTCGAAGATCACGGCCGCGTCGAGCCGCGACAGGGCCGACCCGCCCACGTCGTCGCGCACGTGGAGGCCGCCCATGCCTAAGGTTGCGGCCTCGCGCAGGACCTCCAGCGGCAGCACCTTGCGCTCGTCCCAGTCCAGCGCGTGGGGCGCGATCGCCTGCGCCGCGAAGGCCCGCGCCGTGTCCCGCACCGCGACCTGGTCGGGGGGCAGCGAGAACAGGGGCGGGTCGGGGGCGTCCGTCATGCCGGTTCTCAGCTCCGCGGCTTCAGGTTCTCCGGGTCGTAGAGCGCCTTGTAGCCCACGGCCGCCACCTCCACGGGAAAGGTTTCGCCGAAATACTCGACGTGGAGCTTGCGGCCCTCGCGCGCGTGGGCGTGCGGCAGGTAGGCCAGCGCAATGTTGTGGCCGACCGTCGGCCCGTAGGCGATCGAGGACGTGTAGGAGCGACGGCCGAGCTCGTCCACCAGCGTTTCCCCCGTGTCCGGGTCCTGCACGGGCAGGATGCCGACGGGGTAGCGCGCGACGCCCGCGGCGTCCCGGTTGTCCGTCATCACCAGGGTGCAGAGGGTGGCGGGCTGGTGCGGGCGGGCGCGGTGCTCCAGGTGCCTGGCCTTGCCCCGGAAGTCGGCCTCCTTGACCTTGGGGCGCGCGAGGCCCGCTTCGAGCAGGTTGTACTCGGTCGACAGGTCCGCGTTCTGCAGCCGCAGGCTCTTCTCCATGCGGCGCGAGTTGGCGTAGGTCTCGATGCCTACCGCCGTGACGCCCGTCTCGCGCAGCGCGTCCCACACCGCCAACCCGTCGTCGTAGGCCATGTGCAGCTCCCAGCCCTGCTCGCCCACGTAGGAGATGCGGAAGGCGCTGACAGCCTTGCCCGCGATGGAGACGGGCTTCACGGCCGCGAAGGGGAAGTTTTGGGCGGTCAGGCCGTCCGGGTCGGCCACGACCTTCTGCAAGGTCGCGCGGGCGTTGGGGCCCCAGATGCCGATCGTGACGTAGCGCTCCGACACGTCCGTGACCGTGACGTCGAAGCCTTTGTCGGCCGCGACCCGGCGCAGGTAGTGGTAGTCGCGGGGCCCCGCGTCGGCGCCGTCCACCACGCGGCAGCGGTCGGCCATGCGGAACACGGTGAGGTCGGCCCGCACCATGCCCTCGTCGTCGAGGAAGTGGGTGTAGATGCCCTTGCCGACATTGGCGTCGCCGCCGATCTTGGCCGCGCAGACCCATTCCATCAGGGCCACGTGGTCGGGACCCGCCACGTCCACGATCGCGAAGTGCGACAGGTTGACGAGGCCGCAGTCGTCGCTCATCGCGAGCTGCTCGGCGTTGGACACGCGCCAGAAGTGGCGCGCGTCCCACTCGTCCGCGCGCACCGGCACGCGGTTGCCGTAGCGCTCGATCAGGTGGGCGTTGGCCGCGTAGCCGTGCGCGCGCTCCCAGCCGCCCAGCTCCATGAAGTGGCCGCCCAGCGCCTTCTCGCGCTCGTAGAAGGGCGAGCGGCGGACGCCGCGGCCCGTCTCGAACGGCTCCCGGGGGTGGACGCCGGGGTTGTAGACCTTCTTGGCGGCTTCCGTGCAGCGGCCCGCGATGAAGCCGGCGTCGAGCTGGTGGGGGTAGAAGCGCGACACGTCGATCCTGGCGTGGTCGATCGGCGTGCGGCCGTCCGTGATCCAGTCGGCCAGCAGCTTGCCCATGCCGGGGCCGTCCTTGACCCAGACGCCCACGCAGTACCAGAGGCCGCGGTGCCTCGTGCTCTCGCCCACCATCGCGTTGCCGTCGGTGGTGACCTGGAGCAGGCCGTTGAACGAGCGGCGCTCGTCGAAGCCCAGCTCGCCCAGGATGGGGGTCAGCTCGATGGCGCGCTCCAGCGGGGACAGGATCTGCTCCATGTCGAGGTCGCGCTGCGAGGGCGACAGGCGCGCCTCGGCCTTGCCCAGCAGCTCGCGCGGGTGGCACAGGCGCGGCGCGTGCTCCTCGTAGTAGCCCCACTCGATCATGCCGCCCTCGGCCGTGGTGGGGTCGCCCGTGTCGCGCATGTAGGCGGAGTTGCCCTGGTCGCGCAGCAGCGGCCAGCCGATGTCCACCCCGGTCCCGGCGAACGCGTTGAAGGGCCCGAAGAAGGTCAGCGGGTGGTCGATCGGCATCACGGGCAGGTCCTCGCCCGCCATCTCGGCCACCATGCGGCCCCACAGGCCCGCGCAGACCACGACGTGGTCGGCCATGATCGTGCCGCGCTCGGTCACGACGCCGCGGATGCGGCCCCCGTCCAGCACCAGCGAGGTCGCGGCCGTGTTGGAGAAGGCTTGGAGCTTGCCGCTCTTCTCGGCCTCGTCGACCAGGATGCCCGCCACCGTCTGCGAGCGCGGGGTGACGAGGCCCGCGTCCGGGTCCCACAGCCCGCCCTGGACCATGCTCTCCTCGATGAGCGGGAACTTCTCCTTGACCTCGGCCGGCTCCATCAGCCGCGCGCGCGTGCCGAACGCCTTGCCGGACGACACCTTGCGGCGGATCTCGGCCATGCGCCCGTCGTCGCCCACGCGGGCCACCTCGATGCCGCCCACGCGGGCGTAGTGGCCGATGCGGTCGAAGAAGTCGATCGAGTAGAGCGTCGTCCAGCAGGACAGGAAGTCGTGGCTCGTCGAGTAGCAGAAGTCCGAGGCGTGGGCGGTGGAGCCGATGTCGGTCGGGATGCCGGACTTGTCGATGCCGACGATGTCGTCCCAGCCGCGCGCCACGAGGTGGTGGGCGACCGACGCCCCCACGATGCCCCCCAGGCCGACGATCACGATCCTGGCCTTGTTCGGGAACGCTGCCACGGTTCAAGCCCTCGCCTGGTCTCGATGTGCCGCTTCAGCCCGGGGTCGGGTGGGCGTGTGGTCCAGCCTAGTCGACCCGGGATGGGCGAAACAGAACCGATGCGTCACGCCGCTGGCGCTTTTCCGACACGGGCCCCCGCGGCACTTCGTCGTCGCGAGCCCGGCCGAGCCCCGAACCCCGGGGCCGTCGCGAACGCGACAGCGAAACGACGCGATCCCGCTGTTCCCCGCGGCGCGCCGGCGGTACCTGATGGGACGTCCGCAGCGAGGCGCGCCATGGGCCGCTTGCCGTTTGGCCGTCCCGGCCGGGCGCACGGCGCGGCAGCGAGGGGCCCACCCGTGTTCCTGAGCGTGTTCGACGTGTTCAAGATCGGCATCGGCCCGTCCTCGTCGCACACGATGGGCCCGATGACGGCCGCGGCCCGCTTCGTGGACCTCCTGCGCCAGGCACCGGAGCGCGACGGCATCGATCGGCTCCGGGTGACGCTGCACGGCTCGCTGGCCTTCACGGGCAGGGGGCACGCGACCGACCGGGCCGTGCTGTTCGGCCTGCTCGGCTACCGGCCCGCCGACCTCGACGTGGACGAGGCCGAGGCGCGCCTCGGCGCCCTGCGGGCCGCCAGGCGGCTCGACCTGCCCGGCCTGCCCCCCGTCCGCTTCGATCCCGACGCCGACCTCGTCTTCGACTACGGCCCGCCCCTGCCGGGCCACGCCAACGGGCTGGTGGTCGAGGCGCTCGACGGGGCGGGCACCGTCCTGCTCTCGGAAACCTACTACTCAATCGGCGGCGGCTTCGTGGTGACCGCGGCCGAGCGGGAGGGTGGCGCGCCGGCCGAGGCCGCCGGCCCGCCGGGGCAGGCCTGGCCCTACCCGTTCTCCACCGCGGCGCAGATGCTGCGGATGGCGCGGGAAAGCGGGCTGTCGGTGGCCGATATGAAGCGCGCCAACGAGGCCGTGGCGCGGGCCCCGGCCGCCGTCGCAACGGGGCTCGACGGGATCTGGGCCGCCATGGACGCCTGCATCGGCCGCGGGCTGTCGCGCGAGGGCGATCTGCCGGGGGGCCTGCGGGTCAGGCGCCGGGCCAAGCGCATCCGCGAGCAGCTGGAGCGCGAGCGCGGCTCCAACGCGACCCAGCCGCACGTGATGTCGGACTGGCTCGGCGTCTACGCCATGGCCGTCAACGAGGAGAACGCGGCGGGCGGGCGGGTCGTGACCGCGCCCACCAACGGGGCCGCGGGCGTGATCCCCGCGGTGGTGCGCTACTACCTCGACCACTGCCTGGGCGCGGATCCCGCCCGCGTGCCCGACTTCCTGCTCACCGCCGCGGCCATCGGCGGCCTCATCAAGCACAACGCGTCGATCTCCGGGGCCGAGGCGGGCTGCCAGGGGGAGGTGGGCTCGGCGGCGGCGATGGCGGCCGCGGGCCTGTGCGCGGTGCTGGGCGGCACGCCCGAGCAGGTCGAGAACGCGGCCGAGATCGCGCTGGAGCACCACTTAGGGATGACCTGCGACCCCGTCGCGGGCCTCGTGCAGGTCCCCTGCATCGAGCGCAACGCGATCGGCGCCACCAAGGCGGTGGCGGCGGCCTCGCTGGCGCTGCGCGGCGACGGCTCCCACTTCATGCCGCTCGACAACTGCATCGAGGCCATGCGCCAGACCGGCCTGGAGATGAACAGCAAGTTCAAGGAAACGAGCCTCGGCGGCCTCGCGGTCAACCTGCCGGAGTGCTGACACAGCGCCCCGGGTTCGGGTCAACACCGCCGGTCTCGAACGATCCCCTTCGCCCCGCCTGCGGGGAGAAGGTGCCCGACAGGGCGGATGAGGGGCAACCCGAGCGCCTCCCCCCCCCCCCCTCATCCGGCCTGTCGGCCACCTTCTCCCCTCCAGGGGCGAAGGGCAGAGCCGGCAAGCGTCAGCGCTGACATTCGTCCAAGCCCCAGCAACTCCACCAGGGAAACCCCCGCCATGGCGCAGCGATCCACCGAGCCCCTCTACATCCACGGCGCGCGGGTCGACGCCTCGGGTGGAGACACCATGGACAGCGTCAACCCCGCCACGGGCGAGGTGATCGCCACCGTGCAGGTGGCGGGCGACGCCGACGTCGACCGCGCGGTCGACAGCGCCGCCGAGGGGCAGCGGGCCTGGGCCGCGCTGACCCCCGTCGAGCGGTCGCGTGTCCTGAACCGGGCCGTGGCGATCCTGCGGGCGCGCAACGACGACCTCGCCAGGCTGGAAACGACCGACACCGGCAAGCCCTGGTCCGAGACCTCGACCGTCGACGTCGCGACCGGCGCCGACGTGCTCGAATACTACGCGGGCCTGGCGCCCGCGGTGGAGGGCATCCAGGTGCCCCTGCGCGAGAGCAGCTTCTTCTACACCCGCCGCGAACCGCTGGGGGTCGTGGCCGCCATCGGGGCCTGGAACTACCCGCTCCAGATCGCGCTGTGGAAGTCCGCCCCGGCGCTGGCCGCCGGCAACGCCGTGGTGTTCAAGCCCAGCGAGGTGACGCCGCTCACCGCCCTCAAGCTCGCCGAGATCTACACGGAGGCGGGGCTGCCGCCGGGCGCCTTCAACGTCGTGCAGGGACCCGGCCGCAGCGTCGGGGAGCGCCTCGTCGAGCACCCCCGGGTCGACAAGGTGTCCTTCACGGGCGGCGTCGAGACCGGCAAGGCCGTGATGGCGCGCGCCGCGGCCTCCAGCCTCAAGGACGTCACCATGGAGCTCGGCGGCAAGTCGCCCCTCATCGTCCTGCCCGACGCCGACCTCGACCGCGCCGCCGACATCGCCGCCATGGCGAACTTCTACAGTTCGGGCCAGGTCTGCACCAACGGCACCCGCGTCTTCGTGCCCCACGCCCTTAAGGCGGAGTTCGAGGCCCGAACGGTGGCGCGCGTGGCGCGCATCCGCGTCGGCGACCCGCTCGACCCCGCCACCACCTTCGGCCCGCTCGCGAGCTTCGCGCACCGGGATAAGGTGCTCGGGCTGATCGAGGCCGGCAAGGCGGAGGGCGCGAGACTGCTCACCGGCGGCGGTCCCGTGGGTGGCGAGCGGTTCGCGGCGGGCGCCTACGTGGCGCCCACGGTGTTCACCGACTGCACCGACGCGATGCGGATCGCGCGCGAGGAGATTTTCGGGCCCGTGATGAGCATCCTCGCCTACGGGGACGAGGCGGAGGCGGTGCGGCGCGCCAACGACACGAGCTTCGGCCTCGCGGCGGGCGTGGTCACGCGCGACCTCGCCGCGGCGCACCGCGTCGTGGCCCGGCTCAAGGCGGGCATCTGCTGGATCAACACCTGGGGCGAGTCGCCCGCCGCCATGCCGGTCGGCGGCTTCAGGCAATCCGGCGTCGGGCGCGAGAACGGCTTGCAGACGCTGCTCGCCTACACCCAGGTGAAGTCGGTCCAGGTCGAGCTCGGGCCCTTCGCGTCGGTGTTCTGACCGCCGCGGAGGTCCATCTCTCCTGCCTCAACCCGGGGTGAGGCGTCGCAATGGCCATCGAGGAATACGACTACATCGTGGTCGGCGCGGGGTCGGCGGGCAACGTGCTGGCGGCCCGGCTGACGGAGGACCCCGGCACCACCGTGCTGCTGCTGGAAGCGGGCGGGCCCGACCACCGCCTCGACTTCCGCACGCAGATGCCGGCGGCCCTCGCCTACCCGCTCCAGGGGCGGCGCTACAACTGGGCCTACCTGACCGACCCCGAGCCCCACATGAACAACCGCCGCATGGAGTGCGGGCGGGGCAAGGGCCTGGGCGGCTCGTCGCTCATCAACGGCATGTGCTACATCCGCGGCAACGCCATGGACTACGACGGCTGGGCCCAGCGCCCGGGCCTCGGGGCCTGGACCTACCTGGACTGCCTCCCCTATTTCAGGAAGGCCGAGAGCCGGGACGTCGGCCCCGACGCCTACCACGGCGACGGCGGCCCGGTCAGCGTCACCACGGCCAAGCCGGGCAACGAGCTGTTCGCCGCCATGATCGAGGCCGGCGTGCAGGCCGGCTACCCGCGCACCGACGACCTCAACGGCTACCGCCAGGAGGGCTTCGGGCCGATGGACCGCACCGTGACGCCGAAGGGCCGGCGCGCCAGCACCGCGCGGGGCTACCTCGACCAGGCCCGACCCCGCCCGAACCTGACGATCGCCACCCACGCCCTCGCGGACCGCGTCCTCTTCTCGGGCACGCGCGCGACGGGCGTCGCGTGGCTGCGCGGCGACGAGCCGTGCGAAGCGCGCGCCCGCCGCGAGGTGGTGGCGTGCGGGGGCGCCATCGCGTCCCCGCAACTGCTCCAGCGCTCGGGCGTGGGGCCCGCGCCGCTCCTGCGGTCGCTCGACGTGCCCGTGGTGCTCGACCTGCCGGGCGTGGGCCGGAACCTCCAGGACCACCTGGAAATGTACATCCAGTACGCCTGCGTGAAACCGGTGTCGCTCGCCCCCGCGCTGAGGCTCCACAACCAGCCCGCCATCGGGGCGGAATGGCTGCTGCGGGGCACGGGAATCGGGGCCAGCAACCAGTTCGAGGGCGGCGGCTTCATCCGCTCCGAGCCGAGCTTCGCCTGGCCCAACATCCAGTACCACTTCCTGCCGGTCGCGATAAACTACAACGGCAGCAACCCCATCCGCGAGCACGGCTTCCAGATGCACGTGGGCTCCATGCGCTCGCCGAGCCGCGGCCGGGTGGAGGCCCGGTCCAGGGACCCGCGCGAGCACCCCTCCATCCTGTTCAACTACATGGCGCACGAGCAGGACTGGCGCGAGTTCCGCGCCGCGGTCCGCATCACGCGCGAGATCATCGGCCAGAAGGCGCTCGACCCCTACCGGGGCCGCGAGATCTCGCCGGGCGCGGCGCTGACCACGGACGCGGAGATCGACGGCTTCGTCCGGCGGCACGCGGAAACGGCCTATCACCCCTCGGGCTCGAACCGGATGGGCGAGGACGCCCTGGCCGTGGTCGACGGCGAGGGGCGCGTGCACGGGACGCAGGGGCTGCGGGTGGTGGACGCCTCCATCATGCCGGTGATCCCGACCGGCAACCTGAACGCCCCCACCATCATGATCGCGGAGAAGATCGCCGACGCGATGCGGGGCCGCCCGCCGCTGCCGCGCGCCGACGTGCCCTACTACGTGGCGTCCGACCACGGCGGGTGAGGCCGGCGCCGTATGCGGGACCAGCCAGGCCGCGGTGGCGTGGTTCAAACGAACCGCGATCTCCCAGCACCACCCTGCATCCCGCGCGTTCGAGGACCTGCACGCTGGCGGTCGGGCCGCGGGCGCGGCGGGACGTCGGGACCGGCCCGGGCGGGGCGCGCCAAGGCGTCGTCGGCTTGCCGAGGCGGGGGCGCCGCGTCAGGCCGCCAGGACCTGGAGCACCTCGGGCGGGAAGCTCACCGTCACGCCGGCCCCCGGCTCGGGCGGCGGGACGGCGGGCGCGTTGAAGGTGTCGAGCAGGACGGCGTTGCCGCCGAAGCGCACCCGCAGGCGCACGACCGCGCCCAGGAAGCTCACCGTCTCGACCGTGCCGCCCAGCCGGTTGCAGCCCGGCGAGCCGGGCCCGAGCGCCAGGGCCTCGGGGCGCAGCGCCAAGGTGCAAGGGGTTCCCGCGGCGCCCGGCGCGGCGCCCGGGCCGAGGGTGAGTTCCTGGCCGTCCACGGTGACGCGGCCCGCCGCGGGGTCGGCCACGCGCGCGTCGAGCAGGTTCAGCGTGCCCACGAAGGAGGCCACGAAGCGGGTGCGGGGGCGGTTGTAGATCTCGAAGGGCGTGCCGACCTGCTCCATCCGCCCCTCGCTCATGACCACGATGCGGTCGCTCATCGACAGCGCCTCCTCCTGGTCGTGGGTCACGAAGATCGTGGTGATGCCTAAGGCTCGCTGGAGCGCGCGGATCTCCTCGCGCAGCGACACGCGGATCTTGGCGTCGAGCGCCGACAGCGGCTCGTCGAGCAGCAGGAGCTGCGGCTCCGTCGCGATGGCGCGGGCTAGCGCCACGCGCTGCTGCTGGCCGCCCGAGAGCTGGAACGGGTAGCGGTCGGCGAGCTGGGGCAGGCGGATCAGGTCCAGCATCTCGCCCACCCGCTTCCTGACGGCGGGGGCGGGCTTACCCGCGACCTTGAGGCCGAAGGCCACGTTCTGCGCCACCGTCATGTTGGGGAACAGGGCGTAGCTCTGGAACACCATGCCGATGTCGCGGCGGTTGGGCGGCAGGTCGGTCACGTCGCGGCCGCCGATGCGGATCGTGCCCGCGCTCGGCCGCTCGAAGCCCGCGACCATGCGCAACATGGTGGTCTTGCCGCAGCCCGACGGCCCGAGAAAGGACACGAACTCGCCGCGCGCGACCGCCATGGCGAAGTGCTGCACCACGGCGTGGGCGCCGAAGGACTTCTGCAGGTCCTGGATGTCGAGGAAGCTCATCGGGCGGGACTCAGGCGGGGCGGGCGCGGGCGACGAGCTGGATCAGGCCCATGCAGGCCCAGGTGACCGCGAAGGCGATGACGGCGAGCGCGGAGGGCTCGTAGGCGCGGTTGGCGCCGACCAGCTGCAGGTACGGCCCGAAGGCGGGCCGGTCGAGCAGGCTCGCCAGCGTGAACTCGCCGATCACGATCGCGAAGGTCAGGAAGGCCCCGCTCAGGATCGCGGAGCGGATGTTGGGCAGGATCACGCGGAGGAGGATCGTGGGCCAGCCGGCGCCCAGGATCTGGGCGGCCTCGGTCAGGCGGTGGACGTCGATGGTGCGCAGCCCCGTGTCGACCGCGCGGTACAGGTAGGGCAGCGCCAGCGTGGCGTAGCCGCAGGCGAGCAGGACGTTGGTCGCCGCCGGGCTCCCCGTGAGCGGCAGCCAGGACGAGGAGTTGTACATTCGCAGGTAGCCGAACACGAGCACGATGGCCGGGATCACGAGGGGCAGCAGCGTCACGAACTCGACCGCGGGGCGCAGCCGCGGCAGCTTGAGCTGGAGCCAGAAGGCGGTCGGCACCACCAGAAGCGTGCCGAGCGCGATGGTGGCCAGCGCGACCGCGACCGAGAACAGGAAGCTTTGCTGGAACCGCGGGTCGGTGAGCACGGTCGCGTAAGCGTCGAAACTGTAGGCGCCGCGCCGGACGCGCAGGGAGAACTCGAAGGTCGCGGCGAGCGGCAGCAGGAAGTAGAGCGCGCCCAGCCCGAGCGCGATCCAGGCCCCGGCCCGGCCGCCCTTCACCTGAGCCACCGCTCGCTGCGCGTGCGCAGCGCGATGTAGACGGCGTTGGAGGCCGCCGTGATCACGATCATGCCGAGCGCCAGCGCGTAGCCGAGGTTCTGGTCGTGCAGCACGTCGCCCCGGATCTGCGCGTAGAGCAGGATGGTCACGATGTTGAGCGAGGAGCCCGTCAGCTCGTAGGCGGTGGCGATGGCGCCGAAGGAGTTGGCGAACAGCAGCAGCGTGGTGCCGAGCAGGCTCGGCCACAGGATCGGCAGCGCCACGAGGCGCCAGTACTGCGCGCGGGTGGCGCCCAGCGTTTGCGAGGCTTCCAGCCATTCCCGCTTCAGCCCGTCCAGCGCGGGGGTGAGGATCAGCACCATGAGCGGGATCTGGAAGTACAGGTAGGTGAGCGTCAGGCCCAAGAAGCTCAGGATGTTGAAGCCGTGCCGGTAGATGTTGAACCCGAAGGCGGTGGACAGGAAGGCGGTCAGCAGCCCCGTGCGCCCCAGCGTCGCCAGGAACGCGAAGGCGAGCGGCAGGCCCGCGAAGTTGGACGCGACCCCGCAGAAGGTCATCAGCGTGGGCCTGACCCAGGGCGGCAGCCCGCCCTTCACCACGGCGAGCGCCAGCGCGAAGCCCAGGAGCCCGCCGCCCAGGGCCGAGGCCAGGCTGACCTCGATGCTGATCCAGTAGGCGCTGAGGATCTGCGGCTCGAACAGGTGGGCGATGTTCTGGAGCGTGAAGTGCCCGTCCGCGTCCTCGAAGGCCCCCACCATCAGGAACCCGGTGGGGGCCAGCAGGAACAGGAACGCGAAAACGAAGAAGGGCACCACGCCGAGCCAGGCGAGCGGCAGCCGCGCCGCGCGGGGCGGGCCGGCTGCGGTTCCGGGCAGGGCCCGGTCGGACGCGAAGGCCGTCACGCGGGCCCGACCGCGTCGCGACGGTGGATCGGAGCGGACCCGGCGCTCACTTCACGGTGGCGCCGACCACCTTGTCCCACTGCCCGGTGATCTTGGACTTGGCGGCGTCCTGGTCGGCGAGGGAGGGGAAGACGGCCTTGGCATAGGCCTCGGCGGGCGGCAGCTTGGCGAGCAGGGCCGGGTCGACCGCCTTGCCGTCCACGAGCGCCCCGAAGCGGATCGGGTGGCAGTAGCCCTTCAGGAAGCCCGTCTGCCCCTCGTCGGAGTAGAGGTACTCCATCCACAGCTTGGCCGCGTTGGGATGGGGCGCGTAGGCGCTGATGCCCTGCACGTAGACGCCCGCCACCACGCCCGACTTCGGCACCACGACCTTGACGTCGGGGTTGCCCTTCAGGGTGTCGCGGTCGGCCAGCGCGTTGTAGTCCCAGCGCACCAGCACGGGGGTGGCGCCCTGCGCGACCGAGGCGGCCTTGCCGATCACGGGAACGAAGTTGCCGTCGTGGTTGAGCTTGGCGAAGTAGCTCAGGCCCGCGTCGGCTGCCTTGGCCGCGTCCGTGCCGCCGCCCGCCAGCCCCGCCGCGTAGACGGCCTGGATGGCCTGGTTGGAGGAGCGCGGGTCGCCCGCGAGCGCGACCGCGTTGCGGTAGTCGTCCCCGAGCAGGTCAGGCCAGTCGGTTGGGGCGGTCTTGACGATGTCGGTGTTCACCTCGAAGGCCAGCACGCCGTAGTAGTCGCCGTACCAGGCCCCGTCCGCGTCCTTGGCGCTGGCCGGGATCGTGTCCCAGGTCGACACCTTGTAGGGCATCAGCAGGCCGGCCGCCTTGGCGGTGGGGCCGAACGACAGGCCCACGTCGATCACGTCGGGCGCCTGCGGGCCGGTGTTGCCCTTGTTGGCCTTGATGGCCTCGACCTCGTCGCCGGAGCCGGCATCGGGGTTGAGCTCGTTGACCGTCAGCCCGTACTTGGCCTTGAAGCGGTCCAGGATGTCGCCGTAGCCGCACCAGTCGTGCGGCAGCGCGATCACGGACAGCTGCTTCTCGGCCTTGGCGGCCGTCATCAGCGCGTCGGGCGCCTGCGCGAAGGCGGCCGGCGCGGCCGCCAGCGCGGCCAGCACGGAGAACGACGCCCGGATCGAAGCAACCCGCATGACGGAAACACCCCTGTTCTGTGTTGTCGAAGGGCGCGGTAACACGCGTTTTTGACAAACACATGTCACAATTCGCCGGGAGCGCTCGACGGTGACCGGCTTCGGCTTCGCCTTGAGCCCTCGCGCGAAAGGAGCCTTCCATGGCCGACGGACCCGGTGACCGGCACCGCGCCGTCGACGTCCGCCACGCGGGTCCCGCGCTCGCCGCGCTGCTCGTGGCCACGCTCGCCGGCGAGGTGGGCGCACGGCCCCCCGGTCTGACCCCTACGTGAACGCGCGCTACGGCTTCGCCCTGCTCCGCCCCCAGGACTTTCGGGCGGATCCGCCGCCGGTGAACGGCGACGGGCGGTCGTTCACCTCGCCCGACGGAACCGTGACGGTGAACGGGTCGGGCCGCCTGCTCGAACGGCAGGGGGACATGGCGGCCGAACTCGGCCAGGCGCTGGGAGGCGAGACGCAGGGCGGCCTGCAGCTCACCGACAAGGTGCTGACGCGGACGGGCTTCACCTACTCGGGCGTCAGCGAGGGACGTGTGGTTTTCGTCCGCGCCATCCCGGTCCGCAGCGGCGCCGCGGTCGTGAGCCTCACCGTGACCTACCCCGCCTCGGCCAAGGTGGCCATGGACGGTGCCGTGACCGCCATGGCCGGGTCGCTGCACGCGACCCGGGGCTGTCTCTAGACACGCGAAACCCGGCGCCGAGGCGCCGGGTCCGCCCATCCGAAACCGGCCGGTGCTACCAGCCGGCCTTGGCGTCCGCCTCGTTTCTGTTGAGGTGGACGTGCGTGTCGACGTGGTCGACCCAGGCGAGCGGCACGTAATGGTGCTGCCCGTCGGGAGACGCGTTCTTGGCGAGCTTGATGCGGTCGGGGCCGTCGAGGTGGTCGACGACGCCGATCTTGGTGCCGTCGGAGGCGATCACGTCCATGTGCGCGGCGATGCGGGTCCGGTCGGTTTCGGCCGTGAAGCGCGAGGCGCCCGCGACCCCGCGGCCGTCGTCCACCTCGACCTCGGTGCGGCGGACGGAGTCGTTGACCGTCTGCGTCCGGTCTTCCGCGGTCTTGCGCAGCGTGATCTCCTCCTTGACGCGCGCGTCCTTGCTGACGACGGCCTCCTGGGCGCGCTCCTCGGCCTCGATCACGCGGTCCTGGAACAGCGCCTCGCCCGCCGCCACGGGGCGGTCGACCGGGCGGCGTTCCACGCTGACCTGCTCGTTGTGGAGGCTGACCTGCTCGTTGACGGGCGTCTCGACCACGTAGCTGCGCAGGCGGACGCGGCCGTGGCTCACGTCGCGCTTGCCGACGCGGAGCTGCTCCTCGTAGACGGGGATCTTCTCCTCCGAGGTCGCCTCCAGAACCTGGGCGGGAACGGTGGACGCGGCTCCGGCCCGGGCCGAGGTCACGGTGCCCGCCGCGGCGGTGTTGGCGGTCGTGCCCGCGAAGCGGTCGGCGGCCAGGGTCGCGCGGTCGGCCGCGGTGGTGGGCGCCGTGCCGGCCGCCAGGGCCCCGTCGTGGTCGGCGGACGAGAACAGGCCCGTGGCCGTCTGGCCCGCCGCGGCCCCCTCGGCGCCGCTCCGGCCGTAGCTCGACCAGCCCTCGGTGCGCCACTGCGACTCGCGCTCGTCCATGTTCACGGCGCCGTCCTTGTCGAGGATCTCCAGCACGCGGTCGTAGCTGGTCGCGTCCGTGCGGACGGTGAGCAGGTAGCCGCCGCGGCGCAGCCCCTCCGCGTAGCCGTACTGGTCGCTCTCGGGCAGGAACAGGTTCTTGAGCGTGGCCAGGATGCCCGTGTCGGGCTCGGCCGAGACCGCCTCGCCCGCGCCCTGCCCGGCCGTGAGCGTGATCTGCTCGCGCGCGACCCCCGCCGCGATCAGGTCGTCGGACGCGGTTTGAGCTGCGCCGTGCGTGTCGAAGAACGCGCTCACGGTGCGGGTGTAACCGGTGGGGTTGGGCGTGCCGCTAGTGTCGAGACTCATGGTTTGTCCTCCTCGTTCGCCGCGTGGCCGGCATCGTCGGTTCGCTCAACCACGACCCTTTGCCGGCGAAGGGTCACGGGTGTCTCGATCACGTCCCGGGTCGCGCGCCGCCGAACATGCACCTCCTCCTTGAGGACGAGCCGCTTTTCGACCACGAGAACCTCTTCCAGGACGGGAATGATGGTGACGTCGCCCTCGGTCCGCACGGGCGGGGCGGCATCGACGGGCGTGCCCACCGGCACGCGGGTGACGTCGACGTCCTCGCCGTCCAGGACGGAGCGCGCCATCTCGGTCACGGTGTCGGTGTGGGTGGAGACGCGCAGCCGACCGGTGACGACGTCGCGGGTCGAAACGGTCGCGACCTCCTCGAAAACCGGCAGCGCCTCGGTGCGCTCGAAGGCGCCTTCCACCTCCGTCCGCTTCGTCATGCCCACCTCCGCACCCCGGGGAAACCCGCGTGGATCACGCCGGTTCCGCTCGCGCGACGTGAGGTAGAATGCCGCAGTTCAACGTGTGGAGCGCGGTTGACTCAACCGCACGCGTTTACCGTGCCCCGCGTGGGCGTGACACCAACGGGGGCGGCGCGCGTTGTGACGGGGCGGCGGCAGGGACGTGACCCGCGGCCGCCACTCACACGGGGTCTTGCCTTGAACCGACGAACACGCGCGACGCTGGCCCTGGTCCTGGCCACCGTGCCGCTCACCCCCGCGGCCCAGGCTCAGGCGCAGCGCCACCTCCGCCGCGAGGCGCCCGCGCCCGACGGCTACCGTCCCCTGGACATCGGTGGACGGCGCCGCTACGGGCCGATCATCTACAGGAAGGACGAGATCATCGCGCCGGGCGGCTTCAGCGCCCACGGCTACGGCCCCGGCCGGCCGGGCAGCGACGAAGCGCGACGGGCCTACCAGGACGCCGACGTCCGCGCTCGGACGGACGGCGTCTACGGCTACGGCTTCGACGGGCTGGGCGGCACGCAGCTGTTCGGCGACCGCGGCGAGAGCGGCTACAACAACCCCACCTGGGGCAACGCGTTCAGCAGTTCCGTGGGCTACAACGGCGTGCCGACCGCGCTGGCCTTCGGCCCGGGCTTCGCGAACCGCTCCATCGCCGACCACGAGCCCGACCTCGACCGCGACCAGCCCCCGCCCTCGCCGGAGGACCTGGGCTACCGGGGTGACACGGGGCGCGACGACGAGGAGTGAGGCGGTCCCGCCCTCAGGACCCGGAAGCCGCGGCAGCCTGCGGCGGCGGTTCGGAAAAACGCTTCCGCGCGGCCGCGATCGCGGGATCGGCTCCCTGGGCGGGGTCGAACAGCACCGTTGCGGCCTTCCAGCCGTCCAGCGTGAGGCTCAGCTTGAACGGCGGGGACGCGGACGCGCCGGGCGGGAACAGGTGATCGACGTCGTCGCGACCGAGCGTGAACTCGAACACGTCGTCGGCGGTGCGCGTCAGCGTGCCCAGGGGAAGCTCCACCCAGGGTGAGGTCGGTGCGGAATAGGTGAGCCTCGCCGCGGTGACGTCGTGGACCAGGCTGGACGCCCCATGCAGCACCGTCAGGACGAGGTGGTAGAACGCCAGCCCCGCCACCGGGGGTTCCTGGTCGATGCGCAGCGCGATCACCGTTGCCACGTCGGGGAAGCTCAGGTCGGCGCGGAGCGAGGCCTTGTCGACGTAGGCGGGCGGTTGGCCGGGTTCGTCAAAGGTCCAGGTGACGGACCCGGCGCTCGGCTGCGGCTCGCCGTAAGCGGCCAGGTGGGCGTTGCCCAGCCGCGACGGAGCCGCGGCGCTGCCGCCCGCAGGTCCGGTGCCGGGTTGCGATGCGGCCTTGTCCCGCGACGCCGGCGGATAGGCTCCGGCCACCAGGAACTCGCCGTCGACGTGGTCCGTGACGATCCCGGTCACGACTTCCTCGCCCGGGGTGAGCCAGTGGATGCTCTCGTGCGGGGTCGCCAGCATCAGCGGCACCAGGCCGGGGCCGATCCCCATGGCCGCGAGGTAGGCCGAGATCTGCCCGTAGCCGCTGCGCGGCGGCACGACGGTGACGAGCGCCTTCGACACGGGCGTGACCGAAACCAGGGTGCGGCTCACCTCGGTCCGCCGGCCGCCGACCATCCGCGTCACGACCCTGAACAGCCGGCGCACCCGCGTCACCACGCTCTGCTGGATGATCTGGTGGACGCCCACGCCGGTCCAGGTCGCGGCCTCGCGCTTCCCGCCCGCCGCCAGGATCAGCACGCAGGCCGAGGCGCAGATGGAACGGGCCCCGTGCGGGTGTCCCGGGCGGCTGCCGTCCCCGCGCGCGGGCGCGCAGGTCGCGTCGCCCGCCGCGCAGGGGTCGAGCGTCGTCTGCGTGACGACCACGTCGAGGTGCCGGGCGCGGATCATCCGCCCGACCGCGATGGCGGCTTCGACGCGTCCGCCGGGCGAGTCCACGAAAACCGGGAGCCGGCGCCCGCCGAGCCGCTTCAGCACGGCCGCGAAGCGGCCCGGCGTCGCGGTGTCGATGGCGCCCTCGGCCGCGATCCATTCCGCGCAGGCGCCCCCGCAGTCCGGCCGCGGGTCGCGGACCAGCAGGACCTGCATCGAGGTCATGCGGCCCGGGTTGAGGGGCGCGGGCGGGGGTCCGGCGGCGCGGCCGGGCCGAAGTGAGACCCCCACAGTGAGAGGAAGCAGGGCGAGGGCGATCAGCACGCCCCGCCAGGCTCGGATCCCGCGCTTGCCCGCCATCAGCCCGCCCCTTCCCAAACCCGCCCCGTGGCGAGGATAGGGCGCCGGCGCGCCGGCTGTCGACGGGTAACCCGGCGGTGGCGAGACCGTGGTGAGGGGACCCGGCCCCGACGGCGTCGCGGCTCTTTGCGAGACGCGCCGGCCGGGGCGCACCTGCGCCGCCCTCACCACGGGGCCGCGACAACAC
>CAXTDZ010000016.1:18570-42218 GCA_964243035.1 uncultured Lichenihabitans sp.
GACGCGCCGGCCGGGGCGCACCTGCGCCGCCCTCACCACGGGGCCGCGACAACACAGAGGTCAGCGCGGGGCGCGCCGCGTGACCGACGAGGCCGACATAGGCCCGTCCAGGTGAAGACGGGGGCGCCATGACGAAAAAGGCGGCCGCGGCGCGGGTCGGCCGCGCACGCGGGGCCTACGGCGGCGGCGAGCGCCACACCAGGGTGGCCGCCTCGCCCATGCGCTGCCCGGCGTGTCGGGCGCGGGCCTGCGCCCGGCCGCCCGTCTCGACGGCGATGGGCGGAGGCGGCGGTCGACGGCCCGTTCGTCACGCTGGTAGCATCCTGTGACAACCGGGCCGTCCGGGACCGCCAGGCCTCGAAGGGGATGCTTCTCGATGGCCGACAGGACGACGCTGCAGATCTTCGCCTCGACGATCGAGATCGTCGTGTCGAGCAAGGAGTCCAACAACACCTGCTGCGTCTTCGTGGAAGCCGCGCCACCCGGAGGCGGCCCGCCGCCTCACCGGCGCGATCGGGAGGAGGAAGTGTTCACGGTGCCGGAGGGCGAGTTCGAGTTCTACGCGGACGGCCGCTGGTCACCGATGACGCCCGGCGTGTCACGCCTCTCGCTTCGGGGCACCTACCACGCCTTCCGCAACGTCGGGAGCACGCCGGGACGCATGATGCTGGTGACCACCGGCGGGGGCATCGACGACTACTTCCGGGAGATCAGCGGCTTGAAGATCCCGGAGGACGCGGACCGGTTGGCCGAGGTCAGCCGGCATTACGGGTATTTCTTTCTCGGGCCCGCGGACGGCTGACCCGTCGGGTTTCGCCCCGGCGCAGCCCGCCGGCAGGTCACGGCAGCACCGGACCGATCGGCACGGCGCGGGCCGTCCTCGGACGGGCCCGCCTCCCGTGAACCCTTCGCCCCCGCCGGGCCTTGTCGAATGCGGCCCGGCCGCCGCCGCCGCCGCCGATCAGGAGAATGCCGATGGACGCGACCCCTTTCACCATCCGCGTCGCGGACGCGCAACTCGACGACCTCCGGGCGCGGCTCCGGGCCGCGCGCTGGCCCGGCGCGCTCGCGGGAGCGGGGTGGGAGGACGGCGCGGACCTCGCCTTCGTGCAGCGGCTCGCGGCCCACTGGCGGGACGGCTTCGACTGGCGCGCGCAGGAAGCGCGGCTGAACGGCCTGCCCCAGTTCACCGCGACCGTGGAGGGCGCGACGGTCCACTTCGTCCACCAGCCGGGAACCGGCCCGGCCCCCATGCCGCTGGTGATCACGCACGGCTGGCCGGGGTCCTTCGTCGAGATGGAGCGGGTCCTCCCGCTGCTCGCCGACCCGGGCGCCCACGGCGGCGACCCGGCGGACGCGTTCCACGTGGTGGTCCCCTCGCTGCCGGGCTACGGCTTCTCGCCGGCCCCGACCCGCCCCGGGCTCGGCAACCGGGGCATCGCGGCGCTGTGGCGCGGCCTCATGGCGGGCCTGGGCTACCCCCGCTTCGCGGCGCAGGGCGGCGACATCGGGGCGGGCGTGTCCGCGTGGCTCGCGCGGCTGTTCCCCGAGCAGGTCGTGGGCGCCCACCTGAACTTCGTTCCCGGCGGCTACAAGCCCCCGCTGGGCGACGGCCTGCCGACCGTGACCGCCGCCGAACAGCGCTACCTCGACGCGACCGCGGCGTGGCGGGAGGCGGAAGGCGCCTACGCGCACCAGCACGCCACCAAACCCCAGACGCTCGGCTTCGCGCTTACGGATTCGCCGGTCGGCCTCGCGGCCTGGATCGCGGAGAAGTTCCGGGCGTGGAGCGACTGCGGCGGCGACGTCGAGCGCGTGTTCGGGCTCGACACCCTGCTGACCGACATCTCGCTCTACTGGTTCGGCGGGACGGTGGACGCGTCGCTGCGGCTCTACAAGGAGAACCGGCTCGACCCGCTCGCCTTCGCGGCCGGCGAGCGCGTGACCCCGCCGGTCGGCCTGGCGCTGTTCCCGCGCGAGATCCCCCAGCCGCCCCGCTCCTGGGTGGAGCGCGTCTTCGAGGTGCGGCGGTGGACACCCATGCCGCGCGGCGGCCACTTCGCGGCGCTGGAGCAGCCGGACCTGCTGGTGGAGGACGTCCGCGCCTTCTTCCGGCCGCTGCGCGCGGGAGGGTGAGGTCCCCGGGGTCCGTCCCGCGCTCAGGCCGGTCCGGCCGGGGCCGCGTCGACCGGCACGTCCAAGGCCTCGGCGAGGTGGCAGGCCGAGAAATGCGCGTCCGCCACGACCCGGCTCAGCGGCAGCTCCGTTCTGCACCGGTCGACCGCGAGCGGGCAGCGGGGGTGGAACGGGCAGCCGGGCGGGATCGCGAGCGGGCTCGGCAGCTCGCCCGACACTTCGGCGGTGCGCGAGCGCCGGCCGCCCCGCAGCTTCGGGGCCGCCCGCAGGAGCGCCCGCGTGTAGGGGTGGCGCGGCGTCGCGAACACCTGCGCGGCGGGGCCGGTCTCGACGACCCGGCCGAGATACATGACCGCGACCCGGTGGGCCATGTGGCGTACCACGCGCAGGTCGTGGGACACGAACAGGATCGCGAGCCCGAGCCGCTCCTGGAGGTCGAGCAGCAGGTTGATGATCTGCGCCTGGACGGACACGTCCAGCGCGGACACGATCTCGTCCGCCACCAGCACGTCGGGTTCCAGCGCCAGCGCGCGGGCGATGGCGATCCGCTGGCGCTGCCCGCCCGAGAACTCGCGGGGGAAGCGCCCGGCCGCGGCGGCCGGGAGCCGAACCACCTGGAGCAGGCCCGCCACGCGGTCCGGGATGTCGCGCTTCGCTCGCAGCCGATGGACCGCGATGGCCTCGGCCAACGCTTCCCCCACCGTCAGGCGGGGGTTAAGCGAGCCGTAGGGGTCCTGGAAGACCATCTGCACGCGACGATTGTAACCGCGCAGGTCCCGGCCTGACAGGAGGCGCACGTCGGTGCCCGCGAAGTCGATCTGCCCGGCGTCGACGTCCAGCAGGCGGACGAGCGCGCGCGCGAGCGTCGACTTCCCGCAGCCCGACTCGCCCACCACGGCCAGCGTCTCGCCGCGGTCGAGCGACACGCTCGCGCCGTTCAGCGCCCGAACCGCGAGCCGCGGCTTCCCCGAGAGGAGCGCCCGCAGCCCGTGCCGCACCGGGAAGCTCTTCGTGAGGTCGTCGGCGCTGAGCAGGGGGCGCGCGGTCACGGCGCCGGGGCCTCCGCCCGGACGCGGGCGGCGTGGATGCAGGCCGACAGGTGGCCCGGCGCGACCCGGTCGAGCGGCGGCGGCCAGGCCGCGCAGGCCTCCGTGCCGAAGCCGCAGCGGGGGTGGAAGCGGCAGCCCGGCGGCAGGCGGCCGGGGTCGGGCGGGGTCCCGGGGATGGAGAACAGCGCCGTCCTGGCGTAGCGCGCGTCGGGCACCGAGCGCATCAGGCCCAGCGTGTAGGCGTGGGCGGGGGCCGCGAACACCGCGTCGAGCGGCCCGGCCTCCATGACGCGCCCCGCGTACATCACCGCGACCCGGTCGCAGGTCTCGGCCACCACGCCCAGGTCGTGGGTCACGATCACCACCCCCATGCCGAGGTCGTCCTTGAGGCGGAGCAGCAGCTTGAGGATCTGGTCCTGGATCGTGACGTCGAGCGCCGTGGTGGGCTCGTCGGCGAGCAGCAGCTTGGGCTCGGGCGCGAGCGCGATGGCGATCATGGCGCGCTGGCGCATGCCGCCGGAGAACTCGTGCGGGTAGCTGTCGAGGCGCCGCCGCGCGTCGGGGATGCCCACGAGGTCGAGCAGGTCGGCGGCGCGCCGCCGCGCCGCGGCGCGGCCGAGCCCCAGGTGCTCGCCCAGGCTCTCGGTGATCTGCACCCCCACGGGCAGCACGGGGTCGAGCGCCGTCATGGGCTCCTGGAAGACCATGGCGATCCCCCGGCCGCGCAGGGGGCGGACCCGGGCCTCGGGGAGGCCGAGCAGGTCGGTGCCCTCGAACAGCACCTCGCCCGACACGGCCGCGCCGGGCGGAAGCAGCCTCAGCAGGGACCGCAGGGTCAGGCTCTTGCCCGAGCCCGACTCGCCCACGAGGCCCAGCACCTCGCCCGGGGCCACCTCGAACGCGACCCCGTCCACCAGCACCGTGCCGCCGATCGCGACCCGCAGGTCGCGGACCGCCAGCAGGGGCGCGGGCGCGGTCAGCGGCCGCGCCCCAGCCACGCCGCCACGCCGCCGCCGAGCAGGCTGAACCCCAGGCCGGCCAGCACGATCGCCACGCCGGGGAACACCGCGATCCACCAGGCCGTGGTCATGAAGTTCTTGCCGTCGGCGATCAGCACGCCCCATTCGGCGGTGGGCGGCTGCGCGCCGAGCCCCAGGTAGCCCAGGCTCGACCCCAGCAGGATGCACAGCGCCATGTCGGTCATCAGGTAGACCACGATGGGCTGAACGGCGTTGGGCACCAGGTGGCGGAACAGGATGCGGGGCCAGCCGTAGCCGAGCGCGCGCGCGGCGGCAGGGTAGTCGCGCCGCTTCTGGGCCAGGATCTCGCCGCGCATCAGCCGCGCGTAGAACACCCAGCCCACGACGGACACCGCCACGTACATGTTGACGAGCCCGGGGCCGAGCACCGCCACGATGGCGATCACCAGCACCAGGAACGGCAGGGTGAGCAGCAGGTCCACGAGGCGCAGCAGCACCGCGTCCGCGATCCCCTGGAAATAGCCCACCAGCGCGCCCGCCAGGGTGCCGAACAGCACGGGGAACAGGGTGGAGAAGACCGCGATCTCCAGGTCCACCCGCGTGGCCCAGATCACGCGCGACAGCACGTCCCGCCCAAAGTTGTCGGTGCCGAACGGGTGGGCCAGGCTCGGCGGCTTGAGGAGCGCGCGGTAGTCGAAGCGCAGGGGGCTGTAGGGCGCGATCAGCCCCGGCACGGCCGCGCAGGCGAGCAGGGCCAGCATGATCACGACCCCGACCGCGAACAGCGGCTTGACCCGGACCCGCGGCCGGAGCGCGCGCGGGGCCGCGGGGAGCAGGGCCGCCTCGCTCACCGCCCGGCCCTCGGGTCGAGCATCATCTGCGCGGTGTCAATCAGGAGGAAGATGAGCGACACGATCACCGCGATCACGACCGTCATGGCCTGCACGACCGCGTAGTCCCGCGAGAAGATGCTGTCGATGAGCAGCCGCCCGATGCCGGGGATGCCGAACACCGACTCGGTGATCACGGCGTTGCCCACCAGCGTCGCGGTCTGCAGGCCGAACAGCGTCAGCGTGGAGGCGAGCGCGTTGCGCAGCACGTGCCGCCCCAGCACGAACCGTTGCCGCAGGCCCTTGGCGCGCGCGAAGGCCACGTAGTCGGCCTCCAGCACCTCGGCCAGCGCCACGCGCAGGTTGCGCATCAGGATCGCGGCCAGGCTCAGGCCGAGGGTCAGCGCGGGGAGGAACAGGTAGTAGGTGTCCTGCCAGAACCCGGTCCCGATGCCGCCCACGGGAAACCAGCCCAGGCCCGCCGCGGCCGAGATGAGCAGCAGCAGGCCGAGGTAGAAGACCGGCGTCGACAAGCCCACCTGGGCCGCGACCTGGATGGCCGCGTCGACCCAGCTTCCGGGCTTGAGCGCCGCCGCGAAGGCGGCGGGCACGGCGATGACGACCGCGATCAGGGCCGCCATGCCGGTGAGCAGGAGCGTGACGGGCGTCCGGTCCGCCACGAGCTGGGCCACCGGCACGCTCATGGTGACGGAGCGGCCGAGCTGCCCCGTGAGAAGGCTGCGCAGGTAGAGCGAGAACTGCAGGGCGAGCGACCGGTCCAGGCCCATCTGGTGGCGCAGTTCGGCCACGGCCCGGGGCGTCGCGTGGTTGCCCAGCAGCGCCAGGGCCGGATCACCCGGCAGGAGGCGCATGAGGCCGAAGATCACCACTGCCACCAGGCCGATCACGAGGATCATCTCCAGGAGGCGGCGGCCCACGAAACCCAGGACCCGCACGAGCCGCTCGGCTCAGGGCTCTTTGGACGTCTCGACGAACAGGTTGTCGCCGAGCGGGATCTGCACGAAGCCCTTGACGGTCTTGCGGGTCGCGATCGGGTAGGGGATTTCGAGCAGGAAGATGATCGGCGCGTCGGCGACGTAGCGCTGCTGGATCTGCTTGTAGAGCGCGCCCCGCTTGGCGGTGTCGACCTCGTTCTGGCTCGCCTCGAACCAGTGCTGGATGTCCTTGTCGTCGAAGCCCGTGTGGTTCGAGTCGATGGTGGGCGGGTACATGAAGTAGGAGGTGATCTCGTTGGGGTCGTCGATGTCGTTGGTCCAGAGCTGGGTCTCCATCTCGAACTTGCCGTCGTTCTCCAGCGCGTTCCGGGTGGCGTTCTCGACCTGCTGGATCTTCAGGGTGACGCCGACCTGGCTCCACATCTGCTGCACGGCCGACAGTTCGGCGATGTCGTCCGCGGTGCCCGCCACCACCAGCGAGGTGACCTCGAAGCCGTTCGGGTAGCCGGCGTCGGCCAGCATCTGCTTGGCCTTGTCGGGGTCGTAGGGGTAGGGCACGCCGTCCGAATAGCTGAGCGGGGTCGACATCGGCATGACGCTCTTCGAGAGCGTCCCCACGCCGTAGGTCAGCACCTGGACGAGCGCCTCCTTGTCGGTGGCGTAGTTGAGGGCCTGGCGGACCTTGGCGTCGGCCATCGGGTTCTTGCGCCCGTCGGGCAGCGTGGGCCGGTTGTCGAGGTTGAGGTAGATGACCTTTTCCGAGGGGAACAGGATCATGTTGATGTTCGGGTCGGCCTTCATCTCGGCCACCCGCGCGAGCGGCACGAACTCGGTGGCGTCGATCTCGCCCGCCTTGAGCTTGAGGATGCGGGTGGCGTCGTCGGGGATGATGGGAAGGCGGATTTCGTCGAGGTAGGGCAGCGGCTTCCCGTCGTCGGCCTTCTGCCAGTAATACGGGTTGCGCGCGAGGACCATCTCGCTGTTGTGCGTCCAGCTCTTGACCATGAAGGGCCCGGAGCCGACCGGGTGTTCCGCGAAGGCCTTGGACTTCTCCTCCAGCGTCGCGCCGGGGGCGCCGAGCACGAGGTGCTCGGGCACGATGGCGGCGTTGAAGGTCGCGAGCGCGTGCAGGATGGCGGGGTCGGGGTGCTTCAGGTGGACGATGATCGTGTCGGGCGGCGCGGTCTCGACGGAGGCGAGCGAACTCAGGAGAAAGGCGAAGGTGCCGCCCGAGTCCTGGTTGCCGGCGCGCTCAAGCGACCATTTGACGTCCTCCAGCGTGATCGGCGAGCCGTCGCCGAACTTGACGTCGTGCCGCAGGTGGAGGGTCACGGACAGGCCGTCGTCGCTGAGCTTGTAGTCGGTGGCGAGCCCCGGCTTCAGCCCCTTGCCGTCCAGGGTGGGCAGGATCAGCATGTCGTAGATGTTGAGCGAGATCCAGATGTCGGCGTTGATCTGGATGTGGACCGGGTCGAGGTAGATGCAGTCGGCCTGCCGCGCGAACACCAGCGTGCCGCCCCTGGTTTGGGCCTGCGCGGGTGCCGCGAACAGGCCCGCCGCGACCGCCGCGGCCAGCACGGCTCCGAAACGCTTCATGGGGAACAAGCTCCGCGTGACCACGACCGCGCCGGGATTCGAGGCGCGCCGCACGGCAAGCGGGTTAGCAAGCGACGTGCCATCAGCGGCAACTCGCCCGGGCCCGGATCAGGCCGCCCACCGCCCCCACCACGCCCCCCGGCGACCGCGAGCCCCGTTGCCCGCCCGGCGCCGGGCGTTCTCGGGCAGGGCGATGCGGCCTCGGAGAGCCGCGCGACGAGCCCGCCGGGGTGGGCTCCCCACCGTTTGCCGGGCGGGTTTGGTCGGGAAAGTCGGGGCTGAGGACGCAGCGGTGATCCGAACGGTCCGGAACGCCGCACCCCGCCCCGGCGTGTGGCGGACAGACTTGAGCAGGCAGGTCGGCATGGGTGACCTCCGCTGGTCGTCGGCCGCTCAGAGATGCCGAACCTCGGCGGGTTGCTCGCCCCAGCTGTCGTTCAGCCCGTCGTAGTAGGTGACTGGCGCGGCCATCAGCTCGTCGATGTCCACCCCGTCCAGACACGCCACGTTGATGGTGTAGTACGGGCTGCCGCTCAGGTTCGGCATGTCGACCCGCTCGAACGGGCGCACCCCGCAGTGACGGCAGAAGGTGTGGTGCGCGACCGGGCTGCGACCGCGGTAGTCGGTCAGGTCGGCCTCGCCGGCCACGAGCCGGAACACCTCCGGCTTGGCGTCCACCGACCACAGGCGCATCTTCGCGCAGATCGTGCAGTTGCACTTGCCCGTGCCGGCCGCGATGTCGAGGTCAGCCTCGAAGCGCACTGCCCCGCGATGGCAGCTACCTGTGTACGTCCGAAGCATGGCAAGTCGCGTGTCCGTCGCACCGACCGATCGAGGATCACGGTCGCACGCTGCACACCCCAAGGCAACGCTGCCGATTTATTGCGGCGCACCCTGCCGATCTCGCACAACGTTGGAGCAACCTTACGACGTGTGTGGGAAGAGTATAACCGCCGTTGAGTCGACCTCGCCCCCGACCTGGATCAGGCCGCCGCGGCCCCCGCCTCGTCCCCGTCGAGCAGGTGGCAGGCCGCGAGGCGGCCGGGCGCGTGCTCGCGCAGCAGCGGAGCCTCGACCCGGCAGCGGCCGAAGGCGTGCGGGCAGCGCGACGCGAAGGAACAGCCGGGCGGGATGTCGATCGGGCTCGGGGGCTCGCCCTGCAGGAGGTGGTCCCGGACCGCGAAGGGCTTGTCCTCCAGCGTCGGGGCGGCGGCCAGCAGGGCCTTGGTGTAGGGGTGCCGGGGCGCGAAGAACAGGTCGCGGTTGTTCGCCACCTCGACCATCTCGCCCAGGTACATGACGGCGATCTTGGTGCAGACCTTCCGCACCATGGCGAGGTCGTGCGAGATGAACACGTAGGTGAGGTCGTTCTTCTCCTGGAGGCGGGCGAACAGCTCGATGAGCTTGGCCTGCTCGCGCTGGTCGAGCGCCGTCAGCGTCTCGTCGAGGATCAGCAGCTTGGGGTCGAGGATCAGCGCGCGGGCGATCGCGATGCGCTGGCGCTCGCCGGTCGACAGCGCGTTGGGCAGGTCGTCGTAAAGCGAGGCGGGCAGCCCCACCTCGTTCATGGCGGCGAGCACGCGGGCGCGCAGGTCCCTCCGCGCCGCGCCGCGCACGCGCAGGCCTTCCTCGATCATGCGCCCCACCGTGGTGCGGGGCGGCAGCGCCGTGTAGGGGTCCTGGAGCAGAAGCTGGAACGCGCTGCGCCTGCCGGTGAGCTCACGGGGGGACAGCGTGTCCAGCGCCGTGCCGTCCAGCACGATGCGGCCCCGGTCCGGGGCCTCCAGCCATGCGAGCAGCCGCGTCAGGGTCGACTTCCCGCAGCCCGACTCGCCCACGATCCCGAAGTTCTCGCGCGGCAGGATGTCGAGCGTCACGCCGCGCACGGCCTGCATCGCGACAACGGTGTTGAAGGTGCCCCGCTTGCGCGCCCGGTAGGTCCGGTGGACGTCCACGACCCGCATCAGCGGGACCTCGCCCTCGGCCGCGCGCCGGGCGAGCGGGCCTTCGTCGGCCGACCAGAGGCGCGGCACGCTGGCCAGGGCCTTGCGGGCCGCATCGGTCCGGGGCGCCGCCACGAGGTCCGCGAAGTCCTGGCTCTCCACGAGGCGGCCCGCGTGGAGCACGGCCGTGTGCCGGCCGAACTGGCCCAGCGTCGGCAGCGACGAGGACAGGTAGATCGTGGCCGTCCGGTGCCGGACGCAGAGGTCGTGCAGCAGCGCCACGATCTGGGCCGCGACCGTGACGTCGAGCGGCTGGGTGACGTTGTCGGCGATCAGCACCGCGGGCTCGGCGCAGATCGCGTCCACGATCATGGCCCGCTGCATCATGCCGCCCGAGAACGTCGCGGGGTAGTCCCAGTAGCGCTCCTTGGGCGAGGGGATGCGGACCTCGCCCAGCAGCGCCACCACCCGCTCGCGGCGCTCGCGGGCGGTCCATTCCGGGCGGACGCTGCCGAGCTTCTCGGCGATCTGGGGGCCCACGGGGACGGTCGGGTCCAGCGAGGACTGCGGCTTCGAGCCGATGTAGGCGATGTCGCGGCCGGTGCGGAACAGCCCGCGGCGGCTCTCGCGCAGGATGTCGTGGCCCGCGAAGGCCACGGTGCCGCCCCGGTAGGCGAGGGTGTCGGGCAGCCAGTTGGCGAGCGCGCGGCTGAGCACCGTCTTGCCCGCGCCGCTCTCGCCGTAGATGCCGAGGATTTCTGACGCGCGGAGTTTCAGGCTGATGCCGTCGAGGATCGGGGTGCCGTTCGGCGGTCCCACCGTCAGGCCGGCCACGTCGAGGACCAGGGTGGGGTCCACGTCAGAGGCCCCCAAAAACCCGGTTGCGCGCCTTCTCCAGCGCGGCGCCCATCAGGTTGATCGCGGTCAGCGCGACGGCGAGGAACAAGCCGGGGCTGGTCGCGACCCACCAGGCGTTGATGAGGTACTTGCGCCCATCCGCGATGATGGAGCCGAAGCTCGGCGTGGGCGGCTGGATGCCGAGGCCCAGGAAGCCCAGGATGGCCTCGAAGATCATCATGCGCGCGACGTCCAGCACGGCCACGAAGGCGATCGGCGGCAGGATGTTGGGCGCCGCGTAAAGGAGCAGGATGCGCCAGTCGCCCGCGCCCAGCACGCGCAGGCCGCGCACGTAGTCCTTGCCCCGCTCGGTCACGGCGGCGCTGCGCGCGACGCGCGCGTAGAGCGGCCAGCCCGACAGCGCCAGCACGGCGATGATGGTGGGCACGCTCGGGCGCGACACGCCCAGGATCGTGATGGCCAGGATGATCATGGGGATGGACAGCTGCGCGTCGGTGACGCGCATGATGAAGAGGTCCCACCACCGGCCCTTGAAGCCCGCGAACAGCCCCAACCCGCAGCCGATGGCGAAGATCAACACCACCGTGGTGACGCCGATCAGCAGCGAGAACTGCAGGCCCACCAGGCAGCGCATCAGCATGTCGCGGCCGAGCTGGTCGGTGCCGAGCGGGTGCGCCCACGCCCACTTCTCCCCGATGAGGAGCGGAGGCAGGAACTTGTCGTGGACGATCATCTTGGTGGCGCTGACCGGCGACACCAGGGGAGCGATCAGCGAGGCGGCGAGCAGCAGGGCGAAGACCGCGACGCCGATCCGGAAGCTCGCCATGCGCCAGGCGGCCAGGAGGATGCGGCGGTTGACCGAGCGCGCGCGGGGCCGGGCCGGCGCCGCCTCGGCCGGGGACAGCGTGCCGGCGCTGAGGCTCACAGCTCCACCCGCGGGTCGATGGTCGCGGCCACGAGGTCGACCACGATGTTGACGAACACGAACACCGCGCTGGTGGTGATCGCGATGCCCTGGATCACGGGGAAGTCGCGCCCCACCACGGAGACCACGGTCAGGTCGCCCAAACCGGGGTAGTCGAAGATGTACTCGATCACCAGCACGCCGCCGATCAGCGTCGAGAGCTGGATGCCGAGCAGGTTGACGAGCGGCACCGCGGCGTTGCGCAGGGCGTGGGCGTAGACGATCCGGCGCCGCGACAGCCCGCGCACGCGCGCCTCGTCGATGAAGCCCGCCCCCATGACCTCGCCCAGCGACGTGGTCAGCGTGCGGATGATGAAGGGCGCGATCTCAACCGCGAGCACGAAGGCGGGCAGGATCACGTAGGAGAAGCCCCGGTAGCCCAGCGCCGGCAAGAGGTTGAGCTTCACCGACAGGAACAGGATCAGGACGATCGCGAGCCAGAAGTTCGGGATGGACACGAACAGCGACTGCACCCCGAAGGCCAGCGCGTTCTGCCACCGGTGCTGGTGCAGCCCGCCCGCGATGCCGACCGGCACCGCCATCAGCAGCGCGAAGGCGAGCGCCACCGCGCCGAGCTGGAGCGTGTAGGGCAGCCGCTCCAGGATCAGGCCCGTGACGGGCGCCATGTCGGACTTGGTCGGGTCCACGTACTGGCCGCCCGCCGCCACCATGCCGCTCTTCGGGCGCAGGTAGGACTGGCCGAGGTCGCCGTGCAGCAGCAGCCCGCCCATGTAGCGGCCGTACTGCACGACGATGGGGTCGCGCAGGCCCATCCGGGTCGCGACCTTCTCCACCACGTCGGCCGGCGCCATGCCGCCCACGATCAGCCGCACGGGGTCGCCCGGCACGACGCGCAGCAGCGTGAAGATGAGGAACGAGGTGAGGATGACGATCAGGACGCCCTGCGCGATCCGCTTGATCAGGAATTCGAGGATCAGCACGGGCGCTCCCTCCCCCGCCGCGGGGAAGCGGCCGCGGTCTCGGGCAAGCTGTGCGGCCCACACACCTGGGTGGCTGGGCCGCCATGCCCTTCGCCCCGCTCAGCGGGGAGAAGGTGCCCGACAGGGCGGATGAGGGGTCTGCCACGCCGCGTGGCCCCACCCTCATCCGTCCTTCGGACACCGTCTCCCGCCCGGGCGGGAGAAGGGCAGAACCGGCCGGCGCTTGAGCGATGTGAACGCGGTCGATCAGGCAGGGGCGTGCGGAGCAAGCGTCAGGCCAGGGTCGCGGCCGTCATGTCCTGCATGCCGTTCGGGTAGATGTAGAGCCCGTCGAGCTTCTTGGTGTAGGCGTGGATGAACACGGAGGTGAACAGCGCCAGGGCCGGCGCCTTCCGGGCGATCATCGGCAGCGTCTCGGTTTGCAGGACCTGCTTGCGCTCCTCGATCGAGCCGGCGTTGCGCTCCTTGTCGAGCACCGCGTCGATCTCCTTGTCCACGATGCCGGTGATGCGCTTGGACGACGAGTGGAAGTGGGTGCGGATCACGAGGTCCGGCTCGGGCGAGCCGGTGCACCAGCCGCAGTCGATCATGTTGCCCTCGCCGCCGCCGGGCTTGTCGTAGAGCAGGTTGCCCCAGGCCGCGACCTCCAGGGTCTGGAGGTTCACCTTGAACCCCTGCTCCTCCAGCATGCCGGTGATCAGCTCGGCGTATTCCTTGGTCTTGGGGTAGAAGCCGACCGACGTGTAGTAGGTCAGCTCCGGCAGGCCCTCGCCCTTGGGGAAGCCCGCCTCGGCCAGCAGCGCCTGCGCCTTGTCGGGGTCGTACTCGGGGTAGTCCGCGACCTCGGTGTAGCCGAACTTCACCGGCGAGATGTGCGCCTTGGAGAAGGTGCCCGAGACGCCCAGCACGTCGAGCACCTGCTTGCGGTCGATGGAATGGCAGGCGGCCAGCCGCACGCGCGGGTCGTCGAAGGGCTTCTTGGAGCAGCGGAAGAACAGGTACTTGTTCTCGACCGACAGCGCCTTGTGGATCGCGAAGCGGTCGTCCTTGGCGATGGTGTCGACCTGCTCGGCCTCCAGCCGCTCGATGATGTCGGCCTCGCCGTTGAGCAGCGACAGCGTCCGGGTCGTGGTGTCGCCCACGAAGTGGTAGTCGACGCCCGGCACCTTCGGGGCGCCCATGAAGAAGTCCGGGTTGGCGGCGAGCACGGTGGTGTCGCCCGTCTGCTCGACGTATTTGAACGGGCCGGTGCCGTTCATGCGGGCCGAGAGCTGCGCCTTGTTGGCCACGTCCTTGGCCGACAGGATCGGCAGGAACGACGACAGGTAGTAGTAGAGCGCGGCCGGGTAGCCGAACTCCGCCGTGTTGATGTGGCAGGTGTAATCATCGATGACGTCGATCTTGACCTGGCCCGGGTACCATTGCGCGGGCCGGTCGGGCTGGCAGCCGTACTCGTAGGTGGCTTTCACGTCCGCGGCCGTGAACGGCTCGCCGTTGTGGAACGTGATGCCCTTGCGGAGCTTCACCTCCATCGTGTGGGTGTCGAGCGGCGTCAGGGACTCGGCCAGCTCGAACACCAGCTCGTCCGGCTTCTCGGGCCGCATCGGGGCCCGCGTCAGGTAGCCGAACACGAAGCCCTCGACGATGAGCTGGCCGAGGTTGGTGTGGGTGGTGGGGTCCCAGTTGCCGGTCAGCGCCTCGGCGCCCAGGAAGCGGACGCGCCGGTTCTCGGCCGCGAAGGCCGAGGTGAACAGGAAGTCCGGGTTGACCCGGCCGAAGCCGAACGCGCCGGCTCCCGCGAGCGCGCCTCGCATCAGGTCCCTGCGGTCGATCATGCCCCTGCCCCTCTGCGACGTGGGGGCCGAGGCTAGATCAGGGCGGCCCCGCGCCTGATAGCCCCTGCTCCACGATTCCGTTGCTGTCGCTGCACCGGCTTGGCCCGTCAGGCGAGGTCGGGGTAGCCGAGCGCCGCGGCCGCGGCCTCCATGGCGCGGCAGGCCGCGTAGGCCCCCTCGGGCAGGACCGCGAAGCCCACCAGCAGCAGGTCCGCGCGGGCTTCGGCGAGCGTCGGGTCCACGGCTGCCGCGGCCAGCCCCGCGCGCAGCCGGGCGAGGTCGGCGTCGGACGTGCGGCGCGCCGTGACGAGCGGCAGGCCCGGCACGCCGGGCGCCGTGCGGGCCAGGACGCGGAGGCCCGCCATCCGCGCGGGGGCGTGACGGCGGGCGAGCGCCGCCGTCACGCAGTCCACCGCCGCCACGTCCGCGGCGCCCTCGCGGACGAGGTCGAGCGAGCGGCGGTGCGCGCCGCTTTCGACCACCGCGCCGAAGAAGCGGCCGTCGCGGGCCAACGGCGCCACCAGCGCCCGCAGGGCGTTGCAGCCCGACTGCGAGTCGCGCGCGTTGACGGCCGCGCGGCGCCCCCGCAGGTCCGCGATCCCGCGGGCCGCGTCGTCCTCCCGCACCACCACCAGGCTGCGGTAGGCCGGCCCCTCGCAGCCCTCGGCCGCGTAGCAGGGCGTGGCCACGTAGCGGACGGCGCCCGCCAGCGCCGTGGCGAAGGGGTAGCCGCAGGTCTGGCTGAGCAGCAGGTCGGGGTCGCGCCAGTGGCCGGGGAGGTCCGCGGGCTCGGCCAGCGCGTCGGGCACCCCGGCGAGCCCCGCGCCGCGCAGGTGCCCGCGCAAGCCCGCCCAGAAGCGGGGACGCGCGGGCGCCTCGTACATCGGCAGGGACGCGGGGCGCACGGGACGGCTCAGCGCGGGCCGATGTAGGCCTCGACGGGCTCCACCGCCTTGATCAGCCCCTTGTCCTTCATGAACCGCGCGAAGCGGGTGTAGCGCTCCGGGTCCACGGCGGCGGGGTCGGCGGGGAGGCGGGGGAGCGTGTCGAGCCAGGCCTGGCGGTTCAGCGCGTCGTCGAGCTTGGGGTAGGCCTTGACGAACAGGCCCCAGGCCTCGTCGGGATGGTTGAGGATGAACAGCACGGCCTGCTCGTCGGCGTCCAGGAAGCGGCGCACCGCGTCGGACTTGGCCTTGGCGGGCGTGGTCACGTAGATCATCTCGTCGTAGGGGGGGAACCCGGCGTCCTCCGGATAGAAGGCGCGGCCGGGATGGCCCGCGAGCTTCATCTCGTTCAGCTCGAAATTGCGGTCGGCGCCGATCACGGCGTCGACGCGGCCGGAGATCAGCGACTGGGTCAGCGCGTAGTTCACGTCGACCAGCTTGACGTCGTCGAGCGTCAGCCCCGCGCTGCCCAGCATCACGCCCAGCAGCGCCTGGTCGTAGCCCCCGATGGAATAGCCGATGGTCTTGCCCCTGAGGTCGGCGATGGACTTGATCGCCGAGCTTTCGAGCACGACCAGCACGTTGAGGGGCGTGGGGATGGCGGCGCCCACGCGCTGGAGGTCCATGCCGTCGGCGCGCTCCAGGTAGAAGGTCGGCTGGTAGGTGATGGCGACGTCGCCCTGGCCCGCCGCCACCAGCCGCGGGGGCGAGGCGGGATCGGCGGGCTCGATGAAGTCGACGTCGAGCCCGGCCTTGGCGTAGAAGCCGGCCTGCTTGGCCACCACCAGGGCCGCGTGGTTCGGGTTGACGAACCAGTCCAGGATCACGGTCAGCTTGTCGGCGGCCCGGGCCGGGCTCGCGGCGAGGCCCAGGGCGAGGACGAGGGGGAGGAAGCGTTTCATCGGTTCAGATCCTTCAGCCCAGGGTGTCGGGGGCCCAGAACACGATCCTGCGGGTGAGCCAGCCCACCGCGGCCCAGAGCGCCACGGAAGCCGCGACCAGCACGGTCAGTTCCGCGAACACCATGTCGGTCTGCATGCGGGCGTTGGCGTGCAGCATGGACAGGCCGAGCCCGGCCGAGGCCCCGACCCACTCGCCCACGATGGCGCCCAAGGGGGCGCCCGCGGCCGCGACGCGTAATCCGGCGCCGAGCGCGGGCAGCGCCGCGGGCACGCGGATCAGCCCCAGAACCCTGAGGCGGCCCGCGCCGTTGAGGCGGCCGAGGTCGAGCAGCCCGTCGTCGGTGCGCCGCAGCCCCTCGAAGAAGGTGACCGCCACGGGGAAGAAGATCACCAGCGCCGCGACCGCGAGCTTCGAGGACAGCCCGAAGCCCAGCCACACGACGAGGATCGGGGCCACCGCGAAGACGGGCAGCGCCTGCGCGACCACCAGCAGCGGCCCCACCGCGCGCTCGGCCGCGCGCGAGCCCGCCATCACGAGCGCCGCCGCCATCCCCGCCGCGGTTCCCGCCAGCAGCCCGCCCACCATCTCGGACCCGGTCACCAGCGCGTCGGGCCAGATCACCGGCCAGCGGGTCACGAGCGTGACCGCGACCCGGCTCGGGGGCGGCAGCACGAAGGCGGGCACCGCGAGCACCCGGACCAGCGCCTCCCAGGCGAGCAGCGCCCCCCCGAGCGTCGCGAGCGCGGCCCAGGGCACGGGAAGGCGCGAAGCGGCGCGCGGGCGGAGCGGCGCGCCAACGAGGTCGGGTGAGTCGGTGAGGCCGGTGGCCGACATCGCGTTCCCTCCGCCGGAATGACCCGGTTCAGGTTCAACGGGTCTCCTCCAGGCTTCCTGGACGATCTCAGCCCGGCTCGAACGCCCGGGCACCCCGACGGATTGCAAACGCAACCTAGCCAAGCGGCGCGCGTCCGGCAACCCGCGTCGAACCGACACGGCGGTTTTTCGAGCCCGGGAAGCGGGCGGCGGCGAAGAGCGCCTATCTATGAGGCGACCAGCAGCAACGAGGTCCTACGGTTTTGACGCTGTCCACGCCGGTCGAGCACGCCGCCCCGCCCCGCGCGCCCGGGCCCGTTCCCCTGGAACGGCCGCTCGGCACGCTGGCGCTGCTGCACGGGCTCCGGGAGAACCCGGTCGCGACCTGGACGCGCCGCCACTTCGAGCACCCGGTGGTCAGCGGCACCAGCATCCTGGGCCGCGTCACGGTGCTGAGCGACCCGGTCCTGATCCGCCACCTGCTGGTCGACAACGCCGCGAACTACGACAAAGGGGAGCTGCAGCGCCGCATGCTGCGCTCGGACGACGGCGGGCGCGGGCTCCTGATGGCGGAGGGGGCCGACTGGCGCGCGCAGCGCCGCGCCCTGGCCCCGCTGTTCTCGCCCCGCGCGGTGGCGAGCTTCCAGGCCGACATGGCGGGCGCCTCGGCCGAACTGGTCGCCCGCTGGCGCAGGCAGCGCGACGGCCGCACGGTGGACGTGGCCGACGAGATGGCGCGCACCACGTTGCGCGTGCTCGCCCGCACGATCTTCTCGGACGGGCTCACGCGCACCACGGACGAGCTGGTCCGGGCCGTCACGCGCTACCTCGACTCGGTCGGGCGCATCGACCCGCTGGACATCCTCGACATGCCGGACTGGGTGCCGCGCGTCGGGCGGTTGCGCGCCCGGCCGGCGCTGCGCCTGTTCCAGGAGGCCGTGGACGCGCTGGTGGCGCGCCACCGCGACCTGCTCGCCGAGAACCCCGACGGGGCCCCGCGCGACCTCACCACGCTGCTCCTGAACGCGCAGGACCCCGAAACGGGCGAGCGCCTGAGCGAGCGCGAGGTACGGGCCAACGTCATCACCTTCATCCTTGCCGGGCACGAGACCACGTCCAACACGCTCACCTGGGCGCTCTACCTCCTGTCGCAGGCGCCCGAGGCGCGGGCGCGGGTGGAGGCCGAGGTCGACGCCCTGCTGCCCGACGGCACCGTGCCGCCCGCCGCGGTGGACCGGCTCGTCGAGACCCGCGCCGTGGTGGACGAGGCGCTGCGGCTCTACCCGCCGGCCGCCACCATCACGCGCGCGGCGCTCGGGCCCGACCGCTTCGGCGACCTGCGCGTGAAGGCGGGCTCGCTGGTCCTGGTGTCGCCCTGGGTTCTGCACCGCCACAGGCTGCTGTGGGACGAGCCCGACCACTTCCGGCCCGAGCGCTTCCTGCCGGGCGCGCGCGGAACGATCGACCGCTTCGCCTACCTGCCCTTCGGGGCGGGGCCGCGGGTGTGCATCGGGGCGTCCTTCGCGTTGCAGGAAGCGGTGACGATCCTGGCGACGGTGGTTCGCGCCTTCCGGCTGGACCTCGCGCCGGGCCACCGGGTCGTGCCCGTGCAGCGCGTGACGCTGCGCCCGCAGGGCGGAATGCCGATGCGGGTGCTGCGGCGGGGCTGACGCGCCCGGCCGAGCCGGTCGCCAAGCCGCGCCGTATCATGTAAAAGCTTCTCACATGAGTTGGCGCAAGGACGAGCCGCGCGGCTATCACCACGGCAACCTCCGCGAGGCGCTGATTCACGCCGCGCTGGACCTGATCGCCCGAAAGGGCCCGGGCGGCTTCACCTTCGCGGAAGCGGCGCGCTCCGCCGGCGTCAGCCCGGCCGCGCCCTACCGCCATTTCCGTGACCGCGACGAGCTGATGGCGATCGTCGCCCTGCGCGGCTTCGAGCAACTGACGGCGGTGCTGACCACAGCCTGGGCGGGCGGCCGCCCGCAGCCGTCCGTCGCGCTGCACCGGCTCGGCGCCGCCTACCTCGATTTCGCGCGCACCGAGCCGGCGCTGTATTCGGCGATGTTCGAGGCCGGCGTGCCGTCGGACGCCACCCCCGCGCTGCGCGAGGCCGGCGACCGCGCCTTCGCGGTGCTGCGCGCCGCCGCCGAACGGCTCTGCTCCGACATGTCGGGACCCGGCCGCCCGCCGGCGCTGATGGTCGCGTTGCATCTCTGGACCATGTCGCACGGCGTCGCCTCGCTGTTCGGTCGCGGCGGCGAGGGCCGCAAGACGCTGCCGATGAGCCCGGCCGAGCTGTTGGAAGCGCAGGTTCTCGTTTACGTCCGCGGGCTCGGCCTCGCCGGTGCCTGACCAACGAGACCGGTTGACTTTCTCGCGGGCCAATGTAAATGTTTATTACATTCACAATAGGTGTGATGGAGGTTGTCATGCGCGTGGCGCTGATGGTTGTGGCTTTCATCTGGTGGTGGCCGGTCGGGCTCGCCATGCTGGCGTTCCTCATCGGCCGGCGCAGGCTCGGTTTCGTGTGCGGTCAGATGCTCGCGGGGGATGGCGGGATGCGGCACTGGAGCCGCCACGCGGACCGCTGGGAGCACAAGCTGGCCCGTGCCCAGGAGAAGGTGGACCGGATGCGCTCGCGCACGGGGCGTTACGGCCAGAACGGCGATTGGTTCACGCCGCGCCCGGCGTCGAGCGGCAACGCGGCCTTCGACGACTACCGCGCCGAGACCCTGCGCCGGCTCGAGGACGAGCAGCGCGAGTTCAAGGATTTCCTGGAGCGGCTGCGCGTCGCCAAGGATCGCGCCGAGTTCGACCAGTTCATGGCCGATCGTCGCCAGCGCCCCGCCGAGCCCGACGCGGAGAGCGATCCGCCGCGCACCTGACGCGCGGCTTGCTCCCCTCGCGGGGAAAGGTGTCGCGACGCGGGGCGTGGAAGGGGGTGCCGAAGACGGACGGTGCCCCTCACCCCTCGTCCGCGCCCTGCCCGGCATCCCCGACGATCGGGTAGGCGCGCAGGAAGACGGCCGTCACGGCCTCCACGTGGGCCGCGATCTCCGCCGTCGTGGGCGCGGACGCCACGCACAGCATCACCGGCAGCAGGTGGACGGATTTGCACAGGTCGAGAAAGAGGTTGGCGGCGAGCCGCGGATCGTCGATCGCGGTGACGCCCGCGCGGTTCTGGCTCACGAAATACTCCTCCAGCCGGTTGCGCCCGTACTGGGGGCCGCCCTCGTAGAAGGCGCGTCCGATGCTCGGAAACTTCGGCGCGACCGCGGCGACGATGCGCAGGTGCGCGATGGACGACGGGCGGAGCAGGCGGTCGAGCATACGCTCGCCGAAGGCGCGCAGTTCGGCGGCCACGTCGTGGTTGGCGGGGTCGAACCGGCAGGTCTGCTCGGCCTGCTCGCGCTTCTCCTCGCGGATCAGGGCCTCGAACAAGGCTTCCTTGCTGTCGAAGTAGACGTAGAGCGTGCCCTTCGAGACGCCCGCCGCCCGGGCGATCTCGTTCATGCTGGCCGCGTCGAAGCCGTCGGCCAGAAACACCGCGCGGGCGCCGTCGATGATCTGGCGGCGCTTGGCGCCGTCGTCGCGCGACGGCGCGTCGGGGGTTGTTCGCCGATCGTCAACCAGGCTCACGTTGGACTCGCTCCGATTGCTTCGCCGGCCCATTTCATTGACCGAACCGTTCGGTCAACTTGATTTACGGTCGCGAAGGCGCTACGTCAACCGGCATTGACCGAACGGTTCAGTCAGCGCGGCTGGACTTTTGGAGAAGATGATGTCCGATCAGGTCGCCACCGCCGACGTCGCCGCGGCCCCGGCGCAGCCGGCCCGTCCCGCGGGTGAGTTGTCCCTTCGCCAGCCGACCGCCGTGCCGGTGGTCGGCGAGGTGCTGCCGCCCAAGAAGAAGCGGCGGCGCGTCGTGCTGCCGCTCGTGCTGCTGGCGGGCCTGGGTGGGGGAGGCTACGAGGGCTGGCGCTGGTTCACCGAGGGCCGCTTCCTGGTGTCCACCGACGACGCCTACGTGAAGGCGGACACGTCCACCATCGCGGCCAAGGTGGCGGGCTACGTCGCGACCGTGCCGATCGTCGAGAACACCCACGTCGCCAAGGGGCAGGTGCTCGCCACCGTGGACG
Source organism: uncultured Lichenihabitans sp. (assembly GCA_964243035.1). Taxonomy (GTDB): domain Bacteria; phylum Pseudomonadota; class Alphaproteobacteria; order Rhizobiales; family Beijerinckiaceae; genus Lichenihabitans. The sequence continues at coordinate 39,461 of CAXTDZ010000016.1, forward strand.
ACGGCGACTACCGCAACGCGGTCGAGGCCGCCCAGGCCCGCATCGCCACGCAGGACGCGACCGTGGCGCGCATCGGGCGCCAGGTCGGCGCCCAGCAGGCCGGCATCGACCAGGCCGAGGCGCAGGTGCTGTCGGCGAAGGCGGAGGCCACCCGCACCGCGATCGAGTACGATCGCGCGTCCAAGCTGATGCAGAGCACGTTCGGCACCCAGCAGCGGCTCGACGGGGCGCTCGCCGACCGCGACCGGGCGTCGGCGGCGGTCGCCTCCGCCAACGCCGCGCTGGTGTCGGCCGAAGCCGCCCTCGGCGTGCTGGAGGCCCAGAAGGTCGAGGCCGAGAAGGTCCGCGGCGAGCTGGAGACCGCGCTGGCCATGGCCGAGCGCAACCTGTCCTTCACGACCGTGCGGGCGCCTTTCGAGGGCGTGGTCGGCAACAAGGCCGTGCAGCCGGGCCAATACGTGCAGGCGGGAACCAAGCTGCTCGCCCTGGTGCCGCTCGGCAGCGCCTACGTGGAAGCCAACTTCAAGGAAACGCAGATCGAACGCCTGAAGCCCGGCATGAAGGCCACGGTCAGGCCCGACGCCTTCTCGTCCCGCACCATCGAGGGCGAGGTGGAAAGCGTGGCGCCCGCCTCGGGGGCCGAGTTCTCCCTGCTGCCGCCCGAGAACGCGACCGGCAACTTCACCAAGATCGTCCAGCGCGTGCCCGTCCGCATCCGCGTGCCCGCCGAGGTCGCGGCCGAGGGGCTGCTGCGCCCCGGCCTGTCGGTGGTGGTGGACGTCCACACCCGCGACGAGGGCGCCCCCAGACCCTCGCTCGCGGACGCGCTGGGCCTGAGCGCCGTGGCCGAGGCGATCCGCCCGCACCGCTCCGCCGCCACCCAGCAGGACTGAGCGGACCCCGTGACCGCCGCCACCCGCGACGCGGCGCCGGCCGCGCTCTCCCCCGCGGCCCGCCCGGCCGCGCCCGGCCTCGACGCCCGGAAGATGATCACCTTCATCTTCATGGTGTTCGGCATGTTCATGGCGATCCTGGACATCCAGATCGTGTCGGCGTCGCTGTCGCAGATCCAGGCCGGCCTGTCGGCGAGCGCCGAGGAGGTGGCCTGGGTGCAGACCAGCTACCTGATCGCCGAAGTGGTCATGATCCCGCTGTCGGGCATCCTGAGCCGCGCGTTCTCGACCCGCTACCTGTTCGCGGCCTCCTGCGCGGGCTTCACGGCGATGAGCTTCCTGTGCTCGACCGCCACCGACATCAACCAGATGATCGTGTGGCGGGCGCTGCAGGGCTTCATCGGCGGGGCCATGATCCCCACCGTGTTCGCCTCCTCCTACATGATCTTCCCGCGCGAGAAGCAGCCCATCATCGCGCCCGTGATCGGGCTGGTCGCCACGCTTGCGCCCACCATCGGCCCGACGGTGGGGGGCTACCTCACCGACCTGTTCTCCTGGCACTGGCTGTTCCTCATCAACGTGGTGCCGGGCATCGTGGTCAGCGTCGCGACCTACGCGATGATCGACTTCGACAAGCCGGACCTCAAGCTGCTCGACGACTTCGACTGGACGGGCCTCGCGGGCATGGCGGCCATGCTGGGCGCCATGGAGTACGTGCTGGAGGAAGGGCCGCAGAAGAACTGGTTCGACGAGACCGCCGTGACCGTCTGCGCCGTGGTGTCGGCAGCGGGCGCGGTTGTGTTCTTCTGGCGCGTGTTCACCGCCAGGCAGCCCATCGTGGACCTGACCGTCTTCTCCAACCGCAACCTCGCGATGGGGTCGGTCTTCTCCTTCGTGATGGGCGTGGGGCTCTACGGGCTGACCTACATCTACCCCGTGTTCCTCGCGAGCGTGCGGGGCTACTCGTCGCTGCAGATCGGCGAAACGATGTTCGTGTCGGGGTTGTGCATGTTCGTGGCGGCCCCCGTGGTCGGGCGGCTGATGGGCAGGGTCGACCCCCGCCTCATGATCGGGCTGGGCTTCACGGGCTTCGCGGTTGGCACCTGGCAGGCGTCGCGCATCACCGCCGACTGGGATTTTTGGGACCTGCTGGTGCCGCAGGTGCTGCGCGGCTTCTCGCTGATGACCGCCATGGTGCCGATCAACAACGTGGCGCTCGGCACCGTGCCGCCGAGCAAGCTCAAGAACGCCTCGGGCCTGTTCAACCTGACGCGCAACTTCGGCGGCGCGGTGGGCCTCGCCATGATCAACACGGTGATGAACCACCGCTGGGACCTGCACCTCCAGCGCCTGCACGAGAGCATCGCCTGGGGTCACGGGGCCGCCGAGGACACGCTCGCGGACATGACGCGCGCCTTCGGCGGGATGGGGTCGGACGCGACGCTGTCAGCCACCAAGCAGTTGGCGCTGCTGGTCCGGCGGCAGGCGCTGGTCCTGTCGCTGGCCGACGTGTTCGTGGCGCTGACGGTGCTGTTCCTGCTGCTGGTGCTGGTCACGCCGCTGATGCAGCGGCCCGCGCGGCCGGCCGGCGGAGGCGGCGGCGGCCACTGAGCAGCCTTGCGTGGCTCCGCACGCACGTTCTGGTGGCTTCCCCAGTCCTGAGTGATCGGACCAGGGCAGCGGTCCGTCATCGCGAGCGGAGCGAAGCAATCCGGCGCCGGTCGCGGTCGTGCCTGAATCGACCGGCTGGATTGCTTCGCTCCGCTCGCGATGACGGGGGGCTCGTCCGACGGACCGGCGGTCCTGCGCTGAGTTACTGAAGCCCGACACAAAAAAACCCGTCCGGCTCGACACCGGACGGGTCA
>CAXTDZ010000016.1:42318-44450 GCA_964243035.1 uncultured Lichenihabitans sp.
GAGTTACTGAAGCCCGACACAAAAAAACCCGTCCGGCTCGACACCGGACGGGTCAGCGACCCGAGCCGCGCGAGGGCGGATCAGGGCTGCTTATGGGCGGCTGCGGCGGCCGCGGCGGTCTTCTTGGCGGTGGGGACGGGCAGGTCGGCCACCTTGGTCCAGGTCTGCGAGCCGCACAGGAACTTCAGCATGCAGCCCTTGATCTTGAGCTCGGTGTCCGACTCCCTCGACAGGGACGCGTCGTACATCTTGCCGTTCTCGGCGTTGTAGATCTGGCCCTTGAAGACGCCGTCGTCGTCCGCCTTGAAGCCCTCGATCAGTTCCAGCCCCAGGCTGGGCCGGTTGCGCTTGGCGGGATCGGGGTTCTTGATGTCGGTCTTCGGCACGCCCTTCTCGGTCAGCGGCTCCTTCAGCCACACCACGTAGCCGCAAACGTCGGCGTTGCCGTCGCCGCACTTCTCGGTGCGGATCTTGGCGCGCCCGTCCTCGACCAACCAGGTGCCGACCGGTTCGAGGTCGGCCGCGCGCGCGACGGTCTGCGCACCGAGGACCAGGGCCGCGACGGCAAAGCTCGTTCGGAGGATCAAGGGGAACTCCACGACTGGGCGGCGAGGGACGGGGCATGAACCCGATCGGCGCGCCGCGGACAAGGGCTTCCGCGGCCGGCCGGGTCCGCACCAGCCCCGCGCCGCGGATTTTCGCGGTCGCTATCGCAGGCCATCATGGCAGGACGGTGACTGAGCGGGGGGCCGCCGCGGCCCGGACGAGCCGTCGCGTCAGCCCGCGCGCTTGGCCTTGTGTCGCTCCACCGCGGCCGTCACGAGGTCGCGCGCGGCGGCGGCGTCCACCCACTTGACGATCTTGACCCACTTGCCAGGTTCGAGGTCCTTGTAGTGCTGGAAGAAGTGCTCGATCTGCTCCAGCGTGATGGCGGGCAGGTCGGTGTAGTTGGTGACCGTCTCGTAGCGGCGGGTGAGCTTGGTTGCGGGCACCGCGATGATCTTCTCGTCGCCGCCCGACTCGTCCTCCATCATCAGCGCGCCCACGACGCGGCAGGCCATCACGGCGCCCGGGATGATGGCGCGGGTGTTGGCCACCACCACGTCGCAGGGGTCGCCGTCGTCCGACAGCGTGTGCGGGATGAAGCCGTAGTTCCCTGGGTAGCGCATCGCGGTGTAGAGGAAGCGGTCGACCACCAGGGCGCCGGCCTCCTTGTCCATCTCGTACTTGATCGGCTCGCCGCCGATCGGCACCTCGATGATGACGTTGACCTCGTGGGGCGGGTTCTTGCCGGTGGAGACGGCGTCGAGGTTCATGGGGGACACTCCGGAGCGCGCAACCCTGGCGCTGCCAGCGCCGCGCCACCCGTTGAACCGGCCGGGCGCACCCCTGTCAACGGCGCAATGCCGCCATGCTCAACCGAAGCCGAACGCCACGCGCCCGCGCGGCTCGGAGCCGAACCGCTCTTCCGCGCGCCGCACCACGCGGCCGCCCAGGTGCGTGTAGAAGCCGATGGCCCGCTCGTTGTCCGCGAGCGCCCAGGTCAGCGTGGTGCCGTAGCCGTGGTTGGCGAGGTCGCGCCGCGCCGCGTCGAACAGGCGCCGCCCGAAGCCGACGCCCTGGAACTCGGGCGCGAGGTAGAGTTCGAAGATCTCGCCCCGGTAGGGCAGCGAGGGGACGCGGTTGCGGCCGTAGCTCGCGTAGCCCACGATCGACTCGTCGTATTCCAGCACGGACAGCCGGCTGCCGTCCACGATGGCCGAGTGCCACCAGCGAGGCCCCCGGCGGGCGATCATCTTCTCCAGCTCGCGGCCGGGGATGACGCCCCGGTAGGCGTCGCGCCACGACGCGTCGTGGACGTCGGCGATCTCCTGCGCGTCGCTCGCCCGGGCACCCCTGATGGTAACGACCGTCTCGACCATGACGGGGATGTTAGGGCTGCGCCGTCGTACGAGGCAAGGCCCCGTACGATGAATTTTGGACCCCTTTCGCCGCCCTCAGCGGCCGGGCGAGCGGGCCTGCCGGGAGCCCGCGGGGCCGGGCTGGCGGATGGGCTGGGTGTCGGCGATGAAGCGGTGCTCCGGCGCCCCCGCGCGGCGGTCGTCGCGCCGGCCGCCCGCGTTGGGCTGGGC
>CAXTDZ010000017.1:0-43987 GCA_964243035.1 uncultured Lichenihabitans sp.
CCCAGGATGCGGTTGGCGATGCGCGCGGGGTGGAAGTCCTCCAGCGCGTCCATCTTCTCGCCGGTGCCGATCAGCTTGATGGGCTTGCCCGTCACCGCCCGCATGGACAGCGCCGCGCCGCCGCGGCCGTCGCCGTCCACCCGGGTCAGCACGATGCCGGTGACCGCCACCCGCTCGTCGAAGGCGCGCGCGAGGTTGACGGCGTCCTGGCCCGTGAGGCTGTCGGCCACCAGCAGCACCTCGTGGGGGCGGCTGGCGGCCTTGATCTCCGCCATCTCGGCCATCAGGGCCTCGTCGATGTGCGTGCGGCCCGCGGTGTCGAGCATCACCACGTCGTAGCCCTGCAGGCGCGCCGCCTGCTCGGCCCGGCGGGCGATCTGCACGGGCGTCTGGCCCGGCACGATCGGCAGGGTGTCGACGCCCACCTGCCGGCCCAGCACCGCGAGCTGCTCCTGGGCGGCCGGGCGCTTGACGTCGAGCGAGGCCATCAGCACCCGGCTCTTCTGCCGGTCGGCGAGCCGCTTGGCGATCTTGGCCGTGGTGGTGGTCTTGCCCGCGCCCTGGAGGCCGACCATCATGATCGCCACCGGCGGGGCCGCCTCCAGGCTGATCGGGTCCGCCTCGGCCCCCAGCATCTCGACCAGGGCGTCGTTGACGATCTTGATGACCATCTGGCCCGGCGTGACCGACTTGACCACGGCCGCGCCCACCGCCTTCTCGCGCACGCGATCGGTGAAGGAGCGCACCACCTCCAGGGCCACGTCGGCCTCCAGCAGGGCGCGGCGCACCTCGCGCATCGCGGCCGTCACGTCGGCTTCGGAGAGCGCGCCCCGGCGGGTGAGCCCCTCGAAGATGCCGGACAGCTTTTCGGACAGGCCTTCGAACATGGCGGCGGATGCCTTTCTCGCGGCCGGCGCAACGCGGAACGCGCCCGGGGGCGCGACGCGCTGCCGGACGGTCGTCTCGCCGTGGCCGGCCTGAGACGGGTGGATCATGCCCTGACGGACCGTGCGTGCTTAGGCGCTCGGGGCAGGGCGCGTCAAGGGCGGCTCGCCGCAGGTCGCCGCGCACGCATCCCGCAGTCGGGCGGCGGGGGCGGTTCCGCCCCGGACCTGCGGCGCGGGGACGGTGCCGAACCGCCCGGCCAACTCCCGCCGCCCGGGGTTGACGCCCGCCGGGGCGGGACCGATGGTCTCTCGGGCCTGAAACATCGGAGGACGGGTGGCGCAGTACCGCGCTTGCGTGACGGGCGGCAGCCGGGGCATCGGGCGGGCGGTCGCGGCCGCCCTGACGGCCGCGGGGCACGAGGTCACCATCCTGGGTCGCACGGCGGCCACCCTCGACGCGGCCGTCGCCGAGGGCGTCGCGCGCGCGGGCGTCGTGGTCGACGCCGCCGACCCCGACCGTCTGGCCGCCGCGGTGGCCGAGGGTCGCTTCGACGTGCTCGTCAACAACGTCGGCGGGGCCGAAACGGGGCCGTTCAGCAAAACCGGCCGCGCCGCGTTCCAGCGCCTGTTCGACCTCAACGTGCTGAGCGCGGTCGAGGCGAGCCGGGCGGCCCTCCCGCACATGCTCGCCCAAAAGTTCGGCCGCATCATCAACGTGGCCTCGATGGCCGGCTTGAAGGGCTACAATTACGTCTCGGCCTACGTCGCGGCCAAGCACGCCCTGGTGGGCCTGACCCGGGCGCTGGCGATCGAGCTCGCCAGAACCGGCGTCACGGTGAACGCGCTCTGCCCCGGCTACACCGACACGGACCTGGTCGCGGCGGGCGTGGCCACCGTGGTGGCGCGCACGGGGCGGAGCGCCGCGGAGGCGCGCGCCCATTTCGAGGTGTCCAACCCCATGGGCCGGCTCATGCGGCCGGAGGAGGTCGCGCAGGCCGCGCTGTGGCTCGCCCACCCGCTGTCGGGCGGCGTCACGGGGCAGTGCGTCGCGGTCGCGGGAGGCGAGACCTGATGCTGGACGTCCCCTGGATCGACGCCGAAACCAAGGTCGCGGACGCGCCCGCCGACCACCGGGACGAGCTGCGCCTGTGGCTGCGGCTCCTGACCTGCGCGACGCTGATCGAGACCGAGATCCGGCGCAAGCTGCTCTCGACCTTCGATTTCACCCTTCCCCGCTTCGACCTGCTCGCCCAGCTCGACAGGGCCGAGGACGGCCTGGTGCTCGGGGACCTGTCCAGGCGCCTCATGGTGTCGGCCGGCAACGTGACCGCGATCGTCGACCGGCTGGTCGCCGACGGGCACATCACCCGCACCCCCGCCCCCCACGACCGCCGCGTCCAGGTGATCCGCATGACGCCCACGGGGCGCGAGGCCTTCCGGCGCATGGCCGCCCGGCACGGCGACTGGATCGCGACGATGTTCGACGGCCTCGACCCGGCCGACGGGGCGGCGCTCATGGCCCTGCTCGCCAAGCTCAAGGCGTCCGTCCGCCGCGGCCTCGCGAAGGGGGCCGAACCGTGATCTTTCAACCCGCGATCGCGCCCCCCCTGGCGGGCTACGCGGCGCGCCACGTCCTGCTCGCGGTCGAGCACGGCGTGGCGGCGCTGACGCTGAACCGGCCGGAGCGCAAGAACCCGCTGACCTTCGAGTCCTACGCCGAGCTCGCGGCCCTGTTCCGCGCCGCCAAGGCCGACGACGCCGTAAAAGTGTTCGTGCTGTCGGGCGCGGGCGACAACTTTTCGTCCGGAGGCGACGTCCACGACATCATCGCGCCGCTCCTCGCGATGAGGACGGCCGACCTCCTGCGCTTCACCGAGATGACGGGCGAGCTCGTCAAAGCCATGCGGGCCTGCCCGCAGCCGATCGTGGCGGCGGTCGACGGCGTGTGCGCGGGGGCGGGCGCCATCCTGGCCATGGCGTCGGACCTCCGCATCGGCACGCCCGAGGCCCGGGTCGCCTTCCTGTTCAACCGGGTGGGTCTCGCGGGCTGCGACATGGGCGCCTGCGCGATCCTGCCCCGGATCGTGGGCCAGGGCCGGGCGAGCGAACTCCTCTTCACGGGTCGCGCGCTGGGCGGCGCGGAGGGGGAGCGCTGGGGCTTCTTCAACCGCCTGGTCGAGCGGGCCGACCTCGCCGCCGCCGCCCGCGACACCGCGCTCGCCCTCGCCGGGGGGCCCAGCTTCGCGACCGGGCTGACCAAGCGGATGCTGCACATGGAATGGGCCATGGGCGTGGACGACGCCATCGAGGCCGAGGCGGTGGCCCAGGCCCTGTGCATGCGGACCGAGGACTTCGGCCGGGCCTACCGGGCCTTCGCGGCCAAAACCAAGCCCGCCTTCGAGGGCGACTGAGCCATGCCCGACCTGAGCTTCCTCCAGTGGCCCTTCTTCGAGCCCGCCCACGCGGTTCTGCGCGAGGAGGTGGCGCGGTTCGCCGAAACGGAGGTCGAAGCCCTCATCGACCACGGTGACGTGGATGCCAGTTGCCGGCGGCTGGTGGCGGCGCTCGGCGCGGCCGGGCTCCTGCGCCACGCCGTGACGGCGCCCTTCGGCGGCGCGCGCGACCGGCTCGACGTGCGCTCGCTCTGCCTCCTCCGGGAAACGCTCGCCTACCAGTCGGGCCTGGCGGACTTTGCCTTCGCCATGCAGGGGCTCGGCACGGGCCCGGTCACGCTGTTCGGCACGGACGTGCAGAAAGGGCGCTTCCTGCCCGACGTCGCGGCCGGGCGCGCGGTCGCGGCCTTCGCGCTGACGGAGCCCGAGGCCGGGTCGGACGTGGCGGCGCTGTCCTGCGCGGCCGAGCCCGACGGGGCGGACCACGTCCGCCTCACCGGCGAGAAGACCTGGATCTCCAACGGCGGCGTCGCGGACCGCTACGTCGTGTTCTGCCGGACGGGCGAGGGGCCGGGCGTGCGGGGCTTGTCGGCCTTCGCGGTGGAGGCCGGCCTGCCCGGCTTCACGGTCGCCGAGCGCCTGCACACCCTCGCGCCGCACCCGCTCGCGCGGCTGCGTTTCGAAGCTTGCCGCGTTCCCGTCGCGAACCGGATCGGCGCGCCGGGGGAGGGGTTCAAGGTCGCCATGGCGACCCTGGACGTGTTCCGCTCCACCGTGGGGGCGGCGGCGCTCGGCTTCGCGCGCCGCGCCCTCGACGAGACCCTGACCCGCACCGCGGGCCGCCGCCTGTCGGGCGGCCCGATGGCCGACATGCCCGTCGTGCAGGGGCACGTGGCCGACATGGTGGCCGACGTCGACGCCGCGGCCCTGATGGTCTACCGCGCGGCCTGGGCCAAGGACCGCGGCGCGCCCCGCATCACCCGCGAGGCCTCGCTCGCCAAGCTGGTCGGCACCGAGAACGCGAGCCGGGTGGTCGACACCGCCGTGCAACTGCACGGCGGCGACGGCGTGCGCGCGGGCACCAAGGTCGAGGAACTCTACCGCGAGGTGCGGGCGCTGCGCATCTACGAGGGGGCGAGCGACGTCCAGAGGCTCGTCATCGCGCGGCAGGCCGCGGCGGACTACGCCGCCCGCGCCGGGGCGAGCCGGGCCGCGTGAGCGACGGCCCCGTCACGGTCGACCTCCGCGGCGACCTCGCGCTCGTCACGATCGACAACCCGCCCGTGAACGCCACCGGACACGCCGTGCGGGCCGGGCTCGTGGCGGCGCTCGGGCGGGTTGCGGCCGACCCCGCGGTGCGCGGCGCGGTGCTGCTCTGCGCCGGCCGCACCTTCGCGGCGGGCGCCGACATCGCCGAATTCGACGCGCTCCCGCTCGCGCCGAGCCTGCGCGACTGCTGTGCCGCCCTGGACCGCCTGCCCAAGCCGGTGGTCGCGGCGCTGCACGGAACCGCGCTCGGCGGCGGCCTGGAACTGGCGCTCGCCTGCCACTACCGGGTCGTCGACCCGGCCGGGTCGCTCGGCCTGCCCGAGGTGACGCTGGGGCTCGTCCCGGGCGCGGGCGGCACCCAGCGCCTGCCGCGGCTGATCGGCGCCGCGCCGGCGCTCGACATCATGACCTCGGGACGAAGAGTCCTGGCCGAAGAGGCACTGCGGCTCGGCCTCGTCGACGCCGTCACGGCCGGCGACCGCGCGGGTTTCGCCATCGACTTCCTGCGCGCGCGTCTCAACCGGCCTTTGCCCAACCTCGCCGCGCGCCCGTTCCCGGCTGCGCGCCCGGACGAGGTCGGGGCGGCGCGGGCCGCCGCGGCGCGCAGGTCGCCCGGCCAGGTCGCGCCCCTGCGCGCGATCGAGGTGGTGGAGCGAAGCGCCGGGCTCGGCTTCGACGCCGGGCTGGCCCTGGAACGGGACGTGTTCGACGCCCTGCGCCCGTCGGCCCAAGCGAAGGCGCTGCGCCACGTCTTCCTCGCCGAGCGCGCGGTCGGCAAGGTGCCGGGCGGCGGCGCGGCGCGGCGCGTGGAGCACGTCGGCGTCGTGGGCGGCGGCACCATGGGGACGGGCATCGCGGCGGCCTGCCTGCTGGCCGGGCTCCGCGCCACGGTGGTCGAGCGCGACGAGGCGGCGCTCGCGGCGGCCCGGACCCGGATCGGCGCCGTGTTGGACGAGGCCACCAAGCGCGGCAAGCTGGCGCGGCCCGACCGTGAGGCGATCGACGCGGGGCGGCTGCGCGCCGGAACGGACATGGCATCGCTCGGCGAGGCCGACCTCGTGATCGAGGCCGTGTTCGAGTCCCTCGACGCCAAGCGGGACGTCTTCCGCGCCCTCGACGCCGTCGCGAAACCCGGCGCGGTGCTGGCCACCAACACGTCCTACCTCGACGTGGCGGCGGTCGCGGCCGCCACGGCGCGGCCCGCCGACGTGATCGGGCTGCACTTCTTCTCGCCCGCCCACATCGTGAAACTCCTGGAGGTCGTGGTGCCGGACGGGGCCGCGCCGGACGCGGTCGCGACCGGCTTCGCGCTCGCCAGGCGCCTGGGCAAGCTCGGCGTGTGGGCGGGCAACCGCGAGGGCTTCGTGGGCAACCGCGTGCTGTCGGCCTACCGGCGCGCCGCCGACGCCACCGTGGAGGACGGCGCCTCGCCCTACGAGGTGGACGCGGCCTTCCTGGACCTCGGCTTCCCCATGGGCCTCTACGCCATGCAGGACCTGGCCGGCCTCGACATCGGTTGGGCCACGCGTAAGCGCCTGGCGCCCACCCGCGACCCGGCCGAGCGCTACGTCGCGGTGTCGGACCGCCTCTGCGAGCGGGGCTGGCTCGGCCGCAAGACCGGACGGGGCTACTACACCTACGACGGCGGCGCGCCCGCGCCGAACCCGGCCGTGGAAACGATCGTGGCGGCCGAGCGGGCCGCCAAGGGCGTCGTGCCGCGCGCCTTCGCCTGCGCCGAGATCCAGAACCGCGTCCTGCTCGCCATGGCCAACGAGGGGGCCAAGCTCCTCGGCGAGGGCGTCGCGCTGCGGGCCGGCGACGTCGACGCCGTGATGGTGAACGGCTTCGGCTTCCCCCGCCACCTCGGCGGCCCCATGCACGCGGCCGGCGCGCGGGGGCTCGCGGCCGTGCGGGCCGACCTCGCGGCGCTCTCGGACGGCGACCCGCTGTGGCGGGTCGCGCCGTTGATCGAGCGCCTGGCGGCCGAAGGCGGGACCTTCGACTGAGCCGGCTGGGCTCCGACCTTGGCTCGACGCGCCCGGTGCCGAACGCCGTCCGTCGCCTCGCTCGCGGCTCTCAGGTCCGTACACCTGCAGGGCGGGCCGGTTCTGCCCTTCGCCCCGCCCTGCGGGAAGTAAGGGGTCCGGTAGGGCGTACGAGGGGCGACCAACCCGCTCGCCTCCCCCCTCATCCGGCCTGTCGGCCACCTTCTCCCCTCAAGCGGCGAAGGGCAGAACCGGCTGACGCTCCAGAGCCGTGAACGCCATAGCCGCGGGGCGGGGAGGCAGGCTGAGCCGGTCGGCTCAGCCGCCGATGGGCAGCACGGCGGTCGCCTCGATCTCGACCTTGGCGGCGCGCTCCACCAGCCGCACCACCTGCACGGCCGCCATGGCGGGGAAGTTGCGGCCGAACACGTCCCGGTAGGCGGCGCCCAGCCCGCGCGGGTCGGCGAGGTAGTCCTCCATGTCGGTCACGTACCAGGTGAGCCGCACGAGGTGCTCCGGACCGGCACCCGCCTCGGCCAGGATCGCGGCGATGTTCTGGAAGGCGAGCCGAGCCTGGTCCACGAAGGCCTGTGGGAACCGCCCGGCGGTGTCCCACCCCACGACGCCGCCCGTCACCAGCAGCCGGCCCTCCGCCACGATGCCGTTGGCGTAGCCGCGGGGCCGCGGCCAGCCGGGAGGCTGCAGCACCGCGCGGGCCGGAGCCGCGGCACCGACCCGATCCTCCGCGGCCGGAGCCGCCCGTGCGCCGTCGCCGGCCATCCGCCCGCTCCTCTTGAGATCCAGCCCGCGCCCGCCCGGCCCTGTCCGCGTCGATAAGGGCCTTGCCCCGGAATATTTCATATCTAAACTAACGCGCGTCCAGAAGGCCCCGGTCGAGGGTGGAGAGCCCGATGAGCCACGCCACCGACGCCGCGCCGCGCCGGGTCATTTCGTTGTTCAGCCGGGGAAGGCCGACCGGCCCGGCCGCGCCGGGGTGGGCGCGGACGGCCACCCGAGCGCTCGGGTGAGCGCGGCGCTCAGGATCACGGTTGTCGGCGGCGGTCCGGGCGGCCTGTATTTCGCGCTGCTGGTCAAGAAGGCGCGTCCCGCCTGGCAGGTCGAGGTGTTCGAACAGAACGCCGCGGACGACACGTTCGGGTTCGGCGTGGTCTTCTCGGACGACACGCTGGACGAGTTCCTGGCGCGCGACCCCGCCTCCTACGACCGCATCCGCGACCGGTTCGCCTACTGGGACGACGTGGCGATCCACTACCGGGGCCGGGAGATCCGCTGCGGCGGCAACGGCTTCTGCGGGACGTCCCGGACGCACCTGCTCGGGGTCCTCCAGGCGCGCTGCCGGGAGGTGGGGGTCGCGCTGGCCTTCTCCGCGCGGCTCGACCCCGACGAGCTCGAAACCCGGTTCGCGGGCTCCGACATCGTGGTCGCGGCCGACGGCATCAACTCGCCCATCCGCGAGCGCTACCGCGAGCAGTTCAAGCCCACGGTCGCGATCAAGTCCAACCGCTTCTGCTGGATGGGCTCGACCCGGCCGATGGGGGAGTTCAACTACTTCTTCCGCGAAACGCCGCACGGGGTGATCTGCGCCCACACCTACCAGTACGAGCCGGACCGCTCGACCTGGGTGTTCGAGATGGACGAGGCCTGCTGGCAGGGCCACGGCTTCGTCGAGGACGATGAGGAAGGCTCCCGCGCCAAGCTGGAAGCCCTCTACGCCGCGGAGCTCGACGGCCACGGGCTGCTCCTCAACCGCTCGCTGTGGCGACGCTTCCCGCGCATCTTCTGCGAGACGTGGCACCACGGCAAGGTCGTGCTGCTGGGCGACGCCAAGGCCTCGGCCCACTACTCGATCGGCTCCGGGACCAAGCTCGCCATGGAGTGCGCCATCGGGCTGAGCGACGCCGTTCTGGCGCACGCCGAGGGGAGCGTCGAGGCGGCCTTCCGGGCCTACGACGAGACCCGGCGGGTCCCCTGCCAGGTCGTGCAGCACAACGCCGACGTGTCGCTCGCCTGGTTCGAGCACATGAGCCGCTCCTTCGACATGGAGCCCATGCAGTTCGCCATGACGGTGATGTGCCGGGCGAAATCCGTGACCTACGACAACCTGATGGTCAGGGACCCGGGCTTCGTGGAGCGGGCCGACACGGAGTTCTACGAGCGGCTGTTCCGGGAGACCGGCGACGACTACCGGGTCACGCGCCCCACGCCGATGTTCACGCGGTTCCGGCTGCGCGACATGCGGCTCGACAACCGCGTCGTCATGGCCCCGATGGCGCAGTACCGCGCCGACGAGGGCGGCAACCTGACCGACTGGCACTTCGTCCACTACGCGTCCCACGCGCTCGGGGGCATGGGCCTCCTCTTCACCGAGATGACCTGCGTGTCGCCCGGCGCGCGGATCACGCCCGGCTGCCCCGGGTTGTGGACCGACGCGCACGAGGCGCAATGGGCGCGCATCGTGGCCTTCGCCCACGCCAACAGCCCCTGCAAGGTCGCGATCCAGCTCGGCCACGCGGGCCGCAAGGGCTCCACCCAGGTCGGGTGGGAGAAGGCCGACCACCCGCTGGAGAACGCCGACGCCAACTGGCCGCTGGTCTCGGCCTCGGCGCTCGCCTGGCACGCGGGCGTGAGCCAGATCCCGCGCGAGCTGGACCGGGCCGGCATGGACGCCGTGGTGGCGGACTTCGCCCGGGCCGCCCGGCGCGCCGACCGGGCCGGCTTCGACCTGCTCGAACTGCACTGCGCCCACGGCTACCTGCTGGCGTCCTTCCTGTCGCCGCTCACCAACCGGCGCACCGACGGTTACGGTGGGTCGATCGAGAACCGGCTGCGCTTCCCCTTGGAAGTGTTCGAGGCCGTGCGCGCCGCCTGGCCGGGCGGCAAGCCCATGTCGGTGCGCCTGTCGGCGTCGGACTGGCTCGAAGGCGGCATCGACGAGCAGGACGTGTTCGCGATCGCGCGGGCGTTCAGCGACGCGGGCTGCGACCTGATCGACGTGTCCGCCGGCCAGACCGTGCCGAACCAGAAGCCCGTCTACGGCCGGATGTTCCAGGTGCAGTTCGCCGAGGCGATCCGCAACGTGCCCGGGATGGCCACCATGACCGTGGGCGCCATCACCGAGCCGGCGCAGATCAACACCATCCTGCACACGCGGCGGGCCGACCTCGTGGCGCTCGGCCGGCCGCACCTGTGGAATCCTTTCTTCACCCATCAGGCGGAAGCCTGGTATGGGGCGCGCAACCAGGCTTGGCCGCAGCCCTTTCACGCCGGACGCAACCAGGCGCACGCGGAGGCGGCCAAGACGCGCGGGAAGCAGGTCGCGCTGCAAAAAAAGGCGCGGCCGTCGCGGCACGAGCGCGTGCTGGACGGGGTCCCGGACGCCGGGTGACCAGGCCTCGGGGCAGAGGTCGAGGGTCGTCCTTCGGGGGCAGGGGTGAGGGAGATCGACGATGGCGAATGGCGTGCTTGAACAGGTCGCGGCGGCGCTCGCGAGCGGCAGGGTGCGCGTGGTCGACCTGACGCAGACGCTCAGCCCCGACACCCCGGTGATCGGGCTGCCGCCGCCCAACGCCAACTCCAAACCCTTCACGATCGAGGAGATCTCGCACTACGACGAGCGCGGCCCGGCCTGGTACTGGAACAACCTGTCCCTGGGCGAGCACACCGGCACCCATTTCGATGCTCCCGCGCACTGGGTCACGGGCAAGGATTTCGCCGACGGCTACACGGACACGATCGCGCCCGGACGCTTCGTGGCGCCCGCGGTGGTGCTCGATTGCTCGAAGGAGGCCGCGGCCGACCCGCGGTTCGTGGTCCGGCCCGAGCACATCCGGGCTTTCGAGGCGGCGCACGGCCGCATCCCCGACGGCGCCTGGGTGCTGCTGCGCACCGACTGGTCGAAGCGCCGCGACCCCGCCCAGTTCCTCAACATGCAGGCCGACGGCCCGCATACCCCCGGCCCGTCGCCCGAGGCGATCCGCTTCCTGATCGAGGAGCGCGACGTGAACGGCTGGGGCGTTGAGGCGGTGGGCACCGACCACGGCCAGGCCTTCACCTTCGACCCGCCGTTCCCGGCCCACCACCTGATGCACGGGGCGGGCAAGCTCGGCCTCGCCAGCCTGACCAACCTCGACCAGTTGCCGCCCACCGGCGCCCTCCTGATCACGCCGCCCTTGAAGATCGCCAGGGGCTCGGGCAGCCCGCTCCGGGTGCTGGCCCTCGTCGAGGGCTGAGGCGGCGCGACGGCGGAGCCGGCGGAGGTCAAGCCGAGGTCGACGCCTCCGGCACATGGCCGCGCGGGCTCGCGCGCGCGAACCGCTTGGCGCCCGCCACGCAGGCCACGACCAGGAGCGTCACCGCGACCATCGGCCGTGAGATCGGCTCGCCCAGCAGCAGGGCCGCCAGCGACAGCCCGAAGAAGGGCTGCAGCAGCTGCAATTGCCCGACCCCCGCGATGCCGCCCAGCGCCAGCCCGCGGTACCAGAAGACGAAGCCCACCAGCATGCTGAACACCGAGACGTAGGCGAGCCCCGCCCAGGCGGGCAGGCCGACGGCGCCCCACGAGGCGGGCGCCGTCGCCAGCGCGAGGGGCGCCATGACCGGCAGGGCCAGCACGAGCGCCCAGGAGATGACCTGCCAGCCGCCGAGCCGGCGCGACAGGGAGGCGCCCTCCGCGTAGCCCAGGCCGCAGAGCAGGATCGCGCCCACCATGTCGAGGTCGCCGGCCGGCGAGGCGCCGCCGCCCTGCGCCAGCGCGAAGCCCGCGACCGCGAGGCCGCCCGCGGTCGAGAACAGCCAGAAGGCGGCCTCGGGCCGCTCGCCGCCGCGCAGCACCCCGAAGATCGCGGTGGCGAGCGGGAGCAGGCCGATGAACACGATGGACCGCGCCGAGGTCACGTGCTGGAGCGCGAGAGCCGTCAGCAGCGGGAACCCGATCACGACGCCGAGCGCCACGACGGCCAGGGGGACGAGGTCGCGGCGCCCCGGCCGCTTCTGCCGCAGGGCGGCGAGCACCGCGGCCCCGAGCAGCGCGGCCACGACCGCGCGGGCCGAGGTCAGGAACAGGGGCGTGAAGCCCGCCACGGCGATCCGCGTCGCCGGCAGCGACCCGCTGAAGATCACCACGCCGACGAGGCCGCTGCCCCAGCCCTCAAAGGTCCGCCGCATCGGGGTCGCCCCTCACGAGGCCGTCTTGCCGGCCCGCGCCAGCCCGTGCGCCACCAGGCGGTCGAGCAGCTCGGGGTAGGCGACGCCGCTCGCGGCCATGGCCTTGGCGTACATGCTGACGTCGGTGAAGCCCGGGATGGTGTTCACCTCGTTGACGAACACGCGCCCGTCCGGGGCGAGGAAGAAGTCGACGCGCGCCATGCCGTCGCAGCCGAGCGCCCGGAACGCCTCGGCGGCGATGTCGCGCAGGGTGGCCTCGACCTCGGGCGGCAGCTCCGCCGGCGCGCTCACCACCGCGCCGCCCCCGTCCACGTATTTGGCGTCGTAGCTGTAGAACGCGTGGTGCGCGGCCGGCGCGACCTCGCCGGGCCGCGACACGAACAGCGTCCCATTCGCGTCCTCCAGCACCGAGACCTCGATCTCGCGCCCGTCGATGAACTGCTCGGCGAGCAGCTTGCCGTCGTGGCGGAATCCCTCGGCCAGCGCCGCGCCGAGGTCCTCGGGGCCGGAAACCTTGCCGACCCCGACCGACGATCCCTGGCGCGCCGGCTTGACGAAGAACGGGAAGCCGAACCGGTTCCCCAGCGCCGCGGCCGAGGGGACCGCGTCCTCGCGGATGGTCAGCGACGGCGTGACCGGCAGGCCCGCCGCGGCCAGAAGCCGTTTGGCGACGTCCTTGTCGAGCGCGACCGCCGACCCGAGGAGGCCGCAGCCGACCAACGGCACGCGGGCCACCTCGGCTACGCCCTGCACCGCGCCGTCCTCGCCGTGGAGCCCGTGCAGGACGGGGAACAGGAGGTCGATCTTCGGCAGCTCGGAGGGCGGCCCGTCGGCCGGGACCGCCAGCATCCGGCCCCTCCCGCCCGGAACCAGGCAGGCTTCCGTGCCGGCCGGGGGCGTCGCCAGGGTGGCGTCCTCGTAGGAGCTCACCAGCCAGCGTCCGTCCCGCGTGACGAAGATCGGCACCGCGTCGTATCGCGCGGGGTCCAGCGCGCGCATGACGTTGGCGGCCGAGAGCACCGAAACGTCGTGCTCGGCCGAGCGGCCGCCGAAGAGCACGGCCACGCGGAGCCTGCGCGAGGACTGGGCCATGATGCCTCCGGGTCGCGAAGGGTTTTGCGACGGGTGGCTTGATCCTGCGCCGTTCCGGCCCCAAAGCCAGGGCCAGTTCGGGTGCGCTCAGGAGGCCACTTTGACCCGTCCCCCGCCGTGACGGCCCGCCTCCGCCGGGAAGGGCCGGCCGCCTCGTTCCATCCCGCCATCGACCGGACCTTGCCCGCGCCGGCGGTCCGGCAGCTCTACCTCAGGCTCCGGGACGCCATCATGGGCGGTCTCCTCGGACCCCGGCACCGGCTGCCGTCCACGCGCGCCGCGGCGCAGGAGTGGGGGCTGTCGCGAGGCCTGGTGGCCGAAGCCTACGACCTGCTGGTCGCCGAAGGCTATGCGGAGAGCCGGCTGGGAGCGGGCACCTTCGTGGCGTCGGGCCTGCCGGCCGACCTGCTCCGCGGCGCGACGCGCGCCCGCGGGAACGCCGTCCTGGGCGAGCGCCGCGTGTCCGCCATGGCGGCGACGACCCAGCGGTTGTCGAAGCCCCCCTCGGACAGAACCGTCCCCTTCGCGACCGGCCGGGTCGTGCACGACGAGCGCACCGCGGGCCTCCTCCGCCGGATCGCGGCCCGCCACATCGACTTCCGCCGGAACAGCTACCGCGATCCGCAGGGCGAGCCGGAGCTCCGATCGGCCATCGCCCGGTACCTGGCGGTGTCGCGCGGCGTCCGCTGCGGCCCGGGACAGGTCTTCGTCACGGCGGGCAGCCAGCAGGCCCTCGACCTCGTCTGCCGCGTCCTGGTCACGCCGGGCGAGACCATGCTCGTCGAGGACCCGTGCTACCCGCCGGCCCGCCTGAGCTTCGTGCTGAACGGGGCCGAGGTGGTCGCCGCGCCGGTGGACGCGGACGGCCTCGTGACCGAGACCCTGGCGCACGCGCCCGGGCCCGCCGCCCTGTACGTGACCCCCTCGCACCAGTACCCGACGGGCGCGGCGCTCCCGCTCGCGCGCCGGCTGTAACTGCTCCGGTTCGCGCGCGAGGCCGGCTGCTGGATCATCGAGGACGACTACGACGGCGAGTTCCGCTACGAGGGGCACCCGATCGCCTCGCTCCAGGGCCTCGACGACGCGGGCCGGGTGATCTACGTCGGGACCTTCAGCAAGGCCCTGCTGCCGGGGTTGAGGATCGGCTACCTGGTCGCGCCGCCCGACCTCGTTCCCGCCTTCCGCGCCGTGCGGCCGGCGCTCGACGTGTCGCCCGTCCTGGTCTCCCAGCTGATCGTCGGCGACTTTTTGAACGAGGGGTACTTTCCGGTCCACCTGCGACGGATGCGCGAGCGCTACCGCGCGTCGCGCGACCACCTGGTCGGGCTCCTGAGGGATCGGCTGGGCGAGCACGTCGCCGTGGCCGCGCCGGAGCAGGGCATCTACCTCATGGCCCGCAGCACCGGGACCTGGGCGGACGACGTGGCCGTGGCGCAGGCCGCGCAGGCGAAGGGCGTGACCGTGACGCCGGCCTCGCCGATGTACGCGTCCGGGTCGCGCGGCGCCGGCCTCATCCTTGGGTTCTCGGGCCTGTCCGACGAGGAGGCCGACCAGGGCACACGGAGGCTGGAGGAGGTGTTCCGAACCCAGCCCGGGCGCCGTGCCTGACCATCGGGCCCCTTCGCCGCCCGGCCGGCCCGGTTCAGCCGCGTCAGCTCCGAGGCGTTGGAAGACCCGCGCCGGGGCGCGTCGCCGCGAGACCGGGTCGCGCTAACCACGGCGTGCGAGGCCGTCCCGGCCGTCCGGCCGAAGCCGGGGGCCGACGCAACTTTCACGGCCTCACGGCGGTTTTGACGGCTCCCCACGCGGGGAAACAGGAGGACACCATGCCCAGGACAGCCCATCACGAGGCGGCCGACACGCACGAGAAGGCGGCGAAGTCGCACCGGGCCGCCGCCGAGCATCACGACAAGGGTGATCACGCGACGGCCAAGAAGCACGCCGACGAGGCGCACGCGCATTCAACCAAGGCGCACGGCCACTCGACCACCGCGCACGGCAAGACCGACGAAGCGCATCGCAAGAACCACAAGGACCCTGAGCACGCCAACCAGGGCACCGTCGAACATTCGGACGACGGGCGCCTGAAGGCGAACCGCGACAAGGGCGTCCATCGCGGCGACAAGGAGTAGCGCAAGCGGCAAGGCTCGGCGCCGCGGTCCCGGCCGGTGACGGCCGGGGCGTCCCCACCGGTCGCCTGGGTTCGGACCGCGCCTACGGGGCCGCGCAGGAGGCCAGGGCCGCGGCGATCCCGTCCGCCACCCGCACCGCCTGCTCGCGGATGTCGGGAACCGCCGTGCATTCCCAGAACACGCCGCGACCGAGCGGGCCCACCGCCCAGAGGCCGGGCACGGCGGTCCCGTCGCGGCCCACGAGGCCGCAGCCGGGCGTCAGGTCGAGACCGAGCCGCAGGTCGTCGGTCCGGGCGAGGCCCCGGTCGACGAGCCGGCCGAACAGCGCGTCGCCGCAGCGCTCGGGCCCGACCGGCCCCATGGCGTTGATCACCCGGTCACCCTCCAGCACCGCGCGGGTGCTCGACCCGCGAGGCTGGTAGGTCACCCGCGCTCGATCCTCGTCGGCCTCGATGTC
Source organism: uncultured Lichenihabitans sp. (assembly GCA_964243035.1). Classification (GTDB taxonomy): domain Bacteria; phylum Pseudomonadota; class Alphaproteobacteria; order Rhizobiales; family Beijerinckiaceae; genus Lichenihabitans. The sequence continues at coordinate 15,400 of CAXTDZ010000017.1, forward strand.
CAGCACGCGACCCGCTTGCACCCGCAGCACGCCGTCGCGGACCAGCGCCGCGACCGACTCGGCCACCGGCACCGCCATGCGGTGGCGGTGGACGTCCCAGATCGTGCGGGCGTGGCGCAGGAAGCGTGCCCGGCCGTCGGGGCCGAGATCCTGCCACAGGGCCGCGGTGAACGGCCTGATGCCGTCGATGACGCTCTGCCAGCCGACCCCCTGCGCCGCGGCCGCCTCCACGTCGCGGCGGAGGCGGCGCAGCAGGCGGACGGGGGAGCCGCGGTCCTCCGCCGCAACCGCGGGGGTCGGCCACGGTACGGTCACCGCATGGCTCTGGGGCAGCAGGCCACGGCGGGACAGGGAGGTGACGCGGCCGCGGAACCCCGTGCGCCGCAGTTGGAGGACGATGTCGACCATCGACAGGCCGCTGCCGATCACCACCACCCGCCCCGCCGGATCGAGGCCCTCCGCGAAGGGCGTGTTCCAGGGGGCGGTCACGTGGGCGCCGGCCCTGCCGGGAGCCGGCGTCAGATTGCCGGCCGCCAGCACCACGCCCGCGACCTCGGGTTGCCGGCCGCCGTCCAGCACGAGGCGGAAGCCGGTCCCGGCCGGAACGACGTCCACGGCCTCGTCCGGCACCAGGATGAGCCGTTCGGCGCCCTCCCGCTCGGACACGGCCTGACCGAGCAGCGCGGTGAGGTAGCTGCCGTAGAGCTGCCGCGACACGAACGTTCCCGCGGCGGTGACGTGCACCTGCGGGGACGCCGTGTGACCGCCCTCGTTCAACCAGCGCACGAAGTGGTGCGGCCGGTCGGGGAAGGCGCTCATGTTGGAGGCGCGCACGTTGAGCAGGTGGCCGGGGTCGCCGGTGCCGTAGGCCGCGCCGCGCGCGAAGCGCTCGCCGCGCTCGCACAGCAGGATCGTTCGCCGCGTGCGGGTCAGCAGGTGGAGCGCCACCATGGTGCCGCTGAAGCCGGCCCCGACGATCGCGACCGGCAGGGCCGCGCCGGGTCGCGACGTCATTCCCGGCATGCCGTTGGGGCCATCGTCAGGCCGGGGTGGCGCGAGAGGGTGCCGCCGCACGCGCGAGACGGTTGGTCGGCAAAGCCAAGGATCGCACCGGAGCCTCCACCCCTCATCCCCGCTATCTTCATTAGCTTTGTAGACTAAGCAAGGCCGGCGAACCGCGACCGGGTCGCTCCCGCGGCCGGTGTGTCCGCCGCGCGCCACATCCCCGGGGCGCGAGCGGAACGCCCTCCGGCCGCTACCGTCCGGAGCCCATCTCCCTCGCCCGGGCCGCGGCCGCGTACAGGTTCAGCCGCGAGTAGACCCCGAAGGGCGAGCCGTCGTCCAGGAAGCCGCCGCCGGGGCCCTCCGTCTCGGTCAGGATCCGGTCGGCCTGATCCAGCGTCAGCGACGGGAAGGCGACCGTCAGCAGGTAGCCCGCCTCGGGGGCGAGCTGGCCCACGTCCTCCGTCTTGCCGGCCGTGTCCGGGTAGACGACGGGCAGGCCGTAGGTTTGCGTGGCCGCGGCGAAGGCCTCGGTCGCGGCCCGGTCGGAGAAGCGGCCCGTATCCTCCCGGGCGCAGTCGGCGACGCCCTTGCCGCAGGTTTGTTCGAGGTAGCCGGTGAGGTCGGCGCGGGCCGCCGCGACCGCCGCGCGGTAGTCCGTCAGAGCCGGGAGCGGCTTGCCGGGGCCGGACGGGGCCGCGGCGTCGCGCAGGGACCGGCCCACGTAGGCCGGGTCGTTGGCGAGCAGGTGGGCGAGGTCGTAGGTCGCGAGCGTGCGGCCGCCCAGCACGTCCATGGCGTAGTGGGCGCCGACCAGGATGCGGTCGTTGCCGTACTCGGCCGCGCGGACGACCATGGGCCCGTAGCGCTCCGGCACCAGCACGGCGAGCAGGATCGAGCCCATGTAGCCGTAGGTCGTGTGGCCGCTCGGGTAGGACGGGCTGTCGACGAGGTTCATGGCCGGCCCGCGGCTGTAGACGGTGGTGTCGGCGGGCGCGTCGAAATAGTCCGGGCCGGTGATCGGCAGGATGGTGGGCTCGGTCTGGAAGGGCCGGGCGTCGCCGTAGGCCCCCGCGCCGGGGCTGCCGGCGGGGCGGCCGTAGAAGCGGCCGAAGGCGTCGGGCGCCCCGCCGTTCCCCTTCAGGATGGCCGCGGCCTCGTCGGACGCGGGCGTTTTCCCGTCCGTGGTGGCGTTGGCGAAGAAGTACTTGCCCGCGTTGGAATCCGCCGCGGTGGTGGCGTTGGTGTAGGCGATCAGGTCGGTCACGGACTTCGCCACGGCCGTGTAGTGGTCGCGGTCGATGTAGTGGGCCCGGGCCTGGTAGGCCGCGCCGAGCGTCGTGCCGAGGCCGTCGGCGAGTTCGGCCAGGTCGCCGTCCGTGATGAAGGCGTCGCGCAGCGCCTGCTGCTGCTGGTCGGGGAACGGCAGCAGCGTCGGCTGGCGGATCACGCCCGTCTGGATGCCGCCCGTGACCGTGTAGTTCGCGGCCAGGGCCGCCCGGCCCTGGGCCGTCTTGGCCAGCACGGTGACGGGCGCGAGCCCCTTCAGGACGGCGAGGTTGGTCGCGGTCTGCGCGCCCGCGGGACAGGCGGCCGAGGTGCAGGCCGCGGCGAGGTAGAGCTTCGAAAGGCGGTTCACGTCACGGGCGCTCCCACGGGTTCCGTCGACCTTGCCGCTCCGACGAGACGGGATGGTGACGGCGGCGGCGCGACCTTGCCACGGCAGGCCCGCGCCGGCCAGATCGCGGCCGCGCGCGATCGGGCAGGCTCGTCGGCCGTGCAGCGGACCGGTGCAACCGTGACACGGGCCGCCGGAGGGGCTTCAAGGGTGGGGCACGCCGCGCGTCGCGCGCCGTTTCCAACCCGGGAGCTGTTCTTGACCCAGCCCAACCCCGTGCCGCCCGAGGATGCCGCGACGCTCGAGGTGGCCGCGACCCAGTCGATCCCGCTCGCCGGGGTGCGCACGCGGCGCGAGCACGACCTCCTGGGGGAGGGCGACGTCCCGGAAGCCGCCTACTGGGGCATCCACACCAAGCGGGCGGTGGAGAACTTCCCCATCACGGGCGTCCCGGTCGGGCATTTCCCGAGCCTGGTGCGCGCCCTCGCCCTGGTCAAGCAGGCGGCGGCCCGGGCCAACCGGCGCCTGCACCTGCTCGACGCGGACAAGGCCTCGGCCATCGACGAGGCGTGCCGGCTCATCGCCGAGGAAGGGCGGTTCCACGACCAGTTCGTGGTGGACGCCGTCCAGGGCGGGGCCGGCACCTCCACCAACATGAACGCCAACGAGGTGATCGCCAACGTGGCGCTGGGCCTGATGGGCAGGCGGCGCGGCGACTACGGCGCGCTCCACCCCAACGACGACGTCAACATGGCGCAGTCCACCAACGACGCCTATCCCACGGCGCTGCGGCTCGCCGTGATCCTGGCCTCGGCGCCGCTGGTGCGGGCGCTGGGCGACCTGAGCTTCGCGTTCCGCACCAAGGCGGTGGACTTCGCCGACCTGCTCAAGATGGGCCGCACCCAGCTCCAGGACGCCGTGCCGATGACGCTCGGCCAGGAGTTCGACGCCTTCGCGGTGACGATCAAGGAGGACGTGGCGCGCGTGGGCGAGCTGTCGGGGCTGTTCCGCGAGGTCAACCTCGGCGCCACCGCCATCGGCACGGGCATCAACGCCGACCCGCGCTACGCGGCGCTCGCCGTGGAAGAGCTGGCCCGCCTGTCCGGGCAGCCGCTGGTGCTGGCCGGCAACCTGATCGAGGCGACGTCGGACATGGGCGCCTTCGTGCTGTTCTCCGGCCTGCTCAAGCGCATCGCGGTCAAGCTGTCGAAGATCTGCAACGACCTCCGGCTCCTGTCGAGCGGCCCGCGCACGGGCCTGGCCGAGATCCGCCTGCCGCCGGTTCAGGCGGGCTCCTCCATCATGCCCGGCAAGGTCAACCCCGTGATCCCGGAGGTCGTCAACCAGGTGGCCTTCCTGGTGGTCGGCCACGACCTGACGGTGACGATGTGCGCCGAGGGCGGGCAGTTGCAGCTCAACGCCTTCGAGCCCACCATCGGCTATTGCGTGCTGAACTCGCTCAGGGTGCTGACCGCCGCGGTCGACGCGCTCACCAACCGCTGCGTGCTGGGGATCGAGGCCGACCGGGCGCGCTGCGAGGCGCTGGTCCGCAGCTCGATCGGCCTCGTCACCGCGCTCGGGCCCGCGCTCGGCTACGAGGCCGCCTCCCGCATCGCCCGGCGCGCGCTGGCCGAGACCCGCGGCGTCGCCGAACTCGTGCTGGAGGAAGGGCTCCTGACCCAGGCCGAACTCGACGCCCTCCTGCGGGTGGAGGCCATGACGCTGCCGTCCCGGCCCAAGCGGGTCAGGCCGCCGGAGGGTTAGCGCCGCCGGGGCCGGGCGATTGCCGCGGCGCCGACGATCGGTCACTATGGCCCCGGAGCCCCCGCGCGGACGTCGGGGCCGGGGAGGAGCGCGGTCACGGTGGATGTCGTCCTGACCGCGCAGGGGCTCTCGAAGGTGTTTCGGGGCATCAAGGCCGTCGACGGCGTCGACCTCGCGGTCCGGCGCGGCACGATCCACGCGCTGATCGGCCCCAACGGGGCGGGCAAGACGACCTGCTTCAACCTGCTGACCAAGTTCCTGAGCCCGACGGCGGGCCGCATCACCCTCAACGGGCGCGACATCACGCGGGTCCCGCCGGCCGGCGTGGCGCGGCTGGGGCTGGTGCGCTCCTTCCAGATCTCGGCCACCTTCCCGCAGCTCACCGCGCTGGAGAACGTCCGGGTCGCGCTGCAGCGCAGGGGCGGGGGCACCTGGGCCTTCTGGCGGTCGGACCGGGCGCTCAAGACCCTCGACGGCCGCGCCCGGGACCTGCTCGGCGAGGTGGGCCTGGCCGACCACGAGGCGCGCCGCGCCGCCGACCTGTCCTACGGGCGCAAGCGCGCCCTGGAGCTCGCCACCACGCTCGCGCTCGACCCCGAGCTGCTGCTGCTCGACGAGCCGATGGCGGGGATGGCGGTCGAGGACGTGGGCCGGACCGCGGACCTTATCAAGCGATCGGCCCGCAACCGGACGGTGCTGATGGTGGAGCACAACCTGTCGGTGGTGGAGGCGCTGTCCGACGAGATCACGGTGCTGGCCCGCGGGCGCGTGCTGGCGCGAGGGTCCTACGCGGCCGTCAGCCGGGACGAGCGTGTGATCGCCTCCTACATCGGGTCGGGCGATGGCTGAGGCCCCGCTGCTCGCCGTGCGCGGCCTCCAGGGGTGGTACGGGCCCTCCCACGTGCTGCACGGCGTCGACTTCGACGTGGCCGCGGGCGAGGTCGTGACCCTGCTCGGCCGCAACGGCGCGGGCAAGACCACCATCCTGCGGGCCATCATGGGCGTGCTGGGCCGCCGCGCCGGCTCGGTGCGGTTCGGCGGCGACGAGCTGATCGGCCTGCCGTCCCGCGCCATCGCGCGCCGCGGCCTCGGCTACTGCCCCGAGGAGCGCGGCATCTTCGCGAGCCTGAGCGTGCGCGAGAACCTCGCCCTGCCGCCCGTGGTCCGGCCCGGCGGCCTGTCGACCGCGGAGGTGCTCGACCTCTTCCCCAACCTGCGGGAGCGGCTGGGGAGCGGCGGCACGCGGCTGTCGGGCGGCGAGCAGCAGATGCTGGCGATCGGCCGCATCCTGCGCACGGGCGCCCGGCTCCTGCTGCTGGACGAGCCCACCGAAGGGCTCGCGCCCGTGATCGTTCAGCAGATCGGCCGCGTGATTGCCCGGCTGCGGCGCGAGGGCTTCACGGTCCTGCTGGTGGAGCAGAACTTCCGGTTCGCGGAAACGGTCGCGGACCGGCACTACATCGTCGAGCAGGGCCGGGTCATCGACATGGTCCCGAACGCGGCGCTCGAAGCCGAGCGGGCGCGGTTGCACGGCTATCTCGCGGTCTGAGAACGGGCCCGACGGGGAGGATCAAGGATGCGGATCACGTTAGGGGGAGCGGCCCTGGCCGCGATGCTGGCGGTGCTCGCGGGCGGCGCGGGCCGGGCCGAGGACGTCCACGTCAAGGTGGGCGTGCTCAACGACCGCTCGGGCATCTACGCGGACTTCGGCGGCGAGGGGTCGGTGGAGGCCGCCCGCATGGCCGTGGAGGACTTCCACGCGGCCGACAAGGGCGTCGCGGTCGACATCGTCTCGGCCGACCACCAGAACAAGCCCGACATCGGCGCCAACATCGCGCGCCAGTGGTACGACCAGGACGGCGTCGACGCCATCCTCGACGTGCCCACCTCCTCGGTGGCGCTGGCCGTGTCCCAGGTCACGCGCGAGAAGAACAAGGTGTTCATCGACTCGGGTGCGGGCGCCTCCGACATTACCGGCAAGCAGTGCTCGCCCAACACGATCCTGTGGACCTACGACACCTACGCGCTCGCCAAGGGCACGGCGGGCGCCATCGTGAAGGCCGGCGGCAAGAGCTGGTTCTTCATCACCGCGGACTACGTGTTCGGCCACACGCTCCAGCGCGACGCGGCGGCCATCGTCACGGCCGCCGGCGGCACGGTGGTGGACAGCGTCAACGTCCCCTTCCCGGCCACCGACTTCTCGTCCTTCCTGGTGCAGGCGCAGGGCTCCCGCGCCGACGTGGTGGCGCTCGCCAACGCGGCCGGCGACACGGTGAACGCCATCAAGCAGGCCTCCGAGTTCGGCCTGACCGCGGGCGGCCAGAAGCTCGCGGGGCTGCTCGTCTTCATCACCGACGTGAACGCCCTCGGGCTGGAGGCCGCGCAGGGCCTCAACCTCACCGAGGCCTTCTACTGGGACCTGAACGACGGCACGCGCGCGTGGTCCAAGCGCTTCGCGGCCCGCCACGGCGGCAAGATGCCCACCATGGTCCAGGCGGGCGTCTACGCGGGGCTCACGCACTACCTCAAGGCCGTCGCGGCCCTGAAGAGCAAGGACCCCACCGCCGTGCTCGCCAAGATGAAGAGCACCCCCACCGACGACCCGCTGTTCGGCCACGGCTCGATCCGCGTCGACGGGCGCACGCTGCACGACATGTACCTGTTCCAGGTCAAGACGCCCGCCGAGTCCAAGGGGCCGTGGGACTACTACAAGCTGATCCAGACCATCCCCGCCGCCGAGGCGTTCCGCCCGCTCAACGAGGGCGGCTGCCCGCTGGTCAAGGGATGAGCTGCCTCCGCTCCAACGGTCGCGAAGCCGGGGCCTCGACACAGCGACCGGTTCTGCCCTTCGCCCCGCTTGCGGGGAGAAGGTGCCCGACAGGGCGGATGAGGGGCTTGCCGGCGTGCGTGGCCCCACCCTCATCCGGCCTGCCGGCCACCTTCTCCCGCCCAGGCGGGAGAAGGGCAGAACCGGCAGGCGTTGAGCTGAGCTGGAACTCCCATCCCCGCTCATCTTCCGGCACGGGGCGCTGAGGCGGGATGCACACCCTCTTCGGCATCCCGACCGCGGCGCTGTTCGGCCAGCTCCTCCTGGGGCTGATCAACGGCGCCTTCTACGCCCTGCTCAGCCTCGGGCTGGCCGTGATCTTCGGCCTGCTCAACATCGTCAACTTCAGCCACGGCGCCTTCTACATGCTGGGCGCCTTCGCGGGCTGGCTGCTGCTGACCGACCTGGGCCTCGGCTACTGGTGGGCGCTTCTGCTGGCCCCGCTGATCGTGGGCGCGGGCGGCATCGTGGTGGAGCGGCTGCTGCTCGCGCGGCTGAAGGGGCTCGACCCGCTCTACGGGCTGCTGCTCACCTTCGGGCTCGCGCTGGTGATCCAGGGCGTGTTCCGCAACCTGTTCGGCGTGTCCGGCCTGCCCTACGCCATCCCCCCGCAGCTCGCGGGCGCGCGCAACCTCGGCTTCATGGTCCTGCCGAACTACCGCGGCTGGGTGATCGGCTTCAGCCTGGTCGTCTGCCTCGCGACCTGGCTCGCCATCGAGAAGACGCGGCTCGGCGCAACCCTCAGGGCCGCCACCGAGAACGCGACCCTGACGGAGGCGTTCGGCATCAACGTGCCGCGGCTCGTCACCCTGGTCTACGGGTTCGGGGCCGGGCTCGCGGCGCTGGCGGGCGTGCTGGCCGCGCCCATCTACTCGGTCAACCCCAACATGGGCGCGGACCTCATCATCACGGTCTTCGCCGTGGTGGTGATCGGCGGCATGGGCTCCATCCTGGGCTCGATCGTGACGGGCTTCGGGCTCGGGCTCGTGGAAGGGCTCACGCGCGTGGTCTACCCGGCGGCCTCCGCCACGGTCATCTTCGCGGTGATGATCGTGGTGCTCCTCCTGAAGCCCGCCGGCCTGTTCGGGCGGGTCGCGTGAACACGGCGGCCGTGCGGCGCCCGTCCGCCGAAGCCGTCGCGGCGCCCCGCGCGGTTCTCGCCCGCTGGTGGGAGTTCGGGCTGCTGGCGGCGCTGATCGTGCTCGCGCCCGCGGTCGCCTACCCCGTGTTCCTGATGAAGGTCATGTGCTTCGCGCTGTTCGCGGCGGGCTTCAACCTCCTGCTCGGCTTCGGCGGCCTGCTGTCCTTCGGGCACGCGGCCTATTTCGGCTGCGGGGCCTACGCGAGCGCCTACGCGGCCAAGACCCTGGGATGGCCGCCCGAGGCCGCGGTGGCGGGCGGCACCGCGGCCGCGGCCCTCCTCGGCCTGCTGTTCGGCGCCGTCGCGATCCGGCGCCAGGGCATCTACTTCGCCATGATCACCCTGGCACTGGCCCAGCTCGCCTATTTCGTGTGCCTCCAGGCGCCGTTCACGGGCGGCGAGGACGGGCTGCAGGCCGTGCCGCGGGGCAGGCTGTTCGGGCTCGTGGACCTGTCGAGCGACGCGACCCTCTACGCCGCGGTGGGCGCCGTGTTCTTCCTGGCCATCCTGCTGATCGCCCGCACCGTCCACTCGCCCTTCGGCCACGTGCTGCGGGCGATCCGCGACAACGAGGCGCGCGCGACCTCGCTCGGTTACGAGACGAACCGCTACCGCCTGGCCGTGTTCGTCCTGTCCAGCGCGCTCTGCGGCCTCGCGGGCGCCATGAAGGCCCTCGTGTTCCAGCTCGCGGCGCTGACGGACGTCCACTGGACGACCTCGGGCGAGGTGGTGCTGATGACGCTGGTGGGGGGCGTGGGCACGCTGTTCGGCCCCCTGGTGGGCGCCGCGGTGGTGGTAGCGACCGAGTTCTACCTGGCCTCCATCGGCTCCTGGGTGCAGGTCATCGAGGGCGGCATCTTCGTGGCCTGCGTGCTGGGGTTCCGCGCGGGCCTCGTGGGCACGCTCGCGGCTCTCGGCCGCCGGGTCGCGGCCTCGCGCGGGGAGGGCCGCGCGCGTGCCGCCGCGGACTGAGGCCGTCGCCCACGACGAGGGCACCTATGACTACGTCGTGGTCGGCGCGGGCTCGGCCGGCTGCGTGCTGGCCAACCGCCTGTCCGCCGACCCGGGAGCCCGCGTGCTGGTGCTGGAAGCCGGCGGCCACGACCGCTGGATCTGGTTCCACGTGCCCGTCGGCTACCTGTTCGCCATCGGCCACCCGCGGGCCGACTGGCTGTTCTCGACCGAGGCCGAGGCGGGCCTGGGCGGCCGGTCGATCGCCTACCCGCGCGGCAAGGTGATCGGCGGCTCCTCGTCCATCAACGCCATGATCTACATGCGCGGGCAGGCCGCCGACTACGACGGCTGGCGGCAGCTCGGCCTGACGGGCTGGGGCTGGGACGACGTCCTGCCCTACTTCCTCAAGCACGAGGACCACGCGGCGCCGCCCAACGGCTTCCACCGCAGCGGCGGCGAGTGGCGGGTTGAGCACCCCCGCGTCCGCTGGGCGCTGCTCGACGCCATCCGGGAGGCTGCGGCCGAGGCCGGCATCCCCAAGATCGATGACTTCAACACGGGCGACAACGAGGGGTCCTCCCCCTTCCAGGTCAACCAGAAGCGGGGCCGTCGCTGGAGCGCCGCGCGGGGCTTCCTGAAGCCCGTGCTCGGCCGGCCCAACCTCCGGCTGGAGACGGGCGTGCACGTCGAGCACGTGGAGGTCGCCGAGGGGCGCGCCCGGGCCGTGCTCTACCGCCGGGACGGTGCGCTCAGGAGGGCCGCGGTCGCGGGCGAGGTCGTGCTGTCGGCGGGCGCCGTGGGCTCGCCCGTGATCCTGGAACAGTCCGGCATCGGCGACGGCGCCCGGCTCCAGCGCCTCGGCATCGCGGTCGAGCGCCACCTTCCGGGCGTGGGCGAGAACCTCCAGGACCACCTGCAGATCCGCCCCGTGTTCAAGGTCACCGGCGTCCGCTCGCTCAACACGGACTACGCCAACCTCCTGCGCCGGGGCTGGATGGGCCTCGAATACGCGCTGTTCCGTTCGGGCCCGCTCACCATGGCGCCGAGCCAGGTGGGCGCCTTCGCGCGATCCTCGCCCGACTACGCCACCGCCAACCTCGAATTCCACTTCCAGCCGCTGTCGCTCGACAGGTGGGGCGAGGGCCTCCACCGCTTCGGGGCCTTCACGGCCAGCGTGTGCAACCTGCGGCCGTCGAGCCGCGGCAGCGTGCACCTGGGCGACCCTCGCACGGGCAAGCCCGCCATCGCGCCCAACTACCTCGCGACCGAGGAAGACCGCCGCGTGGCGGTCGACTCGCTGAAGCTCACCCGGCGCATCGTCGGCCAGCCGGCGCTCGCGGCCTACCGCCCCGTCGAGCACAGCCCCGGCCCCGCGGCCGCGACGGACGCCGACCTGCTCCGGGCCGCGGGGCAGCTCGGCACCACCATCTTCCACCCCGCGGGCACGGCCGCGATGGGCCCCGACCACGACCCGCGCGCCGTGCTCGACGGGGCGCTCCGGGTGCGCGGGGTCGCGGGCCTGCGCGTGGTCGACGCCTCCGCCATGCCCCGCATCACCTCCGGCAACACGAACTCGCCCACGGTGATGATCGCCGAGAAGGGCGCGGCCCTGATCCGCGCCGCCGCCAAACCCGCGCCGGACCGGGGCTGACGCGACCGTCGTCTTGCGACACCGCGTCGTGACTGGCCTCGCCGTCCCCGCTGCGCTAGGCTCCCAAGAAACACCATGCGGAGGATCGTGCAATGGATGCCACGGCAACCAAGCCGGACCAGTTGTCGGCCGCGGACGAGCGCGTGATGGGCTGGCTCGACCGTTTCGAGCGGGCGCTCGCGGGCCGCGACGTCGCGGCCGCGGCGGCGTGCTTCGCGGTCACCTGCTTCTGGCGGGACCTGATCGCCTTCACCTGGAACATCGAGACGCTGGAGGGCCGCGACGCCATCCGCGCCATGCTGGACGCGCAGCTCGACGCCGTGGCCCCGCACGGCTTCACCCTTGAAGGCTCCTCCACCGAGGCGGACGGCGTCACCGAGGCCTGGATCGGCTTCGAAACCGCGCACGCGCGCGGCTACGGCCACCTGCGCCTCCAGGGCGACGAGGCCTGGACGCTGCTCACCACCGCGCGCGAGCTGAAGGGCTTCGAGGAGAAGGCCGGGCCGCGGCGCGAGAAGGGCGTCCAGCACGGCGTCGAGCAGGGCCGGCGCTCCTGGGCGGAGCGGCGGGCCGACGAGAACCGGGACCTCGGCCGGACCGCGCAGCCCTACGTGCTGGTGGTGGGCGGCGGCCAGGGCGGCATCGCGCTCGGCGCCCGGCTGCGGCGCCTCGGCGTCCCGGCGCTGATCGTCGACAAGCACGACCGGCCCGGCGACCACTGGCGCGAGCGCTACAAGTCGCTGCACCTCCACGACCCCGTCTGGTACGACCACCTGCCCTACCTGCCCTTCCCGGACCACTGGCCGGTGTTCGCGGCCAAGGACAAGATCGGCGACTGGCTGGAGATGTACGTCAAGGTCATGGAGCTGAACTACTGGTCCAGGACCGAGTGCCGCTCCGCGCGCTACGACGAGGCCGCCGGGGAGTGGGTCGTCGACGTCGACCACGACGGCGAGGCGCTGACGCTGCGCCCGAAGCAGCTCGTGCTCGCCACCGGCCTGTCGGGCATCCCCAACCTGCCCGACTACCCCGGCATGGACGCGTTCGAGGGCGAGAGCCACCATTCGAGCCGGCACCCCGGCGGCGAGCGCTACCGCGGCAAGCACGTCGTGGTGATCGGCTCCAACAACTCGGCCCACGACATCTGCGCGGACCTGTGGGAGAACGGCGCCGAGGCCACCATGGTGCAGCGCACCTCGACCCACGTCGTCAAGTCCGAGACGCTGATGGAGCTGTCGCTCGGGCCGCTCTACTCGGAGCAGGCGCTGGCCAACGGCGTCACCACCGACAAGGCCGACCTGATCTTCGCCTCGGTGCCCTACCGGGTCATGCCCGAGTTCCACAAACCCCTGTACGCCCAGATCGGGGAGCGTGACGCGGACTTCTACGACCGGCTCCGGGCCGCGGGTTTCCTGCTCGACTTCGGCGACGACGGGTCGGGCCTGTTCATGAAGTACCTGCGCCGGGGCTCGGGCTACTACATCGACGTGGGCGCCTCCGAGCTGATCGCCGACGGCAAGATCAAGCTCGTCCGCGGCAAGGTCGCGGAGATCACCCGCGCCGGCGTGAAGCTGGAGGACGGCACCGAGCTTCCCGCGGACGTCATCGTCTACGCCACGGGCTACGGCCCCATGAACGGCTGGGCCGCCAGGCTCATCAGCCAGGAGGTGGCGGACAAGGTGGGCAAGTGCTGGGGCCTGGGCTCGGGCACAACCAAGGACCCCGGCCCCTGGGAAGGCGAGCTGCGCAACATGTGGAAGCCGACCCGGCAGGAGGCGCTGTGGTTCATGGGCGGCAACCTCCACCAGTCGCGCCACTACTCGCTGTACCTAGCCCTCCAGCTCAAGGCGCGGATGGAAGGCATCCCGACCCCCGTCCACGGGCTCGCGGTGACACACCACGCGGCGTGACCTGACTGGCGCGGCCCGGCCCGGCTGCGTCGGGCGGTCGGGGCCATCACCCGCGCAGGAGTTCGCTTGACCCTCAGCCTGCCCCTCGAACCGATCACCGCGGACGCCTTCGCGCCGTTCGGTCAGCTCGTGGCGCCCGGCGTCCCGGTGGGTGGTCAGACGCAACTGGTTGACGCGCTGTGGAACGGGCGGGCCGGGGCGCGGCCGTGCCTGAGCTTCGTCGACGTCGCGCCCAAGCCGCTGCCGCTCGCGGCCGTCGAGATGGAGCGGCACGTCCACTCCAGCCAGGCCTTCGTCCCGATGGACTGCGCGGCCTACCTCGTTCTCGTCGCGCCGCGCGGGGCGGACGGCATGCCGGACCTCGGCGGGCTGCGCGCCTTCAGGGTGCCGGGCGACACCGCCGTCAACTACCGCGCGGACACCTGGCACCACCCGGTCGCGCCCCTGGACCGGGCCGCGCGCTTCGCCGTGCTGACCTTCGTGGACGGCACGGCGGGCGACACGCAACTGGTGCGGCTGCCCGAACCCGTCAGCGTCGAGGCTGCCTCCGAGTAAGGCGGCGTCGCTCGTCGACGATGCGACCCGGAGGATCGGTTCTCGGGCCGATCATCCGCGTCCCGCTCACGGCGCCCCGGCGGTCCCGACCGCCGCCACGCGCCAGATCGTCCCGCCGCCGTCCTCGGACACGAGCAGCGCGCCGTCGTGCGCCACCGCGACCCCGACGGGGCGGCCCCACACGCTCCCGTCGTCGACCACGAAGCCCGTCAGGAAGTCGTCGTACTCGCCCGTCGGCGCCCCGTCCTTGAGCCGGACGCGGATCACCTTGTAGCCCGTGCGCGTCGAGCGGTTCCAGGAGCCGTGCTCGGCCGCGAAGGCGTCGCCGCGGTAGGGGGCCGGGAAGGCCGTCCCCGCGTAGAAGGCCAGGCCCAGCGAGGCCGAATGGGGCTGGAGCAGCACGTCCGGCTCCGTCATCCGGCCCGCGAGGTCGGGCCGCCAGCCCTTCAGGCGCGGCTCCTCGCGGTCGCCCACGTAGCGCCAGGGCCAGCCGTACCACGCGCCCGGCGCGACGTGGGTGACGTAGTCGGGCACGAGGTCGTCGCCCAACCCGTCGCGCTCGTTGGTGGAGCACCAGAGCGCCCCCGTCCCGGGCTGCACCGCGAGCCCCACGCAGTTGCGCAGGCCCGTGGCGAGGACGCGCCGGTCGCTGCCGTCGGGCGCGAAGCTCAGCACGTCGGCGCGGCCCTCCTCGGCGCCCCAGGCGGCGCCGAGCCCGTGCGTGGCGTCGAACGCCGCCGCTTCCGCGGGACTGCGCCGCGACAACTCCTGCGCCACGTTGGACGCGGAGCCGACCGACACGAACAAGCGCGTGCCGTCGGGCGAGAAGGCAAGGTCGCGCGTGCTGTGGCCGCCGGTGGAGGGGGCGATCTGCGCCACCACGACCTCGGGCGGCCCGGCCGCCTTGGACTCCCCCGGCCGGTAGGGGAAGCGCAGGACGCGGTTGATCTCGGCCACGTAAACGAAGCGCGGCGCGGGTCCGGGCGGATAGAAGGCGATGCCGAACGGCGCGTCGAGACCCTCCGCGAACGTGTCCGCGCGTTCGGCGTGGGCGGCGCCGTCGGGCGCGTGCAGGACGCGCACGGCCCCGTCCGCGGTGTCGGCCACGAACACGTCCCCGTTCGGCGCGACGCGCAGCACGCGCGGCTCGTCGAACCCGTCCGCGAACAGGTCGACGCGGAAGCCGGGCGGCGCCTGCGGCCTGCGGTCCGCCGGGCGGTCGACGACCTGCGGCGGGTTGCCCGAGGATCGGCTCGCGAAGGGGTCCGGCAGGTCGGCCGGGGTGATGCGGCGGCGAACCCCGGGCTTGTCGCCGTGCCAGTCCCCGAACGCGGCCCGGCCGGTCAGCACGCCCGGTTCGGCCGCGTCGCCGCCTTGGCCGCCGGCCGAGGCGCCCTGCGCGCGAACCGCGAGGGGAGCGGTGCTGCCGAGCGTGAAACAGACCGCGGCTGCGACGGCGACGGTGCGGTGGCCCACGGCTTCCTCCCCCGGCCGAAACCGCGCGCGTCCGGCCGCCTGTGACGCACATCTGCGCGAGAGCAAACGCGCCCGCGCCCGTCCGGTCGCGGAGATGCGACGATCGGCGTCGCTCGTGGGTGCCCGGATCGGGGCCGCGCACCCCGGTTTCCCGGCCGCGGCTTCGCGGGTAGAAGTCAGGCATCGGGGCGCGGCCGCGCGGGCCGCCGGATGGAGAGGATCGACCCATGGCAAGCGGCCCGGTTCCCCGTCCATCGCCCGTCGCGCCGCTCGACCGCCCCGCCGACGACGCGCGCGAAACCGCGCTGCGCAGCGTGCGCACCGGCGTCGCGGCGCTGGACGCCCTGTCCGCCGCGCTGGAGGGAACCCTCGGCGCGGGTTTCGAGGCCGCGGTCGAGACCGTGCTGGCCACGCGCGGCCGCCTGATCGTGTCCGGCGTGGGCAAGAGCGGCCACGTCGGGCGCAAGATCGCCGCGACCCTGGCCTCGACCGGCACGCCCGCCTTCTTCGTCCACCCCACGGAGGCGAGCCACGGCGACCTCGGGATGGTCGGGCGCGACGACGCCGTGCTGGCGCTCTCCTGGTCGGGCGAGACGGCCGAGCTCGGCGACCTGATCGACTATTCGCGCCGCTTCTCCGTCCCCCTCGTCGCCATGACGTGGAACGGGGCCAGCACGCTGGCGCGCGCCGCCGACGTGGTGCTGGCGCTCCCTCGCGTCCGGGAGTCCTGCCCCCACAACCTGGCCCCGACCTCGTCCAGCCTGATCCAGCTCGCGCTGGGAGACGCGCTCGCGGTCGCCCTGCTCGAACGGCGCCGCTTCACGACCTCGCATTTCAGCACCCTCCACCCCGGCGGCAGCCTGGCGTCGCGGTTGAAGACCGTGGGGCAGCTCATGCACGCGGGCGACGAGGTGCCGCTCGTCAGGCGGGGCACGCCGATGGCCGAGGTGCTGATCGAGATCACCAGCCGCCGGTTCGGCTGCAGCGGCGTGGTCGACGACGCGGGGGCGCTGATCGGCGTCGTGACGGACGGCGACCTGCGCCGCCACATGGGCGCGTCTTTCCTGGCCATGAGGGTCGAGGAGGTGATGACCGCGGGCCCGCTCGTGGTCGAGCCCACGCTGCTCGCGAGCGCGGCCCTGGAGATCATGAGCCGGCGCCGCGTCACGGTGCTGTTCGTGGTGGACGGCGGCCGCCCCCGGGGCATCCTGCACGTCCACGACCTGATCCGCGCCGGCGTGCCGCGGACCGCCTGACCGCCCGCGTCAGGGCTCCGCGAGCGCCAGGCTCATCTGGGCGGGTCCGGCCTCGTCCTCGCCGCCCAGCGCCGACAAGGTCACGCCGAGCAGGCGGACGCCCTTCGGCACGGGGTGCAGCGCCGCCAGCAGGTCCAGCCCGGCCCGCTCGATCGCCGCCGGGCCGTCCGCGGGCCGCCCGAGGGAGCGGCTGCGCGTGACCAGCGTGAAGTCCGCGTATTTGACCTTCAGGGTCACGGTGCGGCCCCGGATGCCGCCCGCCGCGCAGGCCCGCCACACCTTGTCGACGAGGGGGCGGAGCGCCTCACCCATGGCGCCGGGATCGTGCAGGTCGGCCGCGAAGGTCGTCTCGGCGCCGATCGACTTGCGCACCCGGTCGGGCCGTACCGGCCGCTCGTCGACGCCGCGCGCGATGGCGTGGAAGAACGCGCCCGCCTTGCCGAAGTGCCGCTGGAGCAGGGCGAGCGGCACCGCCCGCAGGTCCGCGCCGGTGCGGATTTGCAGGGCCTGCATCTTGGCGGCCGTGGCCGGCCCGATGCCGTGGAACCGGCCCACGGGGAGGTCGGCCACGAAGTCCGCCCCCATCGCGGGCGTGATCACGAACAACCCGTCCGGCTTGCGGTGGTCGGAGGCGAGCTTGGCCAGGAACTTGTTGTAGGACACCCCGGCCGAGGCCGTGAGCCCCGTGTCCGCGCGGATGCGCGCCCGGATGTCCTGCGCGACCGCCGTCGCCGTGGGCAGCCGCCGGGCGTCGGTCACGTCGAGGTAGGCCTCGTCCAGCGACAGGGGCTCGATCAGCGCGGTGTGCTCGGCGAAGATGGCGCGGACCTGCCGGCTGACCGCCGCGTAGACGTCGAAGCGCGGGCGGACGAACACCAGGTCGGGGCACAGCCGCCGGGCCGTGACCGACGGCATGGCGGAGCGGACCCCGTAGGCGCGCGCCTCGTAGCTCGCCGCCGCCACGACCCCGCGCTCGCGCGAGCCGCCCACCGCCACGGGCCGCCCGCGCAGAACGGGATCGTCGCGCTGCTCCACGGAGGCGTAGAACGCGTCCATGTCCACGTGGACGATCCGGCGCCCGCGCTCCGACGAGGGGTCCCGGTCAGGCACGGGCCGCGACGTCCCGGGCGGGCGGGCGCGTGCGGCAACGGCCGGCCCTCGGCCGTCGAGCGGCCGCGAGCGGATCGGCACACCGTGGCATCGCGTTCACAGAACGGCCTCGCGCCCAGGGGAGCCTCCAGTCTAGACCGGGATCG
The DNA here is from genome assembly GCA_964243035.1 of uncultured Lichenihabitans sp. Lineage (GTDB taxonomy): Bacteria > Pseudomonadota > Alphaproteobacteria > Rhizobiales > Beijerinckiaceae > Lichenihabitans. The sequence continues at coordinate 32,810 of CAXTDZ010000017.1, forward strand.
ACGCCGCTTCCACGGTCACGGGCGCGCAGGCAGGGCCTCGACCTCGGGTTAACGGTCGCCGGTTCTGCCCTTCTCCCCGCTGATCGCGGGGCGAAGGGCATGGCCTGGCGCGGGGTGGTCTTAACCTGAGTTCAAAGCCCTGGGCGCGCAGGCCGGCAGCAACCTGCGCGGCCTCTCACGTGCTGTCGCGCGCGAGCAGCGTGAAGCCCACGTCGACCCGCTTGGGGCCGGTGGGCGCCCCCCGGATCGCGGCGATCAGCTTGGCGGCCGCGGTTCGGCCGATCTCCAGGCGGGGCGAGGCCACGGTGGTGAGCCGCGGCGTCACGAGGTCGCCCACGTCGAGCCCGTTGAAGCCCGCCACCGCGATCCGCCCCGGCACGTCCACGCCCTCGCGCCGGGCCCGCAGCAGCGCGCCCGTCGCGAGCTCGTCGTTGGCGAAGAACACCGCGTCCACATCCGGCTGCGTCGCGAGCACCCGCATCAGCGCGTCTCCCCCCAGGCGGGCGCCGGACGGCTCGTCGAGCGTCAAGGGCGGCCGGCGCGGGAGACCCGCGGCCTCCAGGCTGCGGTCAAGCCCCTTGAGCCGCTGCCACGCCCGGTAATCGGCCCTGGCCGTGCAGCCCGCGAACAGGATCGCGCGGTAGCCCCGCGCCACCAGGTGGTCGCCCATCGCCTTGCCCGCCTCCACGTGCGACAGGCCCACGCTCATGTCGAGCGGGCGGGACCCGTGGTCCATGACCTCCACCATCGGGCGCCCCCACCGCTTCAGCATCACGCGGGTCCGCTCGTGGTGGCGCATGCCCGCCACGATGAGGCCGGGCGGCGACCACCCCAGGAAGGCCGACACGCACGCGTACTCGCGGTCGAGGTCGTATTCCGTGTGCCCGAGCAGAAGCTGGTACCCCGCCCCCTGCACGACCTCCTGGATGCCCTGGATGGTTTCGGCGAACACCGGGTTCGCGAGCGAGGGCACGACCACGGGGATCACGGGCGAGTGCGCCGCGGCCAGCGCGCCCGCCATCCGGTTCTGCACGTAGCCCAGCCGGTCCACCGCGACCTGCACCCGGTCACGAAGCGGCCCCGACACCGCGGCGGGCCTGTTGATCGCGCGCGACACCGTGATGGGCGACACGCCCGCGAGTTCGGCCACATGCTTCAGGGTGATGGCAGCGGGCTGCCTGCGGGCGGGCCTGGGCGGGGCAGCGTCGGGCTTCATCGGGCAAAGTTTAGGCGGCCCTGCGACATTCCGCTACCGTGTGTGAGTTTTTGACCGTTTCTCCCGGAGCTTGCGAGCGGAGATCGGCCACCGCGCCGCCCCGGTCCCCGTCGGACGGAGGGTGTCGGCGCGCAGCGCCCCCGGCGCCTGGACCGCGGCCTGGGCAGCCCCCGTCTCCAACCCCGCTGCGCCCGATCACCCCGCGGCCAGCTCCATCCACCGGTCCTCGCTGACCACCTCGATGCCGAGTTCCTCGGCCTTGGCGAGCTTGGACCCCGCGCCCGCGCCCGCCACCACCAGCGTGGTCTTCTTGGAGACGGAGCCCGCGACCTTGGCGCCCAGCGCCTCCGCGCGGGCCTTGGCCTCGTCGCGGGTCATGCGTTCCAGCGAGCCCGTGAACACCACCGTCTTGCCCGCCACGGGGCTCGCGGTCGCGGCCGCCTCCATCGACTCGGGCGTGACCTCGGCCAGCAGCGCGTCGAGCACGGCCTCGTTGTGGGGCTCGGCGAAGAAGTCCACCACGGCCTTGGCCACCACCTCGCCCAGGCCGTCGATGGTCTGGAACTCGGCCCAGCTGTCGGACGCCGGGTCGACCGCGGCGCGGGCCGCCTCGCGCAGGGCCTCCACGGTGCCGAAGTGGCGCGCCAGGCGCCGCGCGTTGGTTTCCCCCACGCGGCGGATGCCGAGGCCGAACAGGAAGCGGTTGACCGGCACGCGGCGGCGCGCCGCGATGGCCGCGAACAGGTTCCTGACCGAGGTCTCGCCGTAGCCCTCGCGGTGGACCAGCTTGGTGAGGCTGCGCTTGTCGCGGGCTTCGAGCGTGAAGATGTCGGCGGGCGAGTGGATCAGGCCCTCGCCGAAGAACAGCTCCACCTGCTTCTCGCCCAGGCCCTCGATGTCGAAGGCGTCGCGCGAGCAGAAGTGCTTCAGCCGCTCCACGGCCTGGGCGGGGCAGACGAGGCCGCCCGTGCAGCGGCGCACGACGTCCGCTTCGCCCGTCTTGGGGTCGACCTCGCGGGTCGCGGCCGAGCCGCAGGCCGGGCACACGTCGGGGAAGCGGTAGGGCTCGCCCCGGGGCGCGTCGGTCGGCACGGGGCCGATGATTTGGGGGATGACGTCCCCCGCCCGCTGCACGGTCACGGTGTCGCCGACCCGCACGTCCTTGCGGGCGATCTCGTCCTCGTTGTGCAGCGTGGCGTGGACCACCACGACGCCGCCGACCGTGACGGGGGTGAGGCGCGCGCGGGGGGTCAGGGCGCCGGTGCGCCCCACCTGGACCTCGATCTCCTCCAGCCGCGTGGTGGCGCGCTCGGCGGGGAACTTGTGAGCCACCGCCCAGCGCGGCGCCCGCGACACGAAGCCGAGCCGGTTCTGGAGCGCGACCTCGTCCACCTTGTAGACGACGCCGTCGATGTCGTAGGGCAGGCTCGCGCGCTGCGCTTCCACCGCGCGGTAGTGGGCCACGAGCTCGTCGGCCGAGCGGCACAGCGCGGTGAGCGGGTTGACGGGCAGGCCCCAGCGCGCGAAGGCCTCGATGATGCCCTTCTGGGTGGGCGCGGGCTGCCCGGACGCCTCGCCCCAGGCGTAGGCGAAGAACTTGAGCGGCCGCCCGGCCGTGACCGTGGCGTCGAGCTGCCTGAGCGAGCCCGCGGCCGAGTTGCGCGGGTTCGCGAACACCGTCCTGCCGGCCTCCGCCTGCCGGACGTTGAGCGCCGCGAAGTCCGCCTTCAGCATGAAGACCTCGCCCCGCACCTCGTAGACCGCGGGCACGTCGCGGCCCTTGAGGCGGTTCGGCACGGCCGTCATCGTCCTGACGTTGGCGGTCACGTCCTCGCCCTCGTAGCCGTCGCCGCGGGTCGCGGCCTGCACCAGGCGGCCCCCCTCGTAGCGCAGGGAACAGGACAGCCCGTCGATCTTGGGCTCGGCCGTGACGGGAACGGCGGCGTCCGCGGCGAGCCCCAGGAAGCGCCGTACCCGGGCCAGGAACTCGCCCACGTCCTCGTCGGCGAACACGTTGCCGAGCGACAGCATGGGCACCCGGTGGCGCACCTTGGCGAACTTCTCCGACGGCGCCGCGCCCACCCGCGCGTCGGCGGGCGGCTGCAGCGCGGGGTGGGCGGCCTCGATCGCCGCGAGCCGCCGGCGCAACGCGTCGTAGTCGGCGTCCGACACGGTGGGGGCGTCGTCGACGTAGTAGGCGGCGTCGTGGCCCGCGATCACTGCCGCGAGCCGGGCGTGCTCGGCCGCGGCCTCCTGGTCGCTCGGGGTGTCGGGGGCGGCGTCGGTCATCGGGAGTCCGCGCGGGGCTGGCCGGGTGGGGTTCGAGCAGGTATCACCGGCAAGGTTGAACGAACTCCTTAACGCGCGACCCCGCGACGAAGGAGCGCCGCGGCCGGGCGCGACGCCCGCCGTCCCCCGGGAGAGGTTCCGCGCCCTTGAGCCAGACCGTGACGGCCGACACCCTCGCGGGCCGCGACCCGCGCTCGCCCCGCGCCACGCGGATCGGCTTCTTCATCGCGGGCTTCGCGATGGCGGCCTGGGCGCCGCTGGTGCCGTTCGCCAAGGCGCGCGCGGCGCTCGACCCCGGCGCGCTGGGCCTCCTGCTGCTGGCGCTCGGGGCGGGCTCCATCGCGGCCATGCCGCTGTCGGGCGCGCTCGCGGCCCGGTTCGGCTGCCGGGGGGTGCTGGTCGCAGCCACCCTGGTGGTTTGCGCCGCGCTGCCCTTCCTCGCGACCCTGGCCGACCCCGCGGCGCTCGGCGCGGCCCTGCTCGTCTTCGGCGCGGGGCTCGGGACGGTGGACTGCGTGATCAACATCCAGGCGGTCGCGGTGGAGCGCGCCTGCGGGCGGCCCATGATGTCGGGCTTCCACGGGCTGTTCAGCCTGGGCGGCATCGCGGGCGCGGGCGGCATGAGCGCGCTGCTCGGGCTGGGGCTGCCGCCGTTCGGCGCCATCCTGTGCGTCGCGGGTCTGACCCTGCTCGCGCTGGTGCCCGCCGTCCCCGGCCTGCTCCCGCGGGGCCCGGCCGCCCCGGGGCCGGTGTTCGCGGTGCCGCACGGGGCCGTCCTGCTCCTGGGCGCGCTGTGCTTCGTCGTGTTCCTGACGGAGGGCGCGGTGCTCGACTGGAGCGCCGTGTTCATGACGGCCGTGCGCGGGGTGGCGCCCCGGTTCGGCGGGTTCGGCTACGCGGCGTTCGCGGCCACCATGACGGCCGGCCGGCTCGCGGGCGACCGCCTCGTCCGGCGCCTCGGCCCCGGGCGGGTGGTGGCGGCGGGCGCGGGCTGCGCGGCCCTCGGCCTGGGCCTCGCGACGCTGGTCCCCTCGGCGGGGGCCGCGCTGCTCGGCTACGCGCTGGTGGGGGCGGGCTGCTCCAACGTGGTGCCGGTGCTCTACACCGCGGCGGGCCGCCAGACCGCCATGCCCGAGCACCTCGCCATTCCCGCCGTGACCATGCTGGGCTACGCGGGCATCCTGTCCGGGCCGGCGCTGATCGGGTTCGCGGCGCGCGCGGCCGGCCTGCCCGCGGCCTTCCTGCTCGTCGCGGCAGGTCTGGTCGCGGTGGCGGTGCTCGGCCCCCGCGCCCTCCCGCGCTGAGGTCTGGAGCGACGCGCCCGTGACGCCCGGCCACCCTCCCGCGGCGGCGCGGCCCTGGCCCGGCTGTTCGGCGCACGATGCCGCCATGCTCGGCGGCGCCTTCGGCCCCGCGGCCGCCTGGGCCATGGCGATCCTGACCCGCTTCGCCGAGTCGGTCGGCGCGCGCGCCCTGCTCGACGTGGTGGGCGCGCACGTGGACGGCTGCCTGTACCACGGCCCCGTCAGCCTCGATTTCGCGGAGCGGCTGGTGGCGGGCGGGGGCCGCGTGCGCGTGCCCACCACGCTCAACGTCGGCAGCCTGGACCTGATCCACCCGGAGCTGATGCGCGTGGCTCCCGGCGAGCAGGCGCCCGCGCGGCGCCTGATGGCGGCCCACGAGGCGCTGGGTTGCCAGCCCTCCTTCACCTGCGCGCCCTACCAGACGCTGTTCCGCCCCCGCTTCGGCGAGCAGGTCGCCTGGGGCGAGTCCAACGCGATCGTCTTCGCCAACTCGGTGATCGGCGCCCGCACCGAGCGCTACGGCGACTTCGTGGACCTGTGCTGCGCGATCACCGGCCGGGCGCCGGCCTGGGGCCTGCACCTCGACGAGGGGCGCCGCGGCCGGGTCCTGTTCCGGCTCGCGGGCTTCCCCGCCGACCCGGAGCCCTCCGACGCGCTGTTCGTGGGCCTGGGCCTGCTGATGGGGGCGGGGTCGTCGGGACGCGTTCCGGTGGTGGACGGCCTGCCCGCGCCGCGCGACGAGGATCAGCTCAAGGCCCTGGGGGCCGCGGCCGCGACCGCGGGCGACGTGGCGCTGTTCCACGCGGTGGGCGTCACGCCCGAGGCCCCGACGCTGCGCGAGGCCCTGGGCGGCCGGGAGCCGGAGGAGGTCGTCCCCGTGAGCCCCGCCGACGTCCGGCGCGCCGTGGCCTCCCTGTCGGGCGTGCCGGACGGGACCCCGCTCGCGGCCGTGTGCCTGGGCACCCCGCATTTCTCGCGCCGCGAATGGGAGCGGCTCCTGCCGCTGCTGCGGCAGGCGGGGCCCCGGCGGGGCGTGCCGGTCTACGTCAACACCGGGCGCGACACGCTGCGCGCCCTCGAAGCCGACGGGCTGCTGCGCGACGCCGACGCCCTCGGCCTCGTCCCGGTGGCCGACACCTGCACCTACGTGACCGCGATCCTGGCCTCGCCGGACGGGGCCGTGATGACCAACTCGGGCAAGTGGGCCCGCTACGCGCCCGGCAATCTCGGCCTGCCGGGCGTGGCCTTCGGCAGCCTTGAGGACTGCGTGGCCTCCGCCGCGGCGGGCCGCGTGGTGCGGGTCGGCGCGTGATCTGGGTCGGCGCCTTCGCGCTGCCGGGCGAGGCCGAGGGGTCGGCCGTCGTGCTGGCGGAGCCCTTGAGCTTCTGGGGCGGCGTCGACCCGGCAACCGGAACCGTGATCGACCGGTCGCATCCGGCCTGCGGCGCCCGCCTCGCGGGCCGCGTCGTGGTGATGCCCGGCGGGCGCGGCTCGTCCTCGTCCTCCTCCGTGCTCGCGGAAGCAATCCGCCGCGGCACCGGACCCCGCGCGCTCCTCCTGGCCCGGCCCGACCCGATCCTGGCCGTGGGCGCGATGGTGGCGCTCGACCTCTACGGCCTGCGCTGCCCCGTGGTGGTGTGCCGGCCCGATGGCGCCGCGACGGGCGACCGGCTCCGCGTCACCGCGACGGGCGACGCGGCCCGGATCGAGCGGCTGCCATCCGCGGCCGGGCGAGCCGCCGTGGCCTGGAGCACCCGAGCGGAGACGACCCGGCGCTGAGCCTGCAGCGTCCGGCCGAGGCGTCGCGCCCCTTCTCCGGACCGTCCTCGACCGACCGCGCGGATCCCAGGGATGCATGCCGCGCGACGCGCGAAAGGCGGGACGGCGGACCGGGCCCGGGTCGAGCGCCTGACACGGCGGCCCGGCCTCCGCTGCGCCCGCGACGCGCGCCCCCGCCTCGTCCGACGCCGCGATCTCGGCGCGTCGCAACGCGGAGGGAGCCGCATCGCGCCCGGCCCCGAGACGCGTCTCGATCCGGCGCAGCCTCCTGGTCAGGCCGCCCTGGCCGAGCGGGTCGGATCGCCCCCCGCGGCCGCTCGTGGGCAGTCCTCAGGCTCATGCGTCGACCCAACGCATCGGCCGGCAGCGAGCACCCCCCCGCGTTTCACGCGTGCTCGCCTCGGTCACCCGCTTGTCAGGACTCGCGCGCCTGCTATAAATCGCGGCGTCCCCAACCTTCGGGGACATGTTCCGCGCCCATCGTCTAGCGGTCGAGGACGTCGCCCTTTCACGGCGAAAACAGGGGTTCGATTCCCCTTGGGCGCGCCAGCGCACCCTGATTAGAAAATAGTTCGAACTCCGTTCGAACGGGCGCGCCAGCGTCCTTATTTCAGAAAAAGAGTTCGAACTCTGTTCGAACCGGCGCGCCAGCGCTCCCTTGTCTGGAACTTCGTTTGAACGCGCGCGCCACTGCCGTGAGCGACTTAGACGTTTGCGGCCGTCCCGGTCCGGTGGACGCCGATGATGGCTCCGCACGAGGCGTTCCGCCAAGCCTGAGACACGCCCACCTTGCGCGCCGGGGTTCCGGCAACGTTTGCGCGACCTGTCCCGCGCCGACCGCGGTGGGGCGCCTGGCGGTCCTCGCGTGCTACGCCGCCTCTTCCGCCCAGGCGGGCCCCGAAAGGCGCCTGATCAGATCCGGCACGTCCTCCTCCGGAACCGGTCGGCTGAACAGGTATCCCTGGAGGTGCGTGCAGTCCTCGAGCGCGAGCTCCGCCGCCTGCTCCCTGGTTTCGACACCCTCGGCCGTGATGGCGATGCCGAGGGCGCTGCTCAGCCCGACGATGGCGCGCACGATGGCGGCCGAGTTCCTGTCGTACGGCATGTCCTTGACGAAGCTGCGGTCGATTTTCACCTTGTCGAAGGGGAAGCTGCGAAGGTAGCTCAGGCTGGAATAGCCGGTGCCGAAGTCGTCCATGGCGATCTGCGCGCCCAGGTCCTTGATGTCGCGCAAGGTGGCCAGGACGGCCTTGTTGTCCTGGAGCAGGACCGACTCGGTGATCTCCAGCTCCAGCCGGCTCGCGGGCAGGCCGCTGTCCGCCAGCGCGGCATGGATGTCGTCCACGAGGCCTTTCCCCTTGAACTGCAGGGGCGACAGGTTGACCGCGACCCTGAAGTCGCCGGGCCAGGACGCGGCGTCCCGGCACGCCCGGCGCAGAACCCACCGCCCGATCTCGCCGATGAGGCCGCACGCTTCCGCGACCGGGATGAACCGGTCGGGTGGAACCATGCCCCATTCGGCGTGCGGCCAGCGGATGAGCGCCTCGAAACAGACGACCCGGTGCGAGCGCGCGTCCACCAGCGGTTGGTAGTGGAGCTGGAACTCCTCGCGGACGAGCGCCTGGCGCAGGCCTACCTCAAGCGCGCGCCGCATCTGCAACGCGTCGTTCATGGCGGTTTCGTAGAAGCACGCGGCCCCCCGGCCGTTGGCTTTGGCGCCGTAGAGCGCCGTGTCGGCGTTCTTGAGCAGGTCGTGCGACGTGGTCCCGTCCGCGGGGGCGAGGGCGATGCCGACGCTGGTGCCGATGCTGATCTGGTGTCCGCCGATCTCGTAGCCGGCCGCGACCCTGTCGATGATGCGGGCCGCCAGGGCGTCGACCTCGGCGGGCTCGGACACGTCCGGGAGGACGATGGCGAACTCGTCGCCGCCCAGCCTCGCCACGGTGTCGACCTCGCGGACGCAGGCCCGCACGCGGTCGGCGACCTGCTGCAGCAGGATGTCCCCGACCGCGTGCCCGAGCGTGTCGTTGACGGCCTTGAACCGGTCGAGGTCCAGGCAGAGCACCGCGACCCGCGCCCCGCGGTTGACGCTCGCCAGGACCTGCCGGACGCGTTCGTGGAACAGGGCGCGGTTCGGCAGGCGGGTCAGCGAGTCGTGGTGAGCCAGGAAGGCGATCTGGGCGATGTTGGCCTGGAACACCGCGAGCGAGCGCACGATCGTACCCAGCTCGTCGCCGCGGGCCAGGGCGCCCACGTCCACCTCCGCACCACCCTTCGCGACCTGCTCGGTCGCGGTCGCGATCTGCTTGACCCCGGCGACCGTCCTCCGGGTCAGAACCGCCGAGACGCCGAACAGCACCAGCGTCCCCACCAGTCCCGCGACCGCGAAAGCGAGGCGGAGCCACTCGGCCAGCTGCGTCGACGTCTGGGCGCGCGCGCTTGCCTCGCGGAAGGCGTGGGCGGTGATGGTGTTGATCTGGTCGAGCACGTGCCCGGTGTCGTTGTCGAACTGGTGGAAGAAGCCCACGGCGCTGGGCAGGTCCATGTCCAGCATGGTCCCGAACAGCTCCCCCGTGTCGTGCTGGTGCCGCACGTCGGCGGACAACCACAGCAGCTGATCCCGGTCCGCGCCGGGCGTGGTCCGGTCCGCGAGCCGCTGGAGGTCGTCGGCGACGGCGGAGGTCCGCGCGGTCAGGGCCGCCACCTGCGCGCTCAGGCCGGTGTCCGTCGTGCCGATGGCCCGCAAGGCGGCCAGCCGGTACAGGGCGCCGGTCACGTCCTTCAAGCCGGCCGCGCTCTCCGACAGCTCAGCCGCCGCGGCCAGATCCTGGTGCACGACCTCGCGGATCAGCGCCGCCTGCTGGTTGGCGGTGACGACGGCGTGCAACCCGAGCCCCATCATCGCTGCCAGGGCCAGGGTTGGGCAGAAGGCCATCTTCAGGGCGAAGGGCCAGTCCGCGACCCTGGCCAGGCGGGGCCATCGGCGCGCGTCGGGGCCGTCCGCCGGCCCCGCGTCGCAAACCTCCGGTGCGAGGTCCGGCATCGATGCCACTCCTCCGTTGAAACGTAGGAACATGCGGGACATAGCTTAACGCAGGTTTATGGCGGCCCGACCACGGGTGCGGCGGACGTCGAGAGCGTTCCCGCGTCGCCCAGCGATCCTCGACCGGCGCGGCCGCGCCGGAGCGGGGCAGCGCGGCGCGGCGTTCGAGCGCGCCCCGGCCCTCGTCAAGGATCCGTAAAGGAAGGCTCGGCATCCTCCGAGGTCACCGTTTTTCCGCAAGCGGTCGACCTTCACCCGTGCCCGGCCCTTCCGGGCCTCCGTGACGAAGCGCCGGCCAACCGGAGGCGTTGGGGCACGAGATTGTGGATGGAGGTGGACGAATGATCAAAGCGCTCACGCTCGCTGCTGCCGCAACGGCGCTCGCCGCGTCGGGGGCATGCGCGAGGGATCTCAACGCCATCGGCATCACGATCAACTCGCTCGGCAACCCCTTCTTCATCGAGATCGCCAAGGGAGCCGCCAGCGCCGCGCGGGCGGTCAACCCGAAAACCAAGCTCGCCATCGTCTCGGCCGACAACGACCTGACCAGGCAGTCGTCCCAGATCGACGGCTTCATCGCCTCCGGCGTGGACCTGATCCTGGTGAACGCCGCCGACCCCGAGGGCATCGCGCCCGCGGTCAAGCGCGCCCAGGCGGCCGGCATCGCGGTCGTGGCCGTCGACGCGGCCGCCGCGGGCGCGGACGCCACGGTTCAGACCGACAACGTGCAGGCCGGCCAGATCGCCTGCCGGTACCTGGCCGAGAAGATCGGCCGCAAGGGCGGCGTCGTCATCCAGAACGGCCCGCAGGTTTCGGCCGTGATGGATCGGGTGGCCGGCTGCAAGACCGCGCTGGGCGAGTTCCCCGGTGTCGAGCTCCTGGCGTCCAACCGGGACGGCAAGGGCTCGCGCGAGGGAGGGTTGGCGGCCATGCGCGAGGACCTCGCGCTCTTCCCCGACGTGAAAGGCGTGTTCGCCATCAACGACCCGCAGGCGATCGGCTCGGACCTCGCGGCCAAGCAGCTGGGGCGTTCCGGCCTCGTGATCACCTCGATGGACGGCGGTCCCGACATCGTGGCGGCGCTGAAGGCGCAAACCCAGATCCAGGCCTCGGCCACCCAGGACCCCTACGAGATGGGTCGGGTGGCGGTGCAGGTCGGCTACGCGATCATGCGCGGCGAAGGGCCCGAGAAGCGGGTGGTGCGGATGTCCCCCGCGCTGGTCACCCGCGACAACGTGGCCGATTACCAGGGCTGGACCCGCTGACGGGCTGAAGGCGGTGCGAGGCCGCGGCGGACGGTCCCGCGCGCGCCGCCGATGTCCAGCGTCACGGCTTCGGGCTCCACCCTGCGGAGCCTCCCGCGCGCTCCCCTCGCGCGCGGCTGCGAGTCACTGACCCGCGTCGGGAGCCGAAGGCGGCGCCCCGCCCGCAAGCGGATCAGTCGACCCCGCGCCCGAGGCAGTCGTGAGACCGGCGAGGGGTCGCGAGGTCGACGTCGCGCGGCCTGAGCCGCCCGGCGGTCGGCCGGCGCGGCCGCGGGCCTGCCC
>CAXTDZ010000018.1:0-8082 GCA_964243035.1 uncultured Lichenihabitans sp.
GGTCGAGCACGACGCGGGCCGGCCGCCGGCCCTCCAGCCCCGGCAGGCGGACCGTGAGCGCGGGGTCGTCGGCCCGCGCGGTGCCGGCGCCCACCATGACGGCGTCGTGGCTGGCGCGGCTCGCCTGCGTCCAGGCGTTGGCGACGGGCCCGGTGATCAGCAGCCGGCCATGCCCGGGGGGCGACCCGGCGAAACCGTCTGCCGTCTCGGCGAGCTTCAGGGTGACGGCCGGGCGGCCGTCGCGGACGCGGCGGATATGGCCGGCGTGGTCGCGCGCGGCCTCGGCGGCGCACACGCCTTCCACGACGTCCACGCCCGCGGCGCGGAGCTGCGCGAAACCGTCGCCCGCCACGCGCGGATCCGGATCGCGGACCGCGGCCACGACGCGCATCACGCCCGCGGCCAGGATCGCCTGCGTGCAGGGGCCCGCCCGGCCCCGGTGGCTGCACGGCTCCAGCGTGACGTAGAGCGTGGCGCCCCGCGCCGCGGGACCCGCCTGCGCGAGCGCGAGCGGCTCGGCGTGCGGCCGGCCGCCCGGGGCCGTGACGCCGCGGCCGAGAACGACGCCGTGCTTGACCACCAGGGCCGCGACGCAGGGGTTCGGCGCCGTGGTCCCGAACCCCCGGCGCCCGTAGGCCAGCACCGCCCGCATGACGCGCGCGTCCTCGGCGGCGCCGGGACCGCCCACCCGCGTCAGTAGATGGGGAAGCGGCGCGTGAGGGTCGCGACCTTGTCGCGCACCGCGGCCTCGGCGGCGTCGTTGCCGGCCTCGCTGCTGGCCGCGAGCCCGTCCAGCACCTCGGTGATGAGGAGGCCGACCTCGCGGAACTCGGCCTCGCCGAAGCCGCGGGAGGTCGCGGCCGGGGTTCCGAGCCGGACCCCGGAGGTGGTGGCGGGCTTCTCGGGGTCGAAGGGGATGCCGTTCTTGTTGACCGTGATGTGGGCGCGGCCGAGCGCGGCCTCGGCGGCCTTGCCGGTGAGGCGCTTGGGCCGCAGGTCCACCAGCATCAGGTGGTTCTCGGTGGCGCCCGACACCACCGCGCAGCCGCCCTCGACCAGGCTGGCGGCCAGGGCCTTGGCGTTGTCCACCACCTGCCGCGCGTAGATCTTGAACTCGGGCCGGAGCGCCTCGCCGAAGGCCACCGCCTTGGCCGCGATGACGTGCATCAGCGGGCCGCCCTGGAGGCCGGGGAAGATGGCCGAGTTGAGCTTCTTGGCGAGCCCATCGTCGTCGCTGAGGATCAGGCCGCCGCGGGGGCCGCGGAGCGTCTTGTGCGTGGTGGAGGTGACGACGTGGGCGTGGGGGAAGGGCGAGGGATGGACGCCGCCCGCCACCAGCCCCGCGAAGTGGGCCATGTCGACCAGGAAGTAGGCCCCCACCGCGTCGGCGATCTGCCGGAAGCGGGCGAAGTCCCAGAACCGCGAGTAGGCGGAGCCTCCCGCGATGATGAGCTTCGGGCGGCAAGCCTTCGCCTTGCGCTCGACCTCGTCCATGTCGACCAGGTTGGTGACGGGGTCGACCGTGTAGGGCTCGGGCTTGAACCAGCGGCCCGACAGGTTGACGGGGGAGCCGTGCGTCAGGTGGCCGCCCGCCGCGAGGTCCAGGCCCATGAAGGTGTCGCCCGGCTGCAGCAGGGCCAGGAACACGGCCTGGTTGGCCTGGCTGCCGGAGTTCGGCTGGACGTTGGCGAAGCCGCAGCCGAACAGCTGCTTGACGCGGTCGATGGCGAGCTGCTCGGCCACGTCCACGAAAGCGCAGCCCCCGTAGTAGCGGCGGCCCGGGTAGCCCTCGGCGTATTTGTTGGTCATCACCGAGCCCTGCGCGTCGAGCACGGCGCGGGACACGATGTTCTCTGAGGCGATCAGCTCGATCTCGTCGCGCTGGCGGCCGAGTTCGCCCTCGACGGCGCGGAAGATCTCGGGATCGGCCGCGGCGAGGCCGGTGCCGAAGAACCCCTCGGAGCGGGACGCCGCGCCCAGGCGGGACGCGACTTGGGGCGTGATCATCTCAGTCATGGACGAGGCGCTCGCGGGTCGGGTGTCGGGGACACCCGCGTGCTACCACGTCCCGCCCGGGGCGTGAAGGCCGGCGGAACTGCCGGCCGCCGGGGCCTATTCCTGCTCGACCGCGGGCTGCTCGACGGCGGGCTGCACGGCCGCGTTCTGGTCGTCGAGGCTCTGGTTGGCGGTGGCCACCGGCCCGAACCCGTCGCGCTGGTAGATGTCGGGACGGAACTGCACCACGCCGTCGGGCGCGGCCCAGGCCGTGACGTAGACCCAGTAGACCGGCACGGGCTGGTTGAGCCTCACGTCGATGCGGCCGCCCGAGCGGATCGCCTCGTCGATGTGGGCGCGATCCCAGCCGGGCGTGTCCTTAAGCAGCCAGGCCACGTAGTCGCGCACGTTCTGCACGCGGATGCAGCCCGAGGAGATGAAGCGGAAGTCGTCGCCGAACACGCCCTTGGTGGCGGTGTCGTGCATGTACACCCCGTAGGGGTTGGCGATGTTGATGCGCACCACGCCCAGCGAGTTCTGCTCGCCCGGGTCCTCGCGGAACATGTAGTGGGTGGCGTCGAGCCCGTGCCAGTCGATGGAGGAGGGCGACACCTCCTGCCCGTCCTTGTTGATCGGGTGGATGTGGTTGTCGGTCAGGTAGTTGGGGTCGGCCTGCATCTTGGGGATCAGGTCCTTGCGGATGATCGAGGCCGGCACGGTCCAGGTGGGGTTGAAGTTGATGTCGGTGGCCTTGGTCTGCATCACCGGCGACTGCCGGTCGATCTTGCCCACGCCCGCGATGTGGTGGGTGACGACGGCCCCGTTCTCCACCGTCTCGACGGCGGCGGCTGGGATGTTGGCCATCACGTAGCGGTTGCCGAGGTCGCCCGAGAAGGAGCGCAGCCGCACCAGGTTGGTTTCGAGCTGGCGCAGCCGGGTGTCGGCCGGCACGTTCATCTCGGCCGCGGTTTCGGGGGTCACGACCCCGCTCTCGCTGATGCCGTGGCGCGCCTGGAAGCGCTTGACCCCGGCCGCCACGTAGCTGTCGAACACGGGGCTGATGCCGGCCGCCTCGTCGAGGTCGCCCGTGACCATCAGGCGGCGGCGCAGCGCCACCACGCCCGCGCCCTTGGCGCCGACGTGGAGGTTGGCGCCGGTGGGCACCGTGCCCCAGCCGCCCTTGGCGACGAGCGCCTGGTAGCTCTGGATGGCGCCCTCGGTGGCCGCCACCGTCTGCTGCGACAGCACGGGAACGGTGGAGCGCTGCACCTGGAGGTGGGCGTCGACGTCGTAGGACTGCGCCCACTCGGCCTGGGTGCCGTCGTTCGCCTCCTGCGCCAGGGCCGGAACCGCGGCGGAGAGCGCCGCCGCGAACCCGAGCGCGAGGCCGCCCCTGACCGCGCCGAAGGTGTCACGCTTGGTTTGTCGCACCACTGGTTCCGCTCCAACCTGAGGACTTCGTCGCGGGGGGCCGATCGCATCGTCCGGGCCGCGGCGCGGACGGGGCCGCGCGCCGGCCGGACAACGCCCAGACAGTTCGGCCGATTTGTGGCGCCCGCGCCCGCTCTACTGGGATTAGGTCTTGACGTTGCAGCGATGTCTCACTCGGAATGCTTAAGCTTCTCTTAAGCACCTCGCCGAGGCCGCGGGCCCCGCGCCGCCCGGGCGGCGGCTGGCACGGAGGATGAGGAACGCCGCGCGTTACTCGCGAGACGCAGATGCAGGGGGTGAGACGCACACCGCAGCCAACCGCCTCGATGCGGGATTGCCGCCGCGGCGCGCCGGAGCAGCACCCGTGCGCGCCGCCCCGGGGCGCGACCCGTGGCGAACACCTTCGCCAGATTGAGCCGAACCTGACCCAGCCGACCGTCCCGCCGACCACGCTTCGCGGGAGCGCTGACGCTCGTGCTGGCGGGGGCGGGCTTCTTCGGGGGGCTGGGTGGACGTCGTGCGGGCGCGCCTGCTCGACATCCTGTGGGCCTTCCCGATCCACCTGCTCGCCATCTCGCTCTCGGTGGTGACCATCAACCACGGGCTCGCGATCGGGCCGGTCACGATCGCGTCCGACAGCTTGGCTCTGCCCCATCGTGATCATCGGCACCGTCCACGTGCCCTACGTGGCGCGCCCGATCCGCGGCCAGGTGCTGCAACCGAAGCGGAGCGAGCTCGTGCCGGCCGCGACCGGCCTCGGCGTGCCGTCCTGGCGCATCCTCCGGGTCGACGTCCTGCCCAACATCCTGTTCACCGGGTTCGCGCCGCTCACCACGGCGCTCAACATCATCACCGAGGGGGCGCTGTCGTTCCTGTCGGCCGGGGTCCGGTCACCGGCGGCCTCGTGGGGCACCGTCATCGTGCCGAGCCCGCCGCACCCGCCCGCGGGCTGCCGCTTCCCTTCGCGCTGCCCCAAGGTGCGGGGCCGCCGCCGCAGCGAGCCCCCGAAGCTCCGCCCGACGGGCGGCTCGCGGCCTCCCACTTCCCGCTCGGGGAGAACCGCTCGGGGGGAAGCCCGCGACGCCCGCTCACGGGCCGGCCGCCCGCAGCCCGGTGCCGAGCAGGTCCACCAGCCAGTCCACGAAGACGCGCACCCGCGGCGACAGCCCGCGGCTGCCGGGGTAGAGGACCGACACCGGCGTCGGGGTGGGCGGGTAGGCGGGCAGCACCTCCACCAGCGTCCCCGCCGCGAGGTCGGCCGCGACGCGGAAGCGGGGCGCCTGGATCAGCCCGAAGCCGAGCCGTCCCGCGGCCAGGCTGGTGTCGGCGCCGCTGACCAGGACGCGCGCCGGCAGCACCACCTCGACCGCCTCACCCTCCTTCAGGAACTCAAGCGGCAGCGCCTGGCCGGTGCGCGAGGACACGAAGCCCACCATGGCGTGGCCCGCGAGGTCGTCGGGCGAGGCGGGGGTGCCGCGCTCGGCCAGGTAGGCGGGGCTCGCGCAGGTGGCCTCCTCCACCAGCCCCAGCCGGCGGACCACCAGGTCGCTGTCGGGGATCTCGCCCGCGCGGACCACGCAGTCGACGCCCTCGCGCAGGAGGTCCACGAAGCGCTCGCCCTCGCCGAGGTGGACGGTCAGCGCGGGGTGGCGGGCGAGGAAGCCCGGCAGAGCGGGCAGGATCATCACGCGGGCGAGGTTGCCCGGCACGTCGACCCTGAGCAGCCCGCCGACCGCGCCGCCGGCGGCCCGGTCCGCGTCCTCCAGCTCGGCCAGCAGCGCCGCGCAGCGCCGGTAGTAGGCCTCGCCCTCCGCGGTGGGCGACACGTGGCGCGTCGAGCGCTGGAGCAGCCGGGCGCCGAGCCGCGCTTCGAGCCCCTGGATGGCCGCGGTCGCGACGGGGCGCGACAGCCCCAGGTCGGCCGCGGCGGCGCTGAAGGAGCGGCGGTCGACGATGCGGATGAAGAGGTTCAGCGTGGCGAGCCGATCCATCGCGGTTTGTTCCGCCCCGCCGAAAGGTGTTGTCGGGCCGCGCGGCCTGACCGGGCCGCGCGCCACGGCGTAGATAGGGCTCCTCGTCCACGGAGGTCACCATGCCCGAACAAACCCGCGTCGCGGTCGTCACCGGCGGCGGCCGCGGCCTCGGCCGCGCCACCGTGCTCGCGCTCGCCGCGCGCGGCACGCACGCGATCCTCACCTACAACGCGAACCGCGAGGCGGCGGAGAAGGTCGTGGCCCTGGTCGGGCAGGCCGGCGCCAAGGCGGTCGCGCTCCCCCTGGACGTCGGCCGCAGCGCCTCCTTCGACGGTTTCGCGGCCCAGGTCCGGGACGCGCTGGGGGCGCTCGGCGCCCGGCGCTTCGACTACCTCGTCAACAACGCCGGCACGTCGCACGGCAAGAGCTTCGAGCAGACCACCGAGGAGGAGTTCGACGGGCTCTACAACGTCCACCTCAAGGGCGTGTTCTTCCTCACGCAGAAGCTGCTGCCGCTCATCAACGACGGCGGCCGGATCGTCAACGTGTCCACCGGGCTGACCCGGATCATCATGCCCAACCGCGCCGCCTACGGCTCGATGAAGGGGGCCGTCGAGGTGCTGACCAAGTACATGGCCAGGGAACTTGGGCCGCGCCGCATCGCGGTCAACGTCGTGGCGCCCGGGGCCGTCCAGACCGACTTCAGCGGCGGCATCGTCCGCGACAACCCCGAGGTGAACCGGCACGTCGCCGAAGCCACCGCGCTCGGCCGCCCCGGCCTGCCGGAGGACATCGGCCCGATGATCGCCTCGCTGCTGTCGGAGGACAACCGCTGGGTCAACGCCCAGCGCATCGAGGTGTCGGGCGGGCAGTCCATCTGAGCCGCGAGGCCGGGCGCGGCCTCTGGAAGGTCGCGCCCAGGCCGCCCGGTCAGCCGCCGAAGTAGCCGGGCTGGTCGAGGTCGGCGAGCAGGCTGGGGCCCGTCGGCTCCCACCCGAGCCGCGCCCGCGTCTTCGCGCTCGACGCCCCCATGTCCAGGGCCGCGAACCGGGCGAACCATCCGAAGTGGTCGAGGCCCCGCGGCTCGACCGGCAGGCCGAGGCCGCGGCCGATGGCGGCCGCGATGTCCTTGAACGCGAGCCCCTCCTCCGCGACCGCGTGGTAGGCCTGTTCGGTGGTGCCCGTTTCCAGCGCGAGACGGTAGACGCGCGCCGCGTCCGCCCGGTGCACGGCGGCCCAGGTGCTGAGCCCCTCGCCGGGGTAGGCCGACACGCCCGTCTCGCGCGCCAGGCCGATCAGGATGGGGATGAAGCCCTGGTCGCCCAGGCCGTGGACGGTTGGCGCGAGCCGGACGGTCGCGGCCCGCACGCCGCGCGCGGCGAGCGCCCGCGCGGCCCCCTCCGAGCGCCGCGGAAAGGACGGCTCGGGCGCCGCCACGTCGTCCTCGGTCGCGACCCGGCCGGGCTCGGCCAGCATGGCCAAGCCCGAGGTCACCAGCAGCGGCCTCCCCAAGCCTTCGAGCGCGCCGCCCAGCACCTCGATCGCGCGGATGCCCTGGGCGGCGCTCTCGGCGAACCGGGAGAAGTCGTGGTGAAAGGCCGTGTGGACCACGGCGTCGGCTCGCGCCGCCGCGTCGCGCAGAAGGTCGAGGTCGTCGAGCGTGCCGCGGAGAACCGCCGCCCCGGCGGCAGCGAGCGCGACCGCCTTGGCGTCCGACCTGGAGAGGCCCGTCACCCGGTGCCCCGCGGCGACGAGGTCCTCCACCACAGCCGAGCCGACCCAGCCGGTCGCGCCGGTTACGAACACGTGCATTGGTTCATCTCCCTTGAGGGGTGCGGCCTTCCTTGTCCACGGACGAGGCGTCCTGCTAAAGTCGTGAGCTTACCCGGGTATAACTCCCAACAGGGTGCCGAGCCTTGCCCGACGGTGCGTCCCTCGCGGCCTACCTCAAAGAGCGGCGCGCGCGGCTCGATCCGGGCGCCCTGGGCTTCCCGGCCGCGCGCCGGCGCACGCCGGGGCTGCGGCGCGAGGAGGTCGCGCAGCGGGCCAACATCAGCGCGACCTGGTACACCTGGCTGGAGCAGGGGCGCGGCGGCGCCCCCTCGGCCGACGTGCTGGACCGGATCAGCCGCGCCCTGATGCTGACCGAGGTGGAGCGCGAGCACGTCTTCCTGCTCGGGCTGGGCCGCCCGCCCGCCATCCGCTACCGGCCGCCCGAAACCGTCACGCCGCGGCTCCAGCGCGTGCTGGACGCGCTGGACGCGAGCCCGGCCCTGGTCCGGTCGGCCACCTGGGACGTGGTGGCCTGGAACGCCGCGGCCGCGGTTGTGCTGACCGACTACGGCGCCCTGCCGCCGCGCGACCGCAACGTGCTCCGCCTCATGTTCCTGGACCCGGGCGCGCGGGCCGCGCAGTTCGACTGGGAGAGTGTCGCGCGCTTCGTGGTGGGCGTGTTCCGGGCCGAGACGGCGCGGGCGGGGGCGGCCGAAACCGTGCAGCCGCTCGTCGACGAGCTCAGCCGGGCGAGCCGGGAGTTCGCCGCGATGTGGCGCGACCACGACGTCCGCGGCTTCGGCGAGGGCGTGAAGCGGCTCCGGCACCCGAGCCTGGGCGAGATCGCGCTGGAATATTCCGGCTTCGCGGTGGACGGCCGGCCGGACCTCGCCATGCTCGTCTACAGCCC
>CAXTDZ010000018.1:8182-43631 GCA_964243035.1 uncultured Lichenihabitans sp.
CGTCTCCCGGCCCGTCACCCGGGCCGCGATCGTTTGCGCGATGGGGATCGCGGAGGTGGCGGCGGGCGAGGGCGCGTTGAGGACGTGGAGCATGCGCTCGCTCGCCAGGAACAGGAAGTCGTGGACCAGCGTGCCGTCGCGGGCGACCGCCTGGGCGCGGATGCCGGCCTCGCGCGGCCGGAGGTCGCCCAGCGTCAGCGCGGGGCAGTACTTCCGGCATTCGGCGAGGTAGCGGCGCTTGGACAGCGCGTTGCCCGCTTCCGCCAGGCCGGAGCGCCAGTGCCGCGCCGTCACGCGCCAGAACCCGGGGAAGCGCGCGAAATCCGCCACGTCGCGACGGTCGAAGGACCCCCGCCCGTACCCCTCCCGCGCGAAGCCCAGCACCGCGTTCGGCCCCACCGTCAGGCCGCCGTCGATCGTGGGCGTGAGGTGGATGCCCAGGAACGGCAGGTCGGGATCGGGCACGGGATAGATCAGGTGGCGCACGAGGCCGCGCTTGGCGGGGGCCACGTCGTAGTACTCGCCGCGGAACGGCACCACGCGGTGGTCGACGGGCAGGCCCGCGAGCCGGGCGACCCGGTCGGACTGCAGGCCCGCGCAGGCCACGAGCCGGCGCGCGCGCCACGTCGTTCCCCGGGCCTCGACGGTGACGCCGCCCCCGTCCTCGCGGACGGCGTCCACGGCCGTGCCGAACACCACCGTGCCGCCCCGCGCGCGCAGGAGGTCGCCCATGGCGGCGCACACGCGCG
Source organism: uncultured Lichenihabitans sp. (assembly GCA_964243035.1). Taxonomy (GTDB): domain Bacteria; phylum Pseudomonadota; class Alphaproteobacteria; order Rhizobiales; family Beijerinckiaceae; genus Lichenihabitans. Next base: position 8,932 of record CAXTDZ010000018.1, read on the forward strand.
CGTAGTCGACGATGCCCGTGGTGGGCGAGAACAGGGCGCCGAGCCCCGCGACCTCGGGCTCGCGCCGCCGCAGCTCGGCCGCGTCGAGCGCCTCGACCGGGATGCCGTTCGCCCGGGCGTTGGCCCCCAGCGCCGCCAGGCGCGCGAGTTCGCGCGGGGTCGTGGCGACGACGAGCTTGCCGCGGGTCTCGAACGGGATGCCGTGCTCGGCGCAGAAGGCGACCGTGGCCGCCGCGCCGCGCCGGCAGAGGTCCGCCTTGAGGCTGCCGGGCTTGTAGTAGATCCCGGCGTGGATGACGCCGCTGTTGCGGCCGGTCTGGTGGCGGGCGGGGCCCGCCTCCTTTTCGAGCACGAGCACCGACGACCCCGGCCGGCCCCGCGCGAGTTCGAGCGCGGTGGCGAGCCCCAGGATGCCAGCGCCGATGATGCAGACGTCGTAGGTCATGCGCCTCGCGGGGGGTTCCGACCCGCGCGGGCGGTGTGGGCCGTGGCGCGTCCTACACGACGGCGTCGGCCCCCGGCAAGGCGCGGGGAGCCGACGGCGCCCTCGTTACAGCCGCAACCTGTTTCGTGCCGTCCCGACATCCCCCGGTAGTGCCGCGCCGGGATCATGATTCAACCGCAATGGTTTGAGGGACGGCATGACAGGCCCCGAACAGACCAACCCCGCCCTCGACGGCGCGTCGGACCGAGAGGTCGGCCGCGACCTCGAACTGCTGCTGCTCGGCTACCGGCCGCGGCCGCGCCGCCCGGCCCCGCCGCCAGCCCCCGCACCCCCCAGCCGGCTCGGCCGGGCGGTCGAGCGGGCCGACGCGGCCCTGTGCCGGGCCACGATCTGGATCGGCCGGTCCGCGCTGATCGGACTGGCCCACTGCGCGCTCGCGGAGGCGCCGTTCCACCCGGCCCCCGCTCGGAAACCGGTGGACAACCGGGGGCGCCCGTGACGGAGGCGGGCGTGGCGTGCTTCGCCGGGATCGCAGGCTGAGCCGGTCGTCCCCATATCCGGGAGGCTGGGCGCGCGGCTCCCGCGGCCGGCGCGGTGCCGACCTCGGGAGAAGGGTGATGGCGGGCCTCCTGGCTAAACGGGTGTTCCTGACGACCGCCGCGGCCTGCGCGGCGGGGTTGGCCGTGCTGGCCGCGGCGGCCGAGTCGGGGACGACGCTCGACCGCATGGTGGCCGCCGCGCCCGAACAGGACGGCCCGCACCTGCTCCGCGAGGAGCCGGTCAGCCCGATCCCGCAGCCGCGCCAGACCGACCCGGCCCGCGTGGCGCTGGGCGACCTCCTGTTCCACGACCCGCGCCTGTCGCACGCCGGCAACCGCGCCTGCTCGACCTGCCACGACACGTCGACCAACGGGGCCGGCGCCTCGGTGCTCGACACCGGGTCCGACGGCAAGCCGCTGAAGCGGAACACCTCCACGGTGTTCAACGCCGCCCTCAGCTACCGGCAGAACTGGTCCGCGGACGCCGCGACGCTCCAGGACCAGGCCAGGGCGGGCTTCGCGGGCTTCATGGCGACGGACTGGCCCGAAGCGGTGGGCCGCCTCAACGCCGACGCGGTGATGCGAACCCGGTTCACCGTGGTGTTCGACGGGCCCGCGACGGCGGACAACGTCGTCGAGGCCGTCGCGGCCTACGAGCAAACCCTGCTGACCCCCGACAGCCGCTTCGACCGCTGGCTGCGCGGCGACGACACCGCCCTGTCGGCGCAGGAGTTGGCGGGCTACAAACTCTTCAAGTCGGTCGGCTGCGTGTCATGCCACCAGGGCGTGAACATCGGCGGCAACCTGAAGGAGAGGGTGGGCATCTTCATGCCGCTCCCGGGCAAGGACAGCGAAACGCTGCGCGTCCCGAGCCTGCGCAACATCGCCGTGACCGCACCCTACTTCGACAACGGCAGCGCGCCCACGCTGGAGGACGCGGTCCAGCGCATGGCTCACGCGCAACTGGGCCGGGAGCTCACGCGCGACCAGGTCGGCGACATCGTGAGCTTCCTGGGGACGCTGACGGGGCGCTTCGGCGGCCGGCCCCTGCAGGCCGCGCGATGACGTTCGGCCTGCGGACGGGGGTCGCGGCGGCCCTGCTCATCGCCCTGCTGACGTGGCTGCTCCTCAAGGGCAGCGACTCGACCGAGGCCGAGTACCTGCGCGTGCAGCGCACGCTCAAGGTGATCGCGTTCGAGCAGTCGCTGCTGCGCAACGACGTGCTCCGGGCGCGCGCGGGGCTCCTGCACAACTACGACCCGCTCAACCACCACATCAAGGCCATGCGCGACGCCGTGGACGAGCTGGCCGCGCTGGGCGAGGCGGTCGCGACCGGTCCGGGCCAGCAGATCGCGGCCGCCGTGGAGGCGCAGTCGACCCTGGTCGAGGACTTCAAGACCAACAACGCGATCCTGCAGAACTCGCTCGCCTACTTCGACCTCCTGAGCGCGCGGGCCTCGGCGCCCGGCGCCGACCCGCAGTTGGCCGCGACGGTGGGGGCGCTCGCCAGCGTGATCACCCACCTGGCGCGCGACGGCAGCCACGACGTGGTCTACGACGTCGAGCGCCGCCTCGACGTGCTGGCCGGCACGCCCGCGACCGGCGACGCCCTGGCCGACCGGGTGAGCCTCGTGGCGCACGGGCGCGTGCTGGCCGAGGTCATCCCCAAGGTCGACGTCATCCTGAAGCGGATGCCGACGCGCTCGACGGCGCCGGGCCAGATGGCGTTCCTGCGAGCCGCAACCGCGCGGTGGATGGCGGGCGAGCGCCGCGCCGGGCACTACCGGATCGTCCTGTACGGGGTCGCGCTCGGCCTCCTGGGCCTGCTTCTGCGCGTCAACAGCCAGCTCCGGGCGTTGGCGACCCGGGTGGGGGACCGGGCCGAGATCGAGCACGTGATCGGGCAGGCGTCGAGCCAGTTCATCGGGGCCGAACCGGAGGGGATCGAGGCGCGGCTGGGCGACGCGCTGCGGATCATGGGCGAGGGCGTCGGGGCCGACCGCTGCTACCTGCTCCACATGGGCAGCCCCCGCCGGGTCAGCCTGTGGGCCGGCGCGGGCCGCGAACCGGGGCCCAACTGGCCCGACACCCTGTTCGACGTCCTCGACCCGCCGACCGGCGACGGGCGGCTGGACCTCTGGGACCGCGACAAGGCGACCGCGCCGAAGCTGCGGTCCGCGCTGGCCGCCACCGACGTCGCCCACTGGTGCGGGGCCTGGCTGCTCGACGACGGGCAGCCCGTGGGCTTTCTGGGCTTCGACGGCCGCGAAGGCGCCCCGGCCCCCTTCGCGAACAGCCCGGGGCTGCTGGGGGTGGCGGCCAACGTGGTGGGCAGCGCCCTGCGGCAGCAGCGGATGGTGGAGCAGCGCAACGCCCTGGAGGCCAAGCTGGAGCGGGCGCGGCGCCTGGAAACCGTGGGCACGTTCACGAGCGGGGTGGCGCACAACTTCAACAACGTCCTCAACGTGATGCTGGGCCACGCGGAGATCGCCTCCGACGGGCTGCCGCCCGACTCGCCCCACCGGCGCAACGTGACCACCATCCTCCAGGCGGGCGAGCGGGCCCGCGAGATCGTGTCCCAGATCCTCGACTTCGGCCGCCGGGGGCAGGCGGCGCGCCACCGGACGCGGTTCAACACCATCCTGGCCGAGACGCTCGCCCACCTGCGGACCGCCGCCGACCCCGTCGCGGTCACCCGGGAGGGCGACGCCGGCGACGCCCTGGTGCGGGGGGAGCCCGCCCAGTTGCAGCAGGTGATCGTCAACCTGATCCGCAACGCCCAGCAGGCCTCGCCCCCCGGCTCCTCCGTCCACGTCCGCCTCGATCGCGCCGCGGTGGAGGAGGCCCGCGCGTTCTCGCACGGCCAGCTGGAGCCGGGCGACTACCTTCGGCTCGGCGTGACCGACCGCGGCGCGGGCATGAGCCCCGAGATCCAGGCCATGATCTTCGAGCCGTTCTTCACCACCAAGCCCGAGGGAACCGGGTTGGGCCTGGCGACCGTCCGCGAGATCGTGGGGGACAGCGGCGGAACGGTCGACGTCCGGAGCGATCCCGGCCGGGGGAGCACCTTCGAGGTCTGGCTCCCCGTGGCGGGCGAGGGCCCGCGCGCGAGCATGGGCCGCGGCGCGAGCGTGATGGTGGTCGTCGCCGATCGGGAGGTCCTGCTGCGCGACGAGGACATCCTGGCGGCCCTCGGCTGCGAGCCCGTCGGGTTCACGGACCCGGACGCCGCGCTGGCCGCGCTCCGCCGCGACCCGCAGCGCTTCAGCGCGATCATCGTGGAGCGCACGCTCCCCGGCACGACGGGCTGGCGCTTCGCGCAGGCCGCGGGGAAGACCGCGGCCCTGCCGATCATCGTGTCGCTCGCGGCGGGCGAGAACGGCGACGCGGGCCAGGCGAACGCCGCCGCGATCGCGGAAGTGATCCGGCGGCCGTGGCAGTCGGGCGTGCTGGCCTCGGTGGTCGGCCGCTATACCGGGACGGCCAGCACGGACGCGCCGGGCGAGGATGACCTCGTGAGCCTCTAGCGGGGGACCGGCCGCCACCGTCCCTCATCCCCCTCCCCATCGCGGGCCGCCGGCGCTAGGGTGCGGCCGATGTTGTTTGCGACCATGCGGCGCAGCGCGATTGGTTGGGGGTGGTGACGGGGATGACGAACGGGACCGCGCAGGGCACCGAAACCGTCCGCATCCTGGTGGTCGACGACGATCTGCGCCTGCAGCGCACGGTGGCGGAGTATCTCGAACAGGAAGGTTTCGCGGTGTCGACCGCATCGAGCGGCCCGGAAGCCTCGGCCCACCTGGCCAAGCCCGGCATCGGCCTCATCGTGCTCGACCTGCGCCTCGGGCGGGAGGACGGCCTGGACCTGCTGCGCACGGTGCGCACCGACAGCGACATCCCGGTCATCATCGTGACCGGCCACCGCCGCGACGAGATCGACCGCGTCGTCGGGCTGGAGCTCGGCGCCGACGACTACCTGGTGAAGCCGTTCTCGCTGCGCGAGCTGCTCGCGCGCATCCGCACCGTGCTGCGGCGGGTCGACGTCGCCCACGCGGAGCCGGCGCGCCCGCAGGCGAACTCGCGGGCGCAGTTCGACGGCTGGACCTTCGACCGGCGGACGCGCCGGCTGCTCAACCCCGCGGGCGAGACCGTGGCGCTGAGCAAGAGCGAGTTCGCGCTCCTGTCGGCCTTCGTGGACGCGCCCGGCCGGCCGCTCAGCCGCGAGTTCCTGATCCAGGCGACCCGGGTGCACGAGGACGTCTTCGACCGCAGCATCGACGTGCAGATCCTGCGGCTGCGGCGCAAGCTCGAAGCCGACCCGAGCGAACCGCGCATGATCAAGACCGAGCGCGGCTTCGGCTACACCTTCGCGCTGCCGGTCGAAGTTCTGCGCTGATCGCGGGGCCGCGGGCCGGAGCCGGACGCGTTACCGCTGTAGCGCATCGCCCCCGGGCCCGACACGGCCGCGTAATCCGCCGGGCCCAGGGCTGTTCCGCGGCGCCGCGAGGAGACGGGCATGAGCCTGAGCGAACCCATCGACAACCGTTGCTTTCCCCCGCCGGGCCTCCGCCCCGGCGGCCCGGCGGCGGCGACCGCCCTGCCGGTGACGGCGCGCCTCGGGACTTGGGCCGCCTCGTGGGGCCGCGCGGCCCCCGACCGCAGGACCGCCCCGCCCGTTCTGGACACCCGCCTGATCGCCGACCTCGGCCTGCTGTGGTGCGACGTGGCCTACGCCCTGCCCGTGCCGGGCCGTTGACCTTCCGGCTCCCCCGGCCATGTTGAACCGTGTCCGTCACGGCCGCCCTTTCCCCGACGCGGCTTTCTTTCCCAGGCAGGAGACCACCATGGCTTCACCCGACGCGCTCCAGTCGGTCGAGCAGCTCAGAACGGTTTGGCAGGCCTGCGTCGAGGACCGCGGCACCGGCGAGGTGCGGGACGATGCGGGGCTGGCGATCCGCTGGGCGGACAACGCCTTTCCGTTCTGGAACGCGGTCGCCAACACGGCGGTGGGCGCGAGGGCCGACGCGGTCATGGCGGACGCGGCGCGCTACATGCGCGCGCGGCGGCAGCCCGGCTTCCTTTGGCTGTTCGAGGACCTGCTCGCGCCCGAAACCCGCGCGGCGCTGCCCGAGGCCGCGAAGCGCGCGGGGCTGAGCCTCGCCCTGTCGGGCTTCGGCATGGCGGGCGACGTGCTCCCGCTCGCCGAGGAGCCCCGCCACGCGGAGCTGGAGTTCGTGCGCGTGCGCACCGACGCCGAGGTGGACGCCTACGGGACGCTGAACTGCCGCGCCTACGGCATGCCGGTGGAGGCCGTGCGGGACGGGTTCGGCGGGTCGCCGCTCTGGAAGGAGGAGATCTTCGCCTATCTCGGCCTGAAGGACGGCGTGCCGGTCACGGCCGCCGGCACGATCGCGGCTGGCGACTGCCTGTTCGTGATCCTGGTCGCGACCGCGCCGGAACACCATCGCAAGGGGTACGGCGAGGCCGTGACGCGAAAGGCGCTGTACGAGGGCGGCAAGGCGACCGGGCTCAAGCGCGCGACCCTCCACGCCACGATGGCGGGCAGGCCGGTCTACGAGCGGATCGGGCTCAGGACGGTGGCGTCGATCGGCTTCTACGGCCTGGCGGCCTGATGGAGCGTTTCGGTGCGGGCGGCGTCGTGTCGGAGGTCGTTCTCGAAGGCGAGGTCGAGGCGACGGGCGTCGCCGTGATGCGCACCAGCTTCGCACCGGGCTCGGTGGTGCCGCTGCACGCGCATCCCGAAGGGGAGGTCCACCGCGTTCTGGACGGCAACCTGATGATCTACAGCGCCGGGGCCTGGACGGACGCCGGCGCCGGAACGAGCGTGGAGGTCAAGCCCGGCGACTTCCACGCGATGCGCAACCCCGGCTCGACGCCCGCGGTGATGGTGACGCTCATGCCCGCCTCCCTGCTCGCCTTCATCCGCGAGGTCGCGCCGCGCGCGGACGAGCGAACGGCGTCCGGGGCGGTCGCACGTCTCCAGGAACGGCGGTCGGGCGGCTACCTCAACGCCGACCGGGCCGACAACGAGGCGATCGGACTGAGCTTCCCCCCGTGACGGGCCGGGCTCACTTCAGGTCGAGGCAGCCCTGGATGAACGCGTAGGAGCCGATGCCCCCGGTTTCCCGCCGGCTCAGCCTTTCGCACCGGCTGCGGACCCGGGCGGGAACGGTCGCGTAGGCGGGCCGGAGGTCTTCCAGCGCGCGCTGCTCGGCCGCGACGCAGTCGGCGACGAGCAGGGTCGCGTCGCGCCTGAGCCGCATGGCGCACAGGGCGTCCGTGTCCAGGCTCGGCAGGAGCGGCGCGGCCCGCACGGGTCCGGCGGAAGCCAGCAGGAGGGCGCACGCGGCAGCCCGAGCGCCGAGGCGGAGGCAGGCGGGCCGGGGCGAGGACGCGCGGATCATGCGCGGTGCGTAGCACCCCCCGGGCCGCCCGGCCATGCCGGGCGCCGCTGACGCCGGTCGCGCCGCTACGGCTCACCCATTCCGGCCTCGCCCACGAGACCCAGCCCTTCCTGGCCCAGCCGGCGCGCGATCTGGGAACAGGCCGCGTCCTCGTCCCGGTCCAGCGAGTCGCGGAAGGCCTGGACGGCCTGGCCGACGGCCTCGGCGTAGCGGCCGGTCAGGTCGGCTTCGCTGACGCCCGCGAGGGTCATGAAGGAGCGGATGGCGTGGTCGTCCGCGACGACGTCGTCGCACGCTCCCGGTGCCAGCCGCGCCAAGGCGACGGCCTGGGCCGCCTTGACCGGGTCGCGGGGCCGTTCGGCCGCGTGACCGGGAACGGAGGCCAGGATCAGCACGCCGGTTGCAGCCCGCGCCAGGCGGCGCGCCCGGCCGCGCGGCAGCCCGGGGCGCGGAGCGGCGGGGAGGCGGCCGGGGAATGATGGCTGGACGGGCATGGGGCACCATGGCCCGGACGCGCGACGCTGTCGACCCGCCCTGGGTCGGGCCGTGGCGGGGTCGAGGCCCAGGTTCCCCCCACGGAGCCCGGAGTTTTCAAAAGCGCGACCCCGCCGGCCGTGCGAAGGAGAGCGGACAACCCTCGCTCGACAGGGCCGCCCTTGACCGCCGTGACGCGCTTCTTCCCCCTCTGGACCGTGCTGGCCGCGGTCGCGGCCTACCTGGCGCCGGCCCTTTTCAAGCCGCTCGGCCCCTTCGTGGCCGGCCTGCTCGCCGCGGTCATGTTCGCGATGGGCGTGTCGCTGAGCCCCGCCGATTTCGCGCGCGTCGCGGTGCGGCCCGGGCCCGTGCTGGCGGGCCTGGGGCTGCACTACCTCATCATGCCGCTCGCGGCCTTCGCCATCGCCCACGCGCTGGGGATGCCGCCGGACCTCGCCACGGGCATGATCCTGGTGGGCAGCGTGGCCTCGGGCACCTCGTCCACCGTGATGGTGTACCTGTCGGGCGGGGACGTGGCGCTGTCGGTGACGATCAGCGCGCTGTCCACCGTGGTGGGCGTGGTCGCGACCCCGCTGCTGACGCGCCTCTACGTGTCGGCCGACGTCGCGGTGGACACGGGCGGGCTGCTCCTCGGCATCGTGGAGATCGTGGCGCTGCCGGTGGCGCTCGGGCTCGCGGTCAACTGGCTCGCGGGCCGGGCGGTGCGCGCCGCCGAGCCGCTGCTGCCGGTCGTCTCGGTGGCGGCCGTCCTGCTCATCATCGCGGCCGTGGTGGCGGGCGCGCGGGCGAGCCTCGCGGCCGTCGGGCCCGTGGTGATCCTGGGCGTGGTGGGGCACAACGGGGTTGGGCTGCTCGGCGGCTATTGGGGCGGGCGGCTGCTCGGCTTCGAGGAGGGCGTGTGCCGGACGCTGGCGCTGGAGGTCGGCATGCAGAACTCGGGGCTCGCGGCCACGCTGGGCAGGCTCTACTTCTCGCCGCTCGCGGCGCTGCCGGGCGCGATCTTCTCCGTGTGGCACAACCTGTCGGGCTCGCTGCTGGCGGGGTTCTGGGCCCGGCGGCCCGCGGCCCGGGAGCGGCTCGCCGCCGCGGAGCCGCTGCCGCCCGGAGCCTGAGCCGGCCCTCGATTCCGGCTTGCCGAAGCTGAACCGCGATTCTACGCTGCGCTTGTTCCAGCCGGTTTGCACACCAGTTAGGCACGGATGCGACCCCGTAAGGTCGGGTCGCCAAGGAACGACTCCGGGAGTGACCCATGCGCAACGAGCGCACGTCCTGCACCCACGCCGGCCACACCTTCTTCGGCGAGTTCCAGCGCCTGCACGACGGCGACGGTGCCGCGGTCAGGGTCCGCTACAAGGGCGAGAAGCTCGAAGCCAAGGTGGGCGAGCACCTGACCGAACTGGTGGCGCGCGACCTGCTGCACGAGCTGGTCATCCGCGAAACCATCGCGCTCAAGGTGACGCAGGCCGAGAAGGCCCTGGCGCCGCTCAGGGCCCGCTAGGCCGGGCCACCTTTCCCGTCGCCATCGAGGTCGCGCATCATCACGACGGAGGTGCGCGCGAAGCCGCGCGCCTCGAAGAAGCGGTGGGCCGCGTGGTTGTCGCGCCCGCTTTCCAGGAACAGGCGGCGGCAGCCCAGCGCCCGGCACGCCTCCGCGACCCAGTCCAGGAGGAAGCGGCCCGCCCCGCGCCCGCGGTGGCCGGGCTCGACCAGAAGGTCGTCGAGCACCGCGAAGGGGACGGGCGCGTCCGCCTCCAGCGACACGAAGGCGAAGCCCACGACGGCTGGCCCAAAGCGCAGCACGGCCAGCCGCCGGCCCGTGCCGGGATCGGCCGCGGCCGCCGCGATGGCCCGCCCGGCTTCCCCCAAAACCCTGTCCCGGATGTCGGGCGCCCAGCGGCCCGGGCCGGCGGCGCGGCCGCCCTGGAGCTCGCCGTGCGAGATGTAGGACGGCTCGGCGTGGGCCGCGAAGAGGTCCGCGACCCTCCCGGCCAGCCCGGGGTCGCGGCACCACTCCGCCGCGAGCCGCGACGCGGCCCCGCCGTGGCGTCCGGAGCCGCCCGGTGCTACGGCGTCGGCGCGCCCGTCCGGCGCCGGTTGGGGTGCGGGGAGCGGTGGTGTCGCCTTCATCGTCGGTCATTCCCGCAGCACGGCCGGCCCGGATCGCGGCCCCCCTCAGGGGCCTCGGCTTCGCGGCGTCGAGCTTTGCCCTGTTCGGGGCCCAGGACGCCATCGTCAAATGGCTGGTGGCCGATTATTCGGTGTTCGAGATCATGGCCGTCCGCAGCCTGGCGGTTCTCCTCCTGGCGCTGGGGGCCGGGCGGGGTCCCGCGGTCCGGGCGCTGGCGGCCAGCCCCCGCAAGGGCGGGCTCACCCTCCGGGCGGTTCTGATCGCGGCGGCCTGGGTCACCTACTACGCGGCCGCGAAGCGGCTCGGCCTGGCGGAGCTGACCACGCTCTACTTCGTGGCGCCGGTGATCACGGTCGTGCTGTCGGTCCTGACCCTGGGCGAGCGGGTCGACGCCGCCCGCTGGGGCGCGGTCCTGCTGGGCTTCGCGGGCGTCGCGGTGGCGGCGCGGCCGGGCGGGAGCGTGCCGCTGGGGCCCGCGGCCGCGGTGCTGGGGGCGGCCGCGGTCTGGGCGGTGTGCATCATCCTGATCCGCACGATCAGCCGCGTGGAAACCACCATGACGCAGGTGCTGGTGGGCAACGCGGTGTTCGCCGGGACCTGCGCCGCGGCCCTGCCCTGGGTGTGGCGCACGCCCGACGCGGCGGGGCTCGGGCTGATGCTCGGGGCGGGGCTCGCGGGTTGCGGGGCGCAGTTCCTGCTCTACGAGGGCTACCGCGTGGCCCCCGCCTCCCTGGTGGCGCCGGTCGAGTACACGGGCCTGCTGTGGGCCTTCGCGCTGGCCTATCTCGTGTGGGGCGAGGTGCCGGCCGCCCAGGTCTGGGTGGGGGCGGCCGCGATCATCGGGGCCGGGCTGGTGCTGGTGTGGTCGACGACGCGCGCCGGCCGGAGCGGCCGGGCGGGCGCCTGAGCGCGGCGGACGGAGGGGAAGCGGATGGGAGCGGGGCTGCGGATGCCGGCCGAGTGGGAGCCGCACGCGCGCTGCTGGATGGCCTGGCCCTGCCGGCCCGAGAGCTGGCGCGGCGGGCTGGAGCGCGCGCGCGACGGGGTCGCGGCCGTCGTCCGCGCGGTTGCGCGGTTCGAGCCCGTGACGGTGGCGGTGCGCCCCGAGGACCTGGACGGCGCGCGCCGGCGCCTCGGCGACGCCGCGACCCTGCTGCCCGCCGAGCTCGACGACGGCTGGGCGCGCGACATCGGCCCCACCTTCGTGGTGGACGGGGACGGCGGCCTCGCGGGAGTCGACTGGGGGTTCAACGGCTGGGGGCTCGCCTACGCGGGCTTCGCGCGCGACGCCCGGCTGGCCCGGCGCATCCTGGCGGAGGCCGGGGCGCGGCGGATCGCCGGCCCGCAGGTGCTGGAGGGCGGCTCGATCCACACGGACGGCGAGGGCACGCTGCTCGTCACCGAGGAGTGCCTGCTCGACCCCCTCCGCAACCCGCAGCTCGACAGGGCCGACATCGAGGCGAACCTCCGCGCCTGCCTGGGGGCCGAGCGGGTGATCTGGCTGCCGCGCGGGCTCGCGGGGGACGAAACGCGCGGGCACGTGGACAACCTGTGCTGCTTCAGCGCGCCCGGCCGCGTGCTGCTGCCCGCGACCGGCGACGACACCGACCCCGACTTCGCGACGCTGGCCGAGGCGCGGGCCGTGCTGGGGCGCGAAACCGACGCGCGGGGCCGCCCCCTCGCGGTCACGGCCCTGCCGGTGCCGCCGCGGCGGCGCGACCCGCGCGGAGGCCCCATGGCGCTGTCCTACGTCAACTTCTACCTCGCCAACGGCGGGGTGGTGATGCCGGGTTTTGACGCGCGAACGGACCGCGAGGCCGCCCGGGTGCTCGCCGCGGCCTTCCCGGGCCGCGCGGTCGCCGTGGTGGACGGCCACGCGATCGCGGACGGGGGCGGCAACGTCCACTGCCTCACCCAGCAGCAGCCCCGGCCGGCCGGCTGAAGGCGGTGTCACGGGCCGCCGAGGTCGCGCTCCATCAGCACGTTGGGCCGGCCGTGGCGGTCGAACCGCTCGACGGCCCGCCAGCCGAGCCGCGCGTAGAGCGGCTCGGCGGTGCCCGTGTACAGCCAGAGCCGGCGCACCCCGGCCGCGCGGCCCGCGTCCTCGACCGCTTCCACGAGCCGCGTCCCGTAGCCCCGGCCGCGCGCCTCGGACCGGACGAAGACCCCGGCCAGCCACGGCGTGAGATCGGGTCGCAGGTCGAGGTCGGCCTCGGCCAGGCTCGCGGTGCCGACCGGCGCCCCGTCCGCGAGCAGCACGAAGGCCCGCGGCAGGCCGGTGCCCGCGACCGCCGCCGCGACCAGCCCGTCCAGCTTCGCCCGCGTCCCGCCCTCGGGCCGCCAGAACGCCTCCCACAGCCAGTCCGCGACCGTCGGGGCGAGGTCGGGCCGTTCCGCGAGCGTGACGATGCGGAGCGCGGTCACGGCGCGAGCCGCTTGAGCATGAAGTGCCGGGTCGCGCCGGGCGGATGGTCGTCGACCTGCCCGAACGGCTCATAGCCGAGCTTCCGGTAGAAGCCCGGGGCCTGGAAGCTGTAGGTGTCGAGCCAGACGCCGACGCAGCCCCGCTCGCGCGCGATCCCCTCGGCCCTGGCCATGACGGCGGCGCCCAGGCCCCGGCCGCGCCGGGCCTCGGGCACGAACAGGAGCTCCACGATCAGCCAGCGGAACAGCGAGCGGCCGATCAGCCCGCCCAGCGTGGCGCCGGCCTCGTCCTTGATCAGGATCGCGAGCGGCCTGATGTCGAGCGGCCCCGCGGCGGCCTCCTCGAAGGCCGCGAGCTTGGCGAGGATGATCTCGCGGTCCGCCCCGTGCCGCTCCTCGGACACGACGAGGGTGGGCTCGGGCGCGGTCAAGAGGGGCTCGCGTGGGACGTGGTGGGATCCAAGCGTGAGGGAGGCGCGGGGACGCGGTCGAACCGCGCCGCCGTCTCCGTCCGTTCCGCGAGGAAGAAGGGGGCCCCGCGCGAGGGTGATCGCATTTGGCGTTCCTTTTTGAAACTCAAAAGTGCTCGCCGACCATGTCTTCGCTTTTGGCCCAGAGCAGCTTGGCGTGCTCGGAGTTCAGGGCGTAGGACCGCACGCCGGACCGTTTCTCAGGATGGTCGCTCACGTCGGCAACGCGACAGTCCTCGCAATATCGACCTCCGATGTCGTCCGCCGCAGCCACGAACCCTGCCCACACCGAGGTCGCCGCCCCCTGCTCCACGGTCTTCCACTGGAAAGCCGCAGCCGCCGCAGGTTGTTTCTCGATCATCCCGCGGGTGGTTTCGGTCAGCACGGCGCCGGGATGAACAGCGGCGGCGCGGATCCCGCCGGCCCTGTGGCGCCGGTCGAACTCGACCGCGAAAAGGACGTTCGCCGTCTTGGACCGACGGTAGGCTACGAGGGGATCATAGGGGGTCCGCTCGAAATTCGGATCATCGAGGTCAACGTCGGCGCCCCGATGACCCGCTGAAGCAACCGTGATGAGGCGGCCACCGGAGTTGATGAGCTGCGCGATCCGATTGACGAACACGAAATGTCCGAGGTGGTTGGTCCCGAATTGCGTCTCAAACCCGTCAGCAGTTGTTCCCTTCGGGCTGGCCATCACGCCGGCGTTAGCAATAACGACGTCGAGGTGTTTGCCCGCTTTCACGAGCTTGTCGGCGCATGCACGGACACCGGATAGGGACGCCAGATCAAGCTCGACAAGCTCGAAGCTTCCCGCTGACGCCGCTTGAGATGGAATATGCTCGGTTGCCAGCCGGGCCTTGCTCAGGTTCCTGGCCGCGCCGATGACGTGCGCTCCCCGAGCCGTGAGGACGCGAGCCGTCTCCACCCCGACCCCGGAGGAACAGCCGGTCACCAGGACGTGCCGGCCACGCAGGTCGACCCCGTCCATAACCTCGGCGGCCGTGCTTGTTGCCCCGAACGACTGATCCATCGATCCCTCCGGTTTCGATCCGTCTCCAACGCTCGACAGGTCAACTCACCCGGTCGCGAAGCGCCTCCCCGGGACGTCCGTTTTCAGCCCAAGGTAGATGGTGGCCGCGAGAACGCCCGCAAACGGTCGTTTTTTGGGCGCGTCGGGTTTTCCCATCGTCGTTGCGGGCGAGGGCGAAGCAACCCAAGACCGCCGCCGTCGGGCTGGATCGCTTCACCCCCCGCTCGCAAAAGCGGGACTGTCGCGTCGCGGACGGACTGTCGTTTCAAACGCGATCCCCCCGCCCGCTCGCGAAGGCGCTTGCCTCCCGCGCCCTGATCGGCATGATCCGTGCTTGGCCGCGGGCCGACCTCGGGGGAGACGATCGCACGCGCATGCACGCCTCGGCAGCGTTGACACGGCCCGCTCCCGGCGCCCGCGCGCCCGACGAGGCCGCCAAGCTCGTCCAGGTCGAGGGCGTCACCAAGACGTTCGGCACCGGCGCCGGTGCCGTGACCGCGCTCGACGACGTGTCGCTCACCATCCGCGCCAACGAGTTCTTCACGCTGCTCGGTCCCTCGGGCTGCGGCAAGACCACCCTGCTGCGCCTCCTCGCGGGCTTCGAGCACCCGAGCGCGGGCACGATCCTGCTCGACAACCGGCACGTGGTGGACGACCCGCCCAACAGGCGGCCCGTCAACACGGTGTTCCAGTCCTACGCGCTGTTCCCGCACATGAGTGTCGAGGGCAACGTCGCCTTCGGGCTGGAGCGGCTGGGGATGCGCGGCGCCGCGGTCAGGGACAGGGTCGCGGCCATGCTGCGGCTGGTCAGGCTGGAGAGCATGGCCCAGCGCAGGCCGGCCCAGCTCTCGGGCGGCCAGCAGCAACGGGTGGCGCTGGCGCGCGCGCTCGCGCCCCAGCCGCGGCTGCTGCTGCTCGACGAGCCCCTGTCGGCGCTGGACCTAAAACTCCGGCGGGGCATGCAGGTGGAGCTCAAGCGCATCCAGCGGGAGACCGGCATCACCTTCGTGCTCGTGACCCACGACCAGGAGGAAGCGCTGTCCATGTCGGACCGCATCGCGGTGATGGACGGGGGCCGCATCCTCCAGCTCGGCCGCCCCGCCGACATCTACGAGCGCCCCAACTGCCGCTTCGTGGCCGACTTCATCGGCGAGGCCAACGTGTTGCCGGGCGCGCTCGCGGGCCTGGGCGCGCGCTTCGCCGCGATCCGGCCCGAGCGGGTGCGGCTCCTGCGGGGAACGGTTCCGGGCGGCCTCGCGGGCCGCGTCGCGGAGGTCACCTACATGGGCGCCACCACGGCCTGCGCGGTGGAGGTGGGCGGCGGGCTGCTGGTCAAGGCCGAACGGGGCGACCTGCCCGAGGCGCTCCGCAAGGGCGAGGCCGTGAGCTGCGTGTTCCCGCCCGACGCCCTGCTGCCGCTGGACGGGTGAGCGTGGCCCTCGCCGCCGCCCGGCGCGACCGGGCCCCCGCGCGGCCCGACGGCGCCCTGGCGCTGGCCGCGCCCGCGCTGCTCACCATCGCGGTGTTCATGCTGCTGCCGATGGGCATCGCGCTCGTCTATTCCTTCCTGACCCCGAGCCCCTACGGCGGCGTGCAGGCGCCCTACACGGCGGACTCCTACGTCCGCTTCGTGTACGACCGCGACCTCGACGACGCGCTGGTGTTCGACACCACCTACCTGCAGATCTTCGCGCGCTCGCTGCTCCAGTCGGTGCTGGCCACGGCGGTCTGCGTCGTGGTCGGCCTGCCCGCGGCCTGGTACATCGCGACCCGGCCGCCGCGCGCCCGGCGGGTGCTGGCGCTGCTCGTCACCATCCCGTTCTGGACCAACCTCCTGATCCGCACCTACTGCTGGGTGCTGATCCTGCGCGACCAGGGCCTCGTCAACGAGGTCCTGCAATGGTTGGGGCTGACCCGGGCGCCCGTCACCTTCCTGTACTCGGACGGCGCCATCCTGCTGGGGCTCGTCTACTCCAGCCTGCCCTTCATGGTGCTGCCCATCTACGGGGCGCTGGAGCGGATCGACCCGCGCGTGGTGGAGGCCGCCTACGACCTGTACGCGACCCGCCCCGCGATCCTGCGCCACCTCGTCTGGCCGCTCGCCAAGCCCGGCGTCGCGGCGGGCACGCTGCTCGTCTTCGTGCCGGCGCTCGGCGCCTTTCTCCAGCCCGACATCCTGGGCGGGGGCAAGAAGCTGATGATCGGCAGCCTGATCCAGCAGCAGTTCACCACCGGGCGCAACTGGGCCTTCGGGGCGGCGCTGTCGATGATCCTGATGGGGTTCGTGCTGGGCTCGCTCGTGTGGGGGGCGTGGCGCCGCGCCGGGGCGGTGGTGGCGTGAGGGGGGGCGGCTTCGATTGGCGGCGGATGCCGGAGCTGGGCGCGGTCAACGCCGCGACGCTCGTGTTCCTGTACGCGCCGCTCGTGGTGCTGGTGGTGCTCGCCTTCAACGCCAACCGCGTGGCGCTGATCTGGAGCGGGTTCAGCACGCACTGGTTCGTGGCGGCCGTCACCAACGCGGACCTGCGCCGCTCGGCCGTCAACAGCCTGATCGTGGCGGGGATCGCGACGCCCGTCTCGACGCTGTTCGCGATCCCCGCCGCGCTCGCCTTCGAGCGGGGCAGGTTCTTCCCCGGCCGGTCGACAGGGGAAGCCCTGGTGGCGTTGCCGCTGGTGGCGCCCGAGATCGTGACCGCCATCGCGACGCTGATCTTCTTCGAGGCGATCGGGCTCCGGGCGGGCATCGGCAACGTGGCGCTGGCCCACGTCGTGTTCTGCATCCCCTTCGCGCTGCTGCCCATCCGGGCGCGGCTGCGCGACATGCCGCGCGACGTGGAGGACGCGGCGCGCGACCTCTACGCGGGCCGCTGGGCGGTGTTCCGGCGGGTCACGCTGCCGCTGCTCGCCCCCGCCATCGTGGCGGGCGCGACGCTGGCCTTCGTGGTGTCGCTGGACGACTTCCTGATCACCTTCATGGTGGCGCCCGCGGGAGCCACGACGCTGCCCGTCTATCTCTACGGGATGCTGCGCGTGGGCGTGACGCCCGAGGCCAACGCCGCCGCCACCATCCTGCTGGCCGTCTCGGTCGCGGCGGTAGTGCTGTCTTCCGTCCTGGTCGGACGCCGGGCGGAGAAGGCTTGAGTTCACGTCGAGCGAAAGGACGAACCCATGACGCGCCTCCGACCCACGCTGCTCGCCACCGCCGCCCTCGCCTGCCTCCTCGGGGGCACGGGCGCGCGGGCCGCGGGCGACCTGCTCATCTACAACTGGACCGACTACACCTCGCCCGACCTCATCAAGAAGTTCGAGAGCGAGACGGGCATCAAGGTGACGCTGGACACCTACGACTCCAACGAGACGCTGCTCGCCAAGCTGAAGTCCGGCTCGACGGGCTACGACATCGTGGTGGTGTCGTCCGACTTCGTGCCGATCTTCGCCAAGGAAGGGCTGATCCAGAAGATCAACACCGCCGACCTCCCCGAGTACAAGAACATCGAGGCGCGCTGGCAGGACCCGGCCTGGGACCCGAAGCGGACGTGGTCGATCCCCTACGACTGGGGCGTCACGGCCTTCACGGTCAACACCAAGTTCGTCAAGGAGCCCGCCGACTCGCTCAGCCTCCTGTTCGACCCGCCGGAGGAAGCCAAGGGCAAGGTGGGCATGATGGGCTCGCCGAGCGAGGTCACCTCGCTGGCCGAGGTCTACCTCGGCATCCCCCCCTGCCAGACCGACACCGCCAACATGAAGAAGGTCGCGGAGCTGCTCGAAAAGCAGGCCCCGTCCGTGAAGGTCTACAACTCCGACGGCATCATCGACCGGGAAGGCTCGGGCGAGACCTGGATCCACCAGGCCTGGAACGGCGACGCGGCCAGGACGCGGGCCAACAACCCCGACGTCAAGTTCGTGTTCCCCAAGGAAGGCGTCGTGGGCTGGATGGACAACGTCGCGATCCCGACCGGGGCCAAGGACCCCGAGAACGCGAAGAAGTTCGTGGAGTTCATGCTGAAGCCCGAGAACAGCGCGATGTCCTCGAACTTCACGCACTACGCGAGCGCGATCTCGGGCGCGGACGCGAGCTACGACCCGAGCATGAAGGACGCGCCCGAGCTCAAGGTGCCGGACGGCATCAAGATGACGTTCACGCCCGCCTGCCCGGAGGTCGCCACCAAGCTCATCGACCGGGTCTGGACGCAGATCAAGAAGTGACGGACAGGCCGGCCTGGCGCCGGGCCGCCCCAAGCGACCTCGACGCCGTGATGGCCGTGCAGGCGGTGGCCCACGGCCTCCTGCCGGAGCGGCGCGAGGTGATCGCCGACAAGCTGGACCGGTTCGGCGAGGGCTGCCTGGTGCTGGGCGACGGCGGGCGGGTGGTGGGCTACGGCCTGGCCCACCCCTGGCGCCTCGACGACGCGCCCGCCCTCGACACGCTGCTGGCGAGGGCGCAGGCGCCCGACTGCCTGTTCCTCCACGACGTGGCGCTGCTGCCCGAGGCGCGGGGCCGCGGCGCCGCGCGGGCCTTTGTCCGGCACGCCGCGGAGACCGCCCGGGCGCACGGCCTTGCCTCGCTGGCGCTCGTTTCCGTTTACGGCACCGTCCCGGTCTGGGCGCGGCTGGGCTTCGCGGTGCGCGACGTGCCCGCGCTCGCGCCCAAGCTCGCGGGCTACGGGGCGGACGCGCGCTACATGACGGCCGCCGCCGTCTGAAGGATCCGCACGGCGGAGCAAGGCCGCACGACAGCCGGTCGTTCTGCAAAACCCTGCGCGATCGTCATTGCGAGCGGCAGCGAAGCAATCCAGCGCTGGGGAAGAGCCCAACGGCGCAGGATCAGCCGAGCCGGTCGGCTGGATTGCTTCGCTGCCGCTCGCAATGACGAAAGCCGCCCGTTCAGGCCGCGACCTCGGCCTCGTCGATGGCCGCGGCCAGCCGGGCCTCCTCGCCAAAATAGCGGGCGCGCTCGGCGAAGCGGGGCTGGCCGATGCCGGTGGACTTGTGGCGGCCCCGGAGCTTGCCCTGCGCGTCCTCGCCGGTGATCTCGTAGACGAACAGGTCCTGGGTGATGATCACGTCGCCTTCCAGGCCCATCACCTCGGTGATGTGGGTGATGCGGCGCGAGCCGTCGCGCAGGCGCGCGGCCTGGATGACGACGTCGACCGAGGTCACGATCATCTCGCGGATGGTGCGCGACGGCAGCGAGTAGCCCCCCATGGTGATCATGGATTCGAGGCGCGAGAGCGCCTCGCGGGGGGAGTTCGCGTGCAGCGTGCCCATCGAGCCGTCGTGGCCCGTGTTCATGGCCTGGAGGAGGTCGAAGGCCTCGGGGCCGCGCACCTCGCCCACGATGATCCGCTCGGGCCGCATGCGCAGGCAGTTCTTGACGAGGTCGCGCATGGTGACCGCGCCCGTGCCCTCCAGGTTGGGGGGCCGCGTCTCCAGCCGCACGGTGTGGGGCTGCTGGAGCTGGAGCTCGGCCGCGTCCTCGCAGGTGATGATGCGCTCGTCGTGGTCGATGTAGTTGGTGAGGCAGTTGAGCAGCGTGGTCTTGCCCGAGCCCGTGCCGCCCGAGATCAGCACGTTGCAGCGCACCCGGCCCACGATCTTGAGGATCTCCGCCCCGGCGGGCGAGATGGCGCCGAAGCGGGTGAGCTGGTCGAGGGTGAGCTTGTCCTTCTTGAACTTGCGGATGGTGAGCGCCGGCCCGTCGATGGCGAGCGGGGGCGCGATGACGTTGACGCGGCTGCCGTCCATCAGGCGGGCGTCGCAGATGGGGGAGGCCTCGTCCACGCGCCGGCCGATCTGGCTCACGATGCGCTGGCAGATGTTCATGAGCTGGGCGTTGTCGCGGAAGCGGATGTTGGTGAGCTGGATCTTGCCCGCCACCTCGATGTAGGTCCGCGTGGCGCCGTTCACCATGATGTCGGCGATGTCGTCGCGGGCGAGCAGCGGCTCCAGCGGCCCGTAGCCCAGCACGTCGTTGCAGATGTCGTCGAGCAGGTCCTCCTGCTCGGCGATCGACATCACGACGTTCTTGATCGAGATGATCTCGTTGACGATGTCGCGGATCTCCTCCCGCGCGCTCTCCGGGTCGAGCTTGGAGAGCTGCGCGAGGTCGATCGCCTCGATCAGGGCGCCGAAGATCGTGCTCTTGGTGAGGTAGTAGTCGTCCGAGTGCTTGGGGGGCTCGGGCGCGGCGGGGGCGCCCGCGGGCTTGGCGGCGCCCGGGTGCGGCGGGGCCGGCGCGGGCGCGGGCTTGGCGGCGGGATGGGGCTGGGCCGCAGCCGGGGACGCGCGTTTGCCGAACATCCGAACTCCAACCGTTCCCGCGGCAACTCTCGTTGATCCGTAACAAAGGATGAACGGAAAAGGTGAAGACTTCCCTAGTCGCCTTTTACGAGGGTGATCGCGCTGGAAGCCCCCCTTTCGTCATTGCGAGCGCAAGCGGAGCAATCCAGCTCTTGGCCCGGGGCTGGATCGCCGCGGCGGCTTCGCCGCCTCGCAACGACGGGTGGGCCGTGTGCCCACCGGGGGGTTTACGGACCGGAGGCGATCGCCGCCGCCCTCAGGACGCCTTGCGCCGGCCGAGCCGCGCCACGAAGGGCTCCAGGAGCGAGCGCTTGGCCCGGCGCAGGTCGGTGCGGCCGGTGAGCGCGCGGGCGACCTCCACGAAGGTTTGCGCGGTCTTGCCGTCGGCCTCGACCTCGCCGATCATCTGCCCGTTGTTGGCCGCGGTGCCGAACAGCTTGGCGTCGTAGGGCAGCACCGCCACGGGCTGCATCTCGACCGCCTTGACGAAGTCCGCCACCGCGATCTCGGGCCGCTTGGGCAGGCCGATGCCGTTCAGCACCAGCTTGGGCCGGCCGTCGTTGGGGCGCGCGGCGCGGATGGCGTCCAGCACGTTCTTGCCGTTGCGCAGGTTGGCGAGGTCGGGGGAGGCCACCAGCAGCACCTCGTCCGCCCCCACCAGCAGGCGCCGGGTCCAGGCCGTCCACTGGTGCGGCACGTCCAGCACCACGATCGGCACGCTGGCGCGCAGGATGTCGAGCACGGCGTCGAACCCGGTCTCGTCGAAGTCGTAGAGCCGGTCGAGCGTGGCGGGCGCGGCCAAGAGGCTCAGCCGGTCGCTGCACTTGGAGAGCAGGCGGTCGACCATGTTGTTGTCGAGCCGGTCGGGGGCGAACACGGCCTCCGCGATGCCCTGCGGGGGGTCCTGGTTGAAGTCCAGGCCCGCGGTGCCGAAGGGGAGGTCGAGGTCGACGATCACCGTCGGCACCTCCAGCGTGCGGGCGATGGACCAGGCGACGTTGTGGGCGACCGTGGAGGCCCCGACCCCGCCCTTGGCGCCCATCACCGCGACGGTGCGGCCGACGGGGTTGGAGGCCGGCCCGTGGTAGAGCGCGGAGATCGAGCGGATGAACTCCATCACGCTCAGGGGCGCGACCATGTAGTCGCTGACCCCCTGCCCCATCAGCTCGCGGTAGAGCACGATGTCGTTCACGCGGCCGACCACCACGACCTTGGTGCCCGCGTCGCAGAACTCGGACAGGGTTTCGAGGCTCGCGATCAGCTCCGCGCGCTCGCCCGCGTGCTCGATGACGATGACGTTGGGCGTGGGGGCGGAGCGGTAGGCCTCCACGGCCGCGGCCGCGCCGCCCATGGTGAGCTTGGCGTGGACCCGGACCATGCGCCGGTCCGCCACCGCGTCGCCCAGGGTCGCGAACATCTCGGGCGTGTCGCAGAAGGCCTGCAGCGAGATGCGGGGCACGGGCGCGACGTGGTCGGGGGCGGCGCCCCCCTCGGGCGAGGCGGGGGTCACGGGATGGCCGTCTCGCCGATGGGAACCAGCGTGGACCCGCTCTGCTCGCCGCGCCACGCCGTCCCCGGGTCTTTACCAGTCCGGAGGTTGCCGATCGCGCGGGTGCGGAGCTGCACGTCGGTCGGGTCCTCGGCGCGCGGGCGCACGATGTCGCGGGGGTCGTCGACCTGGGCCACCAGCGTCCGGGTCGAGGCGCAGCCGAGGTTGTGGTAGGAGCGGTTGTCCCATCCCTCGTCCGTGGCGGCGGCCCCGAGGTCCTCCGGCCACTGGCCGCAGGTGGAGGCCACCTGCGCCTTGAGGCGCACGTAGCTCAGGTGGAGCGGGGTCGCCAGCGACGGGTCGGCGACGGGGTAGCTGGCGATCCGCACCGGGTCGCGCACCCCGTCGGCGGCCAGCGCGCGCCGCACCGCCCCGACCGTGCGCTCGACCGAGGCGGGGTCGGCCGCGCCGCGCGGGACGGCGAGCACGAGGCCGCTCTGCCCGGTCCGGCGGTAGTCGTCCGCGAAGACCTGGAGGTCGCGGCCCTGGCGGGCGTCGAGCCGGCCGATCGGCCCGACGGGGAAGATGTCCATCTCCTCGGGCGCGTCCGCGAGCACGACGGGGTGGCGCGCGTGGTAGTCGGCGGGCACCGCGGCCACGACGGCCGGGCGCTCGGCCTCGGCGTAGCAGCCGGCCAGCGACAGGCCGAGCAGCAGGCCGGCCGCCAATCCGGCGCGTCGCCGCAGCTTTGGCCGGGAACGGGGTGTTGAGATCATGGGGCGGAACTCCGCGGAGGGGGCGTCGGGCCCGGGCTCAATCGTTGATGAAGCCGACCTTGCCCTGGTAGGCGCGGATCAGGTCGGGGTTGTCGGCGGAGGGGTAGGTGCGGTTCATGCTGCCCAGGAACCAGGCCTGGGGGTCGGACGCGTCCTGGAAGCCGTCGTCGGGCCGCGACACCTCCTCGGGCCTGAGCGTCCGGGCGATGTAGGGGGTCACGACGATCATCAGCTCGCTTTCCTCGCGCTGGTAGCCGCGCGAGCGGAACAGCGCGCCGAGAACCGGCAGGTTCATGAGCCCGGGCACGCCCTTGATGGCCTGCCGGCTGGTCTGCTGGATCAGCCCGGCCGTGACGATGGAGCCGCCCGAGGGCAGTTCCACCGTGGTCTCGTTCTTGCGGGTGCGGATGCCGGTCGTGTTGGAGCAGGCGTAGGGGATCGCGTCGTTCGAATCGATGTCGCTCACCTCGGTGGCGAGGTGGAGGGAGATGCGGCCGCCCGACAGCACGGTGGGCGTGAAGTTCAGGTTGACGCCGTAGGGCTGCAAGGAGGTCTGCACGGTGCAGACCGAGCCCGTGTCCGAGTTGGCGTTGTAGCTGCTGCTGACGGCGACCGGCACTTGGCCGCCCGCCGTGAAGTTGGCGCTCTCGCCCGAGATCGCCGTCACGGTCGGCTCGGCCAGGACGTGGGCCACGCCGTTGCGCTCCAGCGCCTGGACGGTGGCGGAGAAGTCGGGGCTGACCCCGCCCGAGGTCACGGTGGCGGAGATCGAGCGGTCGACGAGCTGGCCGATGGAGGGCACGTTGCTGATGCGGGCCCCCTGCCCCGACCCCCAGGTCCCCGACAGGTCGATGCCGAGCTGCTTCAGGATGCTGCGCTGCACCTCCACGACCTGGACCTTCAGCATCACCTGGTCCTTGTCGCGGATCACCAGCGAGTTGATCAGGTTGCCCTGGACGACCTGGGTCGTCCCGAAGGAGATGGAGGACCCGCCGCCGCTGCTCGACGCGCCCCCGCCCCCGCCCACGGCCGTGTAGCCCACGTAGGCGTTGGCGATGTCCACGGCCTTCTGGGCCTCCACGGCCGAGTCCACGAAGCCCGTCAGGATCACGGTGTCGTTGACGGCCTGGACGTGGATGTCCGTGCCCGGCATGGCGGTGCGCAGGATGGCGCTGAGGTCGCCGATGTCGCGCGAGTTGACCACGAGTTCCAGCGTGGCGATGCGGCGGCCCGCCTTGTCGAGCGCGAAGATGGTGGTCTGGCCGTCCGCCACGCCCATCACGAACATGCGGCGCGCCGAGCGCACCACGGCGTTGGCGACCTGCGGGTTGCCGATGAATACCTCGGCCGCGTCGGCGGGCAGTTCCACGATGGACGAGCGCCCGATGCCGAGCGTCAGCTTGCGGGTCGGGTTGTCGGCGCTGATGCGCAGGTCGGAGGGGGCGGGCGTGGCCGCCTGGTTCGGCCCCTCTTCGAGCGCGATGCCGCCCGCGCGGGCGGGGCTGGACAGGAAGGCCAGCGCCGCGAGGCCCGCGGCCAGCACGGCCGTGCGACGCGCGGACCGGGGGGTTGGAACGCTCACTGCACGCCTCCCTCGGCCGCGAAGCCGAAGCGGACCACCGTCAGGCCGGGCGCGTCCCGCTTGGGTTCGGCCGTGGCGTCGGCGGCGCCGTTGGCGTCGAGGATGGAGCGCAGCGTCAGCGACAGCTGCCCGTTGCGCTGGCCGAGGATCACGCGCTCGGCCTGGACGGGGTCGAGGGCGAGGGTCGCGGTCGACCCCCCCACCACGGGCTGGCCGTCCTTGATCTGCACGTTGGGGCCGATGGCGAGCACCTGGACGTTGCGCAGGATGGTTTCGCTGACCCAGGGCGCGGCCCCGGTCGGGCCCTTGTTCTCGTTATCCTGGAAGGTGCGGACCACGTCCACGTGATCCTTGGGCAGGATGAAGTTGCCGGCGCTGTTGGCGCCGCTCGTGTCGATGTTGATCGCCACCGCCCGGGTCCCGGCGGGCAGGATGGCGGACATGAAGCCGTTGGCGTTCTTGATGAGCTTCTCGCGGTGGATCGGCTCGCCGCCGTAGAAGGGCTCGCGCGCGATGGAGCCGCGGGCGTCGTCGAGGGCCTTGGGCTCGGCGGCCTCCACGATCATGCCCGCCGCCACGCCCGTCTTGGGCCAGGGCTGCCAGTGGAGGTCGGCGTCGGCCAGAACGGTGCCGAGCGGGATGTCGCGGGCGGCCACCAGCACGTTGTCCGTGACGGGCGCGGGCGGGGGGCCGGGCACCTGCGCCGCGACCGGAGCCGGCGGGGGCTTTGGGCTGCTGGCGAGCAGGAAGGCGGCGCCCGCCGCCCCTGCCGCCACCACGAGAACCGCGATACGAGATGCCTTCATCGCCTGCTTGCCGCCGCGCCGCCGGTTCATCCGGGACCGGGCGATCCAAACAGGCAAAGGTCAAAACATGGTTAAGCGGTCCTTATCGGGTCGCCGCGCCCTTTACGATCCGAGCGACACCAGCCGCCACACGTCGGACTCGGGGTAGATCAGCAGCCCCGCCGCGGCGAGCGCGATGCCGTAGGGCACGCCGTTCCCGCGCGCGTGGAGCCGCGCCACCCAGGCGTGGTCGAGCAGAACAGCGGGAAGGCGCAGCCGGCGCAGGCCGATGATGCCGAGCGTGATGACCGCCCCCAGCAGGGACGCCTCCACGCCGTAGTCGAGCAGGTTGTCCCAGCCGAGCCAGACCGCGACGGCCGCCGCGAGCTTGGCGTCGCCTCCGCCGATCCAGTTGCAGGCGAACAGCGCGAAGGTGAGCGCCAGCACGCCCAGGCCCGGGAGCAGGTGGAACAGGACCAGCGTCCCGGGCGGCAGGCCGACCAGCAGCGCCAGCGCGACGAAGCCCGCCACCAGCACGATCGAAACCGTGTTGGAGATCGTCATGGTCAGCAGGTCCGACCAGGCCGCGAAGGCCATCAGGACCGGGAACAGGATCAGGACCGCCGCGTCCAACATGGTTCGCCGCCAAAAGCCGTGGCCGGTCGCGCTAGGCCTCGGCCGTGTCCACATAGTTTCGGATAGCAACCCCGGAGGAGCCCGGGGTTGCTTTTCAGATAGTTGCTCAGCGTCGAGACAAATGTTTGTTAGTGGTTTTCTGAAGCCGTTAGGTCAGACCAGTTGCGATCGCGTTGAACTTGGTAGTAAGATTGCCCCCAATGGTCCTAAGCACCGTAATAATCACCACGGCGATCAGCGCGGCGATCAGGCCGTACTCGATGGCGGTGGCGCCAGACTGGTCCTTGGCGAAACGGGAAAGAAGATTGGCCACGGTCTTGCTCCTTGTTCGAAGAAACTCTCCTTGCGGGTTCCTTGCCGTCCCGCTTGGATGGCCTGACGCTAGGGCCCGCCACTTGCGCAGGCGTTAATCGGACCGCCGAAACGCCCGGGGCTCAAGGCCCGCTTCGGCGCAGGGTTAAAGAAGCGCTGACGACTTTGCCCGGCAAACCTCGCCTTTAGTCTTTGTTCACGACGATCGCGGACAGTCGAACCTCGGAGTAGACGCGTGACATCGGGTCGGTCAGGCATGAGGACGTTCTGCAACAGCGCGCGTGGGCGCGCGGCGGCGGCGGTGGCTGTGCTCGCCGGCCTGTGGGCGGGTCCCGCGCGGGCCGACGAGCCCGTGATCATCGTCACGCTGGACAAGGCCAGCGTGCTCAAGATGCCGCCCGGCGCCGAGACCATCGTGGACGGCAACCCCAGCATCGCCGACGTCACCACGCTCAAGCACGGCGTCGTGGTGGTGACCGGCAAGGGTTTTGGGGAAACCAACCTCGTCTTCCTGGACGGGACGGGTGGCGCGGTGGAGGAGGTGGCGGTCCGTGTGCAGGCCTCGACCTCCCTGCTGATCGTCCAGCGCGGCGACCAGCGCGAGTCCTACGCGTGCCAGCCGCGCTGCCAGCGCACCGTGGCGCTGGGCGACGCCAAGGACGCGTTCAAGGACGCCGCGGACCAGGTCACGCAGCGCAACCAGGCGGCCGCCCCCGCGTCGCATTGACGACGGAGGGGACGGGTGAGGAACCGAAGGCGCCGAGGCCCGATTGTAGGTGGTGAAACCGCCGCATATCGAGGGCTGATGCGATGTCAATCGAGACCACCGTCCCGGGTTCGAGCGAGGCCGTCGCGGACGCCAAGGCGGCCGCCGCCTCGGGCGTGAACAGCCTCAAGGACCAGGCCGCGCAGGCGGCCGACACCGCCAAGGGCACGCTGAGCACCATCGCGAGCGAGGCGCGCGGCCGCATCAACGACATGGTCGACCAGCAGAAGTCGGCCGGGGCCGACCAGCTGTCGGGCCTCGCCAAGGCCGCGCACTCGGCCGCGGGCGACCTCCAGGACAAGAGCCCGCAGGTGGCGCGGCTGATCGGCGACGCGGCGTCCTCCGTGGACCGGTTCGCGGGCGACCTGCGCGACCGCGACGTGCGCGACGTGCTGGGGCAGGTCGCGAGCTTCGCGAGGGCGCAGCCGGTGGCCTTCTTCGCGGGCTCGGTGCTGGCGGGGCTGATGCTCGCCCGCTTCCTGAAGAGCGAGGGCCGCGGCGCGCCCTACGCGGGCCCGGCGCCGGTCGACGACGGCAGCCTGTGACCCCCCGGTCCCGGGAGCACCGCGATGTCCGATAACGTGACGGGGCGCCCCTCCACCCCAGGCCTGTTCGCCGACGCGCTCGGGCAGATGACGACGCTGTTCGAGACCGAGATCCGCCTGCTGCGCAGCGAGCTGGGCGAGAAGGTCACGCAGGCCGTGACGGCCGTCGCGACCATGGTGGTCTCGGCCCTGCTGTTGTTCGTGGCCCTCATCCTGCTGCTCGAAGGCGTGGTGCAGCTCCTGATCGCCTTCGGGCTGCAGCCGTGGGCCGCGAACTTCGTCGTGGGCGGAGTCATCGCCGTGGTGGGCGTCGCGGCGGTGCTGATTGCCCGGCGCGGGCTTTCCGCCAAGGCCCTGGCACCCAGCCGCAGCGTGACCCAGCTCGGCAAGGACGTGCGCGTCGTCAAGGAACAGGTCCGATGAACGCCGTATCAGACACCGTAACCGCGGCCGAGGCGGAGGCCGGCGCCGAGCAGGCCCGCGCCACGCTGGTCGGCACGCTCAACCAGCTCCGCGAAAACCTCCGGCCCGCCAACGTCGCGGACGAGGTGATGTCCAACGCCAGGGCCGGCGCCTCGGCCCTCACCGACCAGCTCTGGGACGCGGCGCGCCGCAATCCCCTCCCCGCGCTGCTGATCGGCGCCGGGGCGGCGATGATCCTCGGGCTCGGCGGCCGAACCGCGATCGGGGGACGGAGTCCCCCGCGCATGCCGCGCGCGGGCAGCTTCGACCCGATCCACGCGCCCGCCCCCCTCGGGACGGCGGAGCCTCTCGACCCCACGCGACCCACATCCGCGGGCGATTGGAGCAGCCGCGCTCCCGCCAAGCCCGGACCGACGGCGCCGCTCTCCCGCGGTGCCGGCGCGCTCGACGCCGCCAACGCCCGCCTCGCCGACGCCGCCACCCGCGGCGCCGGCGCGGTCAGGGCCGCCGTGACCCAAGCCAGACTCAGAGGTGACCCCATGAGCTCCTTCCCGCATTCCACCCAGGAGGTCCGCGGCGCCCTGGGCCGCATCATCGACGAGCAGCCGCTCGTGCTGGCCGCCATCGGCGTCGCGATCGGGGCCGCGGTGGGCGCCGCGATCCCCTCCACGGAGGCCGAGAACCGGCTGATGGGCGACGCCAGCCATTCGCTGCGCGACGCGGCGCGGGACGCGGCCCGGCAGCAGGTGGGCCAGATCCAGTCCGCGGCTCAGCACGCCGTGGAGGACATCAAGCAGACCGTGGCCGAGCGCGGCCTCAACGCCGACAACCTGTCGGGCCTGGCCCACGACGTCGGCGAGCACGCCAAGGCCGCCGCCGACGAGGCGAGCCACGCCCCCGGCCCGACCACCTGACGCCGGGCGGCCCTCAGGCCGCCCGGTCGCGCACCGCCTGCGTCAGGGCGCGCGCCCGGCGGCCGACCTCCTCGGGGGTCACGCCGGGCTTGAACAGCGACGAGCCGATCCCGAACCCCTGAACGGGGCCGTCTCGCCACGCCCCAAGGGTGTCGGCCCCCACGCCGCCTACCACCAAGATGCGGGTGCGGGGGGGCAGCACGGCCGCGAGGCCGCGCGCGCTCTGCGGCGTCACGAGCTCGCCCGGGAACAGCTTGATGGCGTGCGCGCCCGCCGCCAGCGCCGCGAAGCACTCGCTCGGCGTGAAGCTGCCCGGCAGGGACACGAGGCCGCGCTCGCGCGTGCGCCGGATCACGGCCGCGTCGGTGTTGGGCGACACGACGATCTCGCCGCCCGCCTCCGCGACCTCGTCCACGCGGGCCGGGTCGAGCACGGTGCCCGCCCCCACGATCGCGCGGTCCTTGAGGCCCGCGGCGAGGCGCCGGATGCTGGTCATCGGCTCGGGCGAGTTCAACGGCACCTCCAGGATGGTGATGCCGTTGGCCACCAGCGCCTCGCCCACCGCGACCGCCTCCTCGGGGCGCAGCCCGCGCAGGATGGCCACGATCGGCATCCGCGCGAACCAGTGGTCGAACCTGTCGGCGGCGGTGTTCATGGGTTCCGATCCTCCTTGACGTCCCCCGAGGCCGCGAACAGCCGCGCGAGGCCGGCGAGCGACGCCTCGGCCGGGTCGTGCAGCGTGACCGTCGCCCCGCGCGCCTCCAGCGCCTCGCGGTAGGGGTCGAGCTGCGGCGGGGCCGCCACCAAGTGGACGGCCTCCACCGCCCCGAACAGATCGGCCGCGCCCGAGATCTCCTGCCCGACGATCAGGCTCGACAGGAAGGGGCGCACCCCCGCCCCCGGAAGCCCGCCGCCCAGCACCTGCGCGCGCGCCTGGAACAGGAGCCGCCCGAGCCCGCCCGGCCAGGCCGCCGCCCTCGCACCCGCGGCCCGCCCGGCGGCACCGTCGGCGGGCTCGGCCGCGAGGCGCCCGATGAAGGAGGCCGACATCGCGGCGTAGAGCTCGCCCGTGACGAAGGTCGCGAAGCGCGCGATCCGCCCGCCCGCCATGGCGATCCACTTGCTGTGGGTGCCGGGCAGGCACAGGAGCCCGTCGGCCACGCCCGTGCCCAGCGCCTGCACCTCCTCGCCGCGCATCACGTCGTAGGCGCCGTCCGGCCAGCGGCAGTCGGCGCCGGGCGCGACCAGGACGTCGTACGCGCCCTCGACCCGCGTGAGCCGGGCCGCGAGGTCGTCCGCGCCGCAGGGGCAGGGCGCGTAGGGCGCCTCCACCCAGCCGTTGCGGCTGCCCACCATGCCGGCCATCACGACCGGCAGGCCGGGCCGGGCCGCGAGCCAAGGCCCGCACGCCTCCGCCAGCGCGGCCGGGAAGCCGCCGGGCGGCACCGCCTGCACGCCCGTTTCCGCCTCGACCCGGCCGAGCACGGCGCCGGACCCCGCGACCAGGGCGGCGCGCAGCCGCGTGGTCCCCCAGTCGACCGCCACGAAGGCGGGATCGTCCTCCCCACGCGCGTCGGGCACGCTCAAACCCAGCCGCCGTCGACCACGACGTGCTGGCTCGTCACGGCCGCGGCCTCGTCGGAGGCGAGGAACAGCACCGCGCGGGCGACGTCGTCGGGCAGGAGGTGGCGCTTGAGGCACTGGCGCGCGTCGCGCTCGGCGTCGGCCTCGGGGGTGAGCCAGAGCGTCTTCTGCCGCTCGGTCATGATCCAGCCCGGCGCGACCGCGTTGACGCGGATGTTGTCGCGCCCGTAGTCGCGGGCGAGCGAGCGGGTGAGCCCCAGCACGGCCGATTTCGCGGCCGTGTAGACGGCCATGTTGCCCTGCCCGATCATCCAGGACACCGAGCCGAAGTTGACGATCGCGCCCCCGCCCGCGGCCTGCATGTCGGGCAGCACGGCCTGGGCCGCGAAGAACTGGTGGCGCAGGTTCACCGCGATGCGGTCGTCGAAGTACTCGGGCGTCACCTCGGGGGTGGGGTGGCGCTCGTCGTGGGCGGCGTTGTTGATGAGCACGGTGACGGGCCCGAACGCCTCGCGCACGGCCCCCACCGCCCGCCGCAGGGCCGCGACGTCGCGCAGGTCGCACGGTTCGTATCGGACCGCGTGCCCTTCGTCGGCCAGCGCCGCCGCGAGCGCCGCCGAGGGACCCTCGGCGATGTCCAGGAAGCCCACGCGGGCGTGCTGCTCGGCGAAGCGCCGCGTCACGGCCGCCCCGATGCCGCTGCCGCCGCCGGTGATCAGCACGGTCCTGTCGCGCAGGCTCGGGTAGGACGCGATGGGGGAGGACATGGAAGGCGTTCCAGGGCTCGCTTGCGGCTGCCCCCCGCTTACAGCGCGGGTCGCGGGTCGCGCAATCCCGCGGGCGCCCGGCCGGGTGGTCGGCGCGCGCCCGTCCGCACCCGGCTACGTCCCTGCGCCACCCTCGCCGAGCAGCGCGCGGGCGATCGCGTCCCGCTCCTCCCCGAGCGGGGCGGTGGCGCTGCTGCGGCCCGCCCGCGCGTACCAGTAGCGGGCGTTGCTTTCGTCGCCCTCCACGCGGTGCAGGTAGGCGTGGACCCAGGCCGCCTCGCGCCCGTCCTCGTCGGCGGCCGCTTCGGCGTGGGCCCGCGCCCAATCGCCCTTGCCGTCCCACCACAGGGCCAGCAGGGCCGCGCTCAACCCGTCCGGCGGCGTGTCGGCCCGCTCGGAGGCCATGAACTCGGCGTAGGTCATCCGTCCTCTCCTTGACTTCGGGAGCCCCCGCCCCCCACTACAGGTGACAGCAGCAGCAGGCGGCCCCCGTGCAGGTCACGCTCATCGACAACTACGACAGCTTCACCTGGAACCTCGTCCATTACCTGGGGTCGCTGGGCGCCACCGTCACCGTGCACCGCAACGACCAGGTCGGCGTCGACGCGGTGATGGACGCCGCCCCCGAGGCCGTGGTGCTGTCGCCGGGCCCCTGCACCCCGCGCGAGGCCGGCATCTGCCTGGACCTGGTCCGCGCCGCCGGCGCCACCACGCCCATCTTCGGCGTCTGCCTGGGCCACCAGGCGATCGGCGACGCCTACGGGGCCACGGTGGCGCGCGCCGCCCTGCCCATGCACGGCAAGGTGTCGGAGATCCGCCACCGCGGCGAAACCGTGTTCCACGGCATCAACGGCCCCTTCGCGGCCACGCGCTACCACTCGCTCGTGGTGGAGCGCCCCACGGTGCCCGAGGCGCTGCACGTCACGGCCGAAACCGCGGACGGCGTCGTGATGGGCCTGTCGCACCGCGACCACCCGGTGCACGGCGTCCAGTTCCACCCCGAGTCCATCGCGTCCGAGCACGGCCGGGTGATCCTCAAGAACTTCCTCGACCTCGCGGCGGCCTGGCACGCGGGCCGGGCCGCCCGCTAGCCCGCGCGGTGGAGCGCTTCAAGCGGCTGCTCGGGATCGTGGCGGACGGCGCCGGGCTCGGCCGGGACGACGCCGAGCAGGCCTTCGACGACCTGCTGTCGGGCGAGGTCACGCCCGCCCAGGTTGGCGCCTTCCTGATGGCGTTGCGCGTGCGCGGCGAGACCGCGGACGAGATCGGGGGCGCGGTCGCGGCCATGCGGGGCAAGATGGCGCGCGTGGAGTCCCCGCCGGACGCGGTGGACATCGTGGGCACCGGCGGCGACGGGGTCGGGACCTACAACGTGTCCACGCTGGCGGCGCTGATCGTGGCGGGCTGCGGCGTGCCGGTCGCCAAGCACGGCAACCGCGCGGCCTCGTCCCGCTCGGGCGCGAGCGACGTGCTGACCGCGCTCGGCGTGCGGATCGGGCTGCCCCCCGAGGCGGTGGCGCGCTGCATCCGCGAGGCCGGGGTCGGCTTCATGATGGCGCAAACCCACCACGCCGCCATGCGCCACGTGGCGGCCGCCCGCACCGAGCTCGGCACGCGCACGATCTTCAACCTGCTCGGCCCCCTGTGCAACCCGGCGGGCGTCCGCCGGCAGGTGCTGGGCGTGTTCGCGCCCCGCTGGCTGGAGCCGCTGGCCGCCGTGCTGCGCGGCGCGGGCAGCGCGCGCGTCTGGGTCGTCCACGGCGCCGACGGGCTGGACGAGCTCACCACCACGGGGCCCAGCAGCGTGGTGGAGCTGCGCGACGGGGCGCTGCGGCGCCTTGAGGTCACGCCCGAGGAGGCCGGGCTGCCCCGCGCGACGCTCGACGACCTGCGCGGCCGCGACCCCGCCCACAACGCCCGGGCGCTGCGGGCGGTGCTCGACGGGGCGCGCACGCCCTACCGCGACATCGCGGTCCTGAACGCCGCCGCGGCCCTGGTGGTGGCGGATCGCGCCGCGACGCTCGCGGAAGGCGCCGCGCTGGCGACCCGGGCGCTCGACGACGGCCGCGCCCGCGCGGCGCTGGACCGCCTCGTCGCCTCCTCGAACCGGGACGGACCATGACGGACATCCTGCGCCGGATCGAGGCCTACAAGCGGCAGGAGATCGCGGCCGCGAAGGCGGCCGTCCCGCTCGCCAGCCTGGAGCGCCGCATCGCCGGGGCCGAGGCGCCGCGCGCCTTCGCGGGCGCGATCCGCGCCAAGCTCGCGGTGGGCGACACGGCGCTCATCGCCGAGATCAAGAAGGCGAGCCCGTCGCGCGGGCTGATCCGCGCCGACTTCGACCCCCCCGCGCTCGCGCGCGCCTTCGCTGCCGGCGGGGCGGCCTGCCTGTCGGTGCTGACCGACGCGCCCTCCTTTCAGGGCCACCCCGACTTCCTCGCCGCCGCCCGCGCGGCCGTGCCGCTGCCGGTGCTGCGCAAGGACTTCCTGTTCGACCCCTACCAGGTGGCGGAGGCGCGCGCCTGGGGCGCGGACTGCGTCCTGGTGATCCTGGCCGCCGTCGACGACGGCACCGCCCAGGCCCTCACCGAGGCCGCGCACGGCTACAGCATGGACGTGCTGGCCGAGGTCCACGACGAGGCCGAGCTCGACCGGGCGCTCGCCCTCGACACCAAGCTGATCGGCATCAACACCCGCGACCTGCGCAGCTTCACGGTGTCGCTCGACGTGGCCGAGCGGCTCGCGCCGCGCCTGCCCACCAGCCGCATCGGGGTCGGCGAGAGCGGCGTCTTCACCGTGGCCGACCGCGAGCGCCTGTCCCTCGTCGGGCTGAACACGCTGCTGGTTGGCGAGGCGCTCATGCGCGAGGCGGACGTGGCGGCGGCCACCCGCGCCCTGCTCGCCCCCCTGCCCGACCGCATCAGCCGCCCGTGACGGACGCCCTCACCCACCTCGGCGCCGCGGGCGAGGCACGGATGGTGGACGTCTCGGCCAAGGACGCGACGGTGCGGGTCGCGGTGGCCGAGGGCTGCGTCGTGATGCGGCCCGACACGCTGGACCTCGTGGTGCGGGGCGACGCCAGGAAGGGCGACGTGCTGGGCACCGCGCGGGTCGCGGGCATCATGGCCGCCAAGCGCACCCACGAGCTGGTGCCGCTCTGCCATCCCCTGCTCATCACGGCGGTGGTGGTCGACCTCGCGCCCGACCCCGCCCTGCCCGGCATCCGCGTGCGCGCCAGCGTGACCGTGACGGGCCGGACCGGGGTGGAGATGGAGGCGCTGACGGCCGCCAGCGTCGCCTGCCTGACCGTCTACGACATGGTGAAGGCGGCCGACCGCGCCATGCGGATCGAGGGCCTGCGCGTGGTCGAGAAGTCGGGCGGCAAGTCGGGGCCCTACGTGGCGGAGGCCGCGCCGTGAGCGGCGCCCTCCTCAGCGTCGAGGAGGCGCTGGCCCGCGTGCTCGACACCGCGCGCGAGCCCCTCGGCACGGAAGACGTGCCGCTGGCGGCCTGCCGCGGCCGCACGCTGGCCCGTCCCCTGTCCGCGCGCCGCAGCCAGCCGCCCGTCGCGGTCTCGGCCATGGACGGCTACGCGGTGCGCGCCGACGACGTCGCGCGGGCGCCCGTCACGCTGGCGCTCGCGGGCGAGAGCGCGGCCGGGCGCGCCTACGACGGCACGCTCCAGCCGGGGGAGGCGGTGCGCATCTTCACAGGCGCCCCCGTGCCCGCCGGGGCCGACACGGTCCTGATGCAGGAGAACGCCCGCGCCGAGGGGGCCGCGGTGACCGCCCTGCAGGCGGAGCCGCGCGGCCGGCACGTCCGCGCGGCCGGGCTCGACGTCCGCGCGGGCGAGGTGGGGCTGCCG
>CAXTDZ010000019.1:0-42754 GCA_964243035.1 uncultured Lichenihabitans sp.
TAGGGAGAAGGTGCCCGACAGGGCGGATGAGGGCTCCGCCACGCCGCGTGGCCCCACCCTCATCCGTCCGTTGGACACCGTCTCCCGTCCGGAGCGGGAGAAGGGCAGAACCGGCGGTGGCCGAGGTCCACGAACACCGGAACCCCGCGGGGACGGAGGCCCGCCGCGGGTCCGGCGTCAGGCCGGCACGGTGACGATGGGGATCTGGGGCTCGGGGTCCTCCTGGAGCCGCGCCGCGAGCCCGATCATCAGGGCCTGGGCCAGGCACATGGGCGCCGCGAGCGAGCGGGAGAAGGCGTACTCGCCCTCGGGGATCGAGAACAGCACCGTGGCGCACTTGGCGAGCGGCGACAGCGCGCCGTCCGAGATCGCCACGACCGGGATCTTGGCCGCGGCCGCGGCCTCCGTGAGGCTCACCACCTCCTTGGCGTAGAACCGGAACGACACCGACACGAGCACGTCGCGCGGCGTCATGGTGCGGGCCATGTGGGTCGCGAGCCCGCCGTCGGCGTCGAGCAGCACCACGCGTCGGTCGAGCATGGTGAGCACGTAGCGCAGGAACACCGCCACCGGCGCCGAGCGGAGCTGGCCGGCGATGAAGATCACCTCGGCCCGCTCCAGCACGTCGATGGCGCGGCCGAGGTCCTCCTCGACCGTGTCGTTGAACAGGTCCTGCAGCGTGGTCATGTCGCGCGCCACGAGGTCGCCCAGGAACCCCTTGGGGCTGCCGCGCCGGTGCATCCGCAGGTCGTCCTTGAGCGCGTTCACCCGCGCCTCGAAGCCCGGCGCCGCGGTGGCGAGCCGCCGGTGGAACACCTCCTTCAGCTCCTTGAAGCCGTCGTAGCCGAGGCTCTGGGCGAAGCGCACGAGGCTTGAGGCGTGGACGCCGCAGCGCGCCGCGATGTCGTTAATGGACTGGATCGCGACGTCGTTGGGGTTCTGGGTCAGGTAGCGCGCGATCACCTGCGCGCTGCGGCTCAGCCCGTCGTAGTCCGCCTGGATCCGGTCCACGAAGGACTCGTAGTCGCCGGGCGGCTTGGGGCGGGTCACGGGCAGGCCGGGCACCCGCGGCGCGGCGTTCGGCGCCTCACGCGTCCACGTCGGACACCCGCACCAGGCGCCGCTCCCGCACGGACAGGTAGGCGGCCTCGGCGAGCACCAGCGCGCGCCGGCCGTCCTCGAAGCTCGCCAGCGGCTTGGCGCCCTTCTCGACGCAGTCCACGAAGCCGTCGATCTCCGCCATGAACGCCTCGTGGTAGCGTTCGAGAAAGAAGACCTGGTAGGGTTCGCTCGCTTCCGCCGTCTTGCCGGTGTAGCGCCGCAGCTCGTGGGGCTTGCGGTTGCCCGAGACGAGCATCCCGGCGCTGCCCATCAGCTCGACGCGCTGGTCGTAGCCGTAGACGGCGGTGCGCGAGTTGTTGATGTGGCACTGCGTCCCCGAGGCCGTGCGCAGGACGATCATGGCGCTGTCCACCTCGTTCAGCTCGGCCCCCAGCGCGGGGTCGATCAGGGCGTTGGCGATCGCGAACACCTCCACCGGCTCCTCGCCCAGCATGAAGCGGGCCAGGTCGAAGTCGTGGATCGTCATGTCGCGGAACAGCCCGCCGGCGGCCTCCAGGTAGGCGCGGGGCGGCAGCCCGGGATCGCGGGAGGTGATGACGACCTGGTGCAGGTCGCCGATGTCGCCGGCCAGAAGGGCGGCGCGCGCGGCGCTGTGGCCCGGGTCGTAGCGCCGGTTGAAGCCGATCTGGATCGGGAGGGTGGTGTTGCCGATCCTGGCCGCGCAGGCGTTCACCCGGGCGAGGCTGAGGTCGATCGGCTTCTCGCACAGCACGGGCTTGCCGGCCGCGACCGCCCGCTCAATGTAATCCGCGTGGGTCGCGGTCGCGGTGGCGATCAGCACGGCGTCGACCGCGTCGGACCCGAAGACCTCCTCGGCGCTGGCCGCGGCGCGCACACCCTGGGCAGCCGCAACCGTCTCGGCGGCGGGACGGTGGACGTCGTAGACCATCGCGAGCTTGGCGCGCGGATGCCTCGCCACGTGCGCGGCGTGCATCTGCCCGATCCGACCACATCCGAGAACCGCGATGCGCAGCACGATCCCGTCTCCCTCGCGACCCAGGACGGCCCGCCTTGATCGCGGCGGCTCTGCAAGCCATGTTGCATCCCCGCGAACCTGTCAATAACAATTCCCTGACGCGGATCGAGGCGGGGCCGGCGCGCCGGGACGGAGGACGCCATGAACAGGGTCGATGGAAAGGTCGCCGTCGTCACGGGTGGCACGCAGGGCCTCGGCGCGGCCATCGCCATGGCGTTGGCGCTGGCCGGCGCCGCGGGCCTGGTCACCTGCGGGCGGAGCCGGACCAAGGGCGAGGCGGTGGCGGAGCGCATCGGGGCGCGGACGGGCTGCCCGGTGCGCTTCGTCGAGGCGGACCTGCAGCGCGTCGCGGACTGCCGCGCCGTGTTCGCGGCCGCGGACGAGGCGTTCGGGCGCGTGGACGTGCTCGTGAACGCCGCGGGCCTCACGGACCGGGGCGACATCCTGTCGACGGACGAGGACCTGTTCGACCGCATGTTCGCGGTCAACGCGCGGGCGCCCTTCTTCCTGATGCAGGAAGCCATCCGGCGCATGGTGCGCGACGGGATCGAGGGCTCGATCGTCAACATCGGCTCGACCTCCGCGCTCGCCGGGCAGCCGTTCATCTCGCCCTACTGCGCGTCCAAGGCGGCGCTCGCGACCCTGACCCGCAACACGG
This sequence comes from uncultured Lichenihabitans sp., assembly GCA_964243035.1. GTDB lineage: Bacteria > Pseudomonadota > Alphaproteobacteria > Rhizobiales > Beijerinckiaceae > Lichenihabitans. Next base: position 2,757 of record CAXTDZ010000019.1, read on the forward strand.
CCTTCGCGGCGATGCGCAACAGGATCCGCGTGAACCAGCTCAACATCGGCTGGATGGCCTCCGACGGGGAGGACCGGATCCAGCGCGAGTACCACGGCGCCGGGGAGAACTGGCTCGAAAAGGCCGCGGCCGAGCAGCCGTTCGGGCGCCTCCTCGCGCCCGAGGAGGTGGCCAAGGCCGTGGCGTTCCTGGCGTCGGACGACTCGGGCCTGATGACGGGGTCGGTGGTCAACTTCGACCAGTCGGTCTGGGGCGCCTATGCGTTCGGGCCGCCCGCCCCGGGGGCGAAGCTCGCGGTGTGAGGGCCGCGGACCCCTCACTCCCGGCGCGGCCCGGGTCGGCCGCCGTTGACAAGGACGACCGTCGAATGAAGGCGAAGCTCGGCATAGCCCCGATCGCGTGGTGGAACGACGATCTGGAGGAACTCAGCGGCGACATCTCGCTCGAAGGCTGCCTGGGCGAGGCCCGGGAGGCCGGCTTCACCGGCATGGAGACGGGGCGCCGCTTCCCGATGGACCCCGCGGTGCTGCGCCCGGTCCTCCAAAGGTTCGGGATGAGCGTCTGCGGCGGCTGGTTCTCGGGCCTGCTGCTCGACGGCGAGGTGGAGGCCGAGAAGGACCGCGTCGCGGCGCAGATGGCGCTGTTCAAGGCCGTGGGCGCGCCCTGCATCGTCTACGGCGAGACCGCGGGAACGATCCAGGGCGACCGCGCCGCGCCGCTCGCCACCAAGCGCAGGCTGTCCGCAGACGAGGTCAAGACCTACGGCCGCAAGATGACGGCTTTCGCCGAGTGGTGCGCGGGCGAGGGCATGCCCATCGCCTACCACCACCACATGGCCGCGCCGATCGAGACGGAGGACGAGCTCGACCTGCTGATGGCGCATTCGGGCGAGGCGCTGCCGCTGCTCTACGACGCGGGGCACATGGCCTTCGCGGGCGGGGACGTGCTGCGCGTGATCGACAAGCACCACGGCCGCATCTCCCACGTCCACACCAAGGACATCCGCCGGGGCGTGATCGACGGCCTGGACCGGACCCGGGACAGTTTTCTGGACGCCGTGGTCAAGGGCGCCTTCACCGTGCCCGGCGACGGCAGCCTCGACTTCGAGGCGATCGTCAAGCGCCTGGCGTCCTACGGCTACGAGGGCTGGTTCGTGGTCGAGGCCGAGCAGGACCCCGTCAGGAACCCGCCGCTGGAGATGGCCAAGATCGGTCACCGGGAACTTCTGCGGGTGATGGCCGCGGCGGGATACGACGTTCAGTAGCTGGAGGCGCCCGGCTTCACGGTTCGACTCCCAAGCGGGGAGGACGGGGCTTGGCGGCCCCGCGTTCCACGCCGGTCTGAACTCGGGTCGACGCGACCGGCGCCGAACAATGCCCTTCGCCCCGCTGTGCGGGGAGAAGGGCAGAACCGGCGGACGTTGAGCTGACCTTGAGAGCCCCGCGTCAAACCCCGACGCGCTGGTCCCCGCGCTTGGCGACCTGCGCGGCACGGACCTCCCGCACCTCGGGCCTCTGGCTCACCTCGGGCACGCCGACGTCCCACCACGCGTCGCCCGGGCTCCAGCGGAAGGCGTCGGACACGATCGTGATCACCGTGGTGCGGTCGGTGGTCCTGGCCCAGTCCAGCGCGAGGCCGAGGTCGGCGAGGCCCTCCACCTTGCGGGTCAGCGCGCCCATCGCCTCGGCGTGCTTGGCGAAGTCCACCGCAAAGGGCTCCTTCACCTTGCAGTCGCGGATCAGGTTGTTGAAGGGCGCCGCGCCCTTGCCGACCTGGAGGCGGTTGATCACCGCGTAGCCGCCGTTGTCGCAGACGATCAGGATGAACTTGTGGCCGGCGAGCACGGACGAGTAGATGTCCGAGTTCATCATCAGGTAGGTGCCGTCGCCCACCAGCACGATCGGCGTGCGGGTCGGGTCGGCCATGGCGGCGCCCCAGCCCGCCGCGATCTCGTAGCCCATGTTGGAGAAGCCGAACTCGCAGTCGAAGGTGTTTTGGGCCTTGACGCGCCAGTTCTTGGTGGTCTCGCCCGGCAGGCCGCCCGCGGCCGTGATGACGCAGTCGCGCTCCCCGGCCCTGGCGTTCACGACGCCGAGCACCTGCGCGTAGGTCGGCACGGGATCGTTGGTGGGCTTTTGCAACTCGTCGAGCGTCCTGTTCCAGGCCGCGAAGGCCCGGCGGCCCCGGTCGGCCCAGGCCGGGTCCGCCCGCCAGCTCCCGAGCGCCTCCTCAAGCTCCGCGACGGTTTCGAGCGCGTCGCCGACCACCGGGATCGCGCGGTGCTTCACGGCGTCCCAGCGCGCCGTGTTGACGGACACGAAGCGCGCGTCCTCCGCGAAGGCGGTCCACGAGCCCGTCGTGAAGTCCTGCAGGCGCGTGCCGACCGCGAGCACCACGTCCGCCTCCGCGGCCAACTCGTTGGCCGAGGACGAGCCGATGATGCCGAGGGGCCCGACATGCGCCGGGTGGTCGTGGCTGACCGAGCTCTTGCCCGCGATGGTCTCGGCGAGCGGGATGCCGCGGGTCTCGGCGAAGCGCGCCACCTCCTGCTCGGCCAAGGAATAGCGCACCCCGCCGCCCGCGATGAGCAGCGGCCGCTTGGCCCCTTTCAGCGCCTCCACGGCCTGCGTGACGCGCCCGCGGTCCGGGCGCGGCCGCGGCACGTGGTGCAGGGTTTGGGCGAAGAAGGCCGCGGGGTAGTCGGCCGCGATCTCCTGGACGTCCTGCGGCAGGGCGATGAAGGCGGGGCCGCAGTCGGCCGGGTCGAGCATGGTCGCGACCGCCTGGGGCAGCGAGGCGATGATCTGCTCGGGGTGGGTGATGCGGTCCCAGTAGCGCACCACCGGCTTGAAGGCGTCGTTGACCGTGACGGTGGGATCGTTGAACTGCTCGACCTGCTGGAGCACGGGATCGGGCCTGCGGCTCACGAAGGTGTCGCCCGACAGCAGCAGCACGGGCAGCCGGTTGGCGAGCGCGGTGCCCGCCGCCGTCACCATGTTGAGCGCGCCGGGCCCGATGGAGCTCGCGGCCACCATGATCTGCCGCCGGCGCCTGGCCTTGGCGAAGGCGATGGCGGCCAGCGCCATCGACTGCTCGTTCTGCCCGCGCCAGGTGGGGAACTCGCCCTTCACGGCTTCGAGCGCCTCCGACAGGCAGGTGACGTTGCCGTGGCCGAAGATCGCGAACACGCCGGGGAACAGCGGCGCCTCCCGGCCGTCGACCATCGTGCGCTGCGCGATCAGGTAGCGCACCAGCGCCTGCGTCATCGTCAGGCGAACCGTCTCACCCATGCTGTTCCTCCCGGTTTTACTTATCGTTGGCGCGGCAGCAGCCGTCGCGTCACGTCGCCGGCTCTGCCCCGATCATGACGCGGTTCAACGCGCGGTCGGCGTCGGACTTGGCGAAGTCGTCGAAGGCGCGCGTCGACACCGCGATGATGTGGTCGCGGATGAAGCGCGCCCCTTCCGCGGCGCCGTCCTCGGAATTCTTGAGGCAGCACTCCCATTCGAGCACCGCCCAGCCGTCGAAGCCGTAGCCGGTCAGCTTAGCGAAGATCGCCTTGAAGTCGACCTGCCCGTCGCCGGGCGAGCGGAAGCGCCCGGCCCGCCGGAGCCAGGGCTGGTAGCCGCCGTAGGCGCCCGTCTTGCCCGTCGGCCGGAACTCGGCGTCCTTGACGTGGAAGGTTTTGATGCGCTCGTGGTAGTGGTCGATGTAGGCGAGGTAGTCCAGCGACTGCAGCACGAAGTGGCTCGGGTCGTACATGATGTTGCAGCGCGCGTGGTTGTTCACGCGCTCCAGAAACATCTCGAACGTCAGGCCGTCGTGGAGGTCCTCGGTGGGGTGGATCTCGTAGCAGAGGTCGACGCCGCTCGCGTCGAAGGCGTCGAGGATGGGCCGCCAACGCCTGGCGAGCTCGTCGAACCCGTCCTCGATCAACCCGTCCGGCCACTGCGGGTAGGGGTAGAGGTAGGGCCACAGCAGCGCGCCGCTGAAGGTGACGTGGCGGTCGAGCCCGAAATTTTGGGACGCCTTGGCGGCCAGCACGAGCTGGTTCACGGCCCACTCCTGTCGCGCCTTCGGGTCGCGGCGGACCTCGCGCGGCGCGAAGGAGTCGGCCGGCAGGTCGAAGGCCGGGTGCAGCGCCACGAGCTGGCCCTGCAGGTGGCTCGCGAGCTCCGTCACCACGAGGCCGTGCTCGGCCAGCCTGCCCCTGTAGTCGTCGCAGTAGGCGCGGCTCGCGGCGGCCTGTTCGAGGTCGATCACGCGCTTGTCCCAGGTGGGGATCTGCACGCCCGCGAACCCCTTGCCCGCGGCCCAGCCCGCGAGGCCCTCGATCGTGTTGAACGGCGCCGCGTCGCCCGCGAACTGCGCCAAAAACACGCCCGGTCCCTTGATGGTCTTCATCGCTTCACTCCCTTTGGCCGGGGACGCGCCCGCGGCGCGGGGGTCCGACCCTGACCGCGCGACCCTCACACGTGGGCGGGGGTGACCCACCGGGGCGCGTCGGCCTCGTGACAATCCACCACGGCCTCCACGAAGGCCACGCCCTTGAGCCCGTCCCGGCCCGTGGGCACGTCGCGGCCGATCCCGGCGGGCTCGCGGCCGTCGCGCCGCGCCCGGATCGCCTCCCCGAAACCGCGGTACAGGTTGGCGAAGGCCTCGATGTAGCCCTCGGGATGGCCGGGCGGCGTGCGGGTGCGCAGGAGGGCGCCGGCGCCGAGGTCCTCGCGGCCCCGCTTCACGGTCACCGGGCGCCCGTTCAGGGGCGCGTGCCGCAGGACGTCCGGCTCCTCCTGGAACCAGGCGAGCCCACCCGTTTCGCCGAACACGCGGAGCCGCAGGCCGTTGGAGCAGCCGACCGCGACCTGCGACGACCACAGCAGCCCGCGCGCCCCGCCCCGGTAGCGCAGCATGACGTGGGCGTTGTCGTCCAGCGCGCGGCCGGGCACGAAGGTCGCGAGGTCCGCGCACAGCGCCTCCAGCTCCAGCCCGGTCACGAAGCCCGCGAGGTGGTAGGCGTGCGTGCCGATGTCGCCGATGCTGCCGCCGCGCCCCGAGCGCTTGGGATCGGTCCGCCACGCCGCCTGCTGGTTGCCCTGCCCCTCGATGGCGGTCGCCATCCATTCGAGCGGGTACTCGACCTGGACCACGCGCACGGCGCCGATGACCCCGGCCGCCACCATGGTGCGGGCCTCGTGGACCATCGGGTAGCCGCAGTAGGTGTAGGTCACGCCGAGGAAGCGCCCGGCGCGGTCCGCTGCCGCGACCAGCGCCTCGGCGTCCGCGAGCGTCGTCGTCAGCGGCTTCTCGCAGATGACGTCGTAGCCGGCCTCCAGGAAGGCCGTCGCGATCGGGAAGTGCGTGTGGTTGGGGGTACAGACCGCGACGACGTCGATGCCGTCCGGCCGCCGCCGCTCCCCCTCGATCATCCCGCGGTCGTCGTCGTAGGAGCGGTCGGGCGCGACGAAGGCCTCGGCCGCGAAGGCGTGGCCCCGCGCCGGGTCCAGGTCGAAGGTGCCGGCCACGAGGTCGTACTGGCCGTCGAGCCGCGCCGCGAGGCGGTGGATGCCGCCGATGTAGGCGCCGTGTCCCCCGCCGACCATCCCGAGGCGAAGGCGCCGCCCCCCGACGGGGCCGGGTCCGGTTCCACCTGGCATCGCTCGCACCCCCACGGGTTGGCCGGATCGGCGGGTTTCCGGGCGACGAAACGCCCGCAGCCGGAAGCGGGGACGCCGCCGCCGACGCGGTGCGGCGGCCCGCGGCCCCGGATGGCTTTCCGCGACGCCGTCGGCGGCGCGACCCCGGACCGGCCGGATTATAAACATGAAACTGCGTAATCCAAGACCTTGCAAGTTTTTGTGCAGGGCTGGGGAATGCCGGCGACGGGCACGTCCAGGGCCGCCGGTCCGGCACGGGGCACCCCGCCGCGTCAGGTCGGGCGGAGGCGCAGCGCCACGAGGAGCCCGCCCGCCGCCGCCAGCGCCCCGGCCGCGAAGACGGCCGAGGGGTGCGTGAGCGTCGCCACGGCGCCCAGCAGGGGCCCGGTCGTCCCGATGGCGACGTCCTGGAAGGCCGCGAACGTCGCCACCGCGAGGCCGCGCGCCTCCGGGGGCACGCGGCGGAACGCCTCGATCCCGAGCGCGGGAAACAGGAGCGAGCACCCCATCCCGGTCAGCCCCGCCCCGGCCAGCGCCACGGCCGGACCGGGGGCGAGCCAGAGGAGAAGCTGTCCCACCCCCTCGACCGCGAGCGAGCCCGCCGCGACCAGAACCCCGCCGACGCGGTCGGGGAGCCCGCCCGCGAGCAGGCGGACGGCCACAAACCCGCCCCCGTAGGCGAACAAGGCGAAGCCCGTTCCCGGCCAATGCCGGGCGGCGAAGTCGAGCGACGCGAAGGCCGACACCGCCGCGAAGCCGACCCCGCCCAGCAGCAGCCCGGCGCCGGGGCGCCACACGTGGCCGAGCATGGCGGGCACGGGAGCCCGCGCGGCGGCCCGGACCGTGACGGCCCGGAGCGGCCCCACGGCCGCCAGGGCCAGAAGGGGGACCAGCGCGCCCGCGGCCGCGGGCGCCGCGAAGCCCGCGACGCGGGACAGGGCGAAGCCGCACGGCGCGCCGAGCGCCAGGGCGCCGTACTGGGCGATGCCGTTCCAGGACATGGCCGCGCCCGCGCGGCCCGGGCCGGCCCGGACGATCGCCCAACTGAGCACGCCCGTGATCAGCAGGCTTTCCCCGGCGCCGAGGAGCAGCCGCCCGGCGACGAGGACGGCCAGCGACGGGCCGGGCCCGAGGAGCGGAAGGCAGGACGCCAGGCAGCCCCATCCCGCGGCCGAGCTCGCGAGCAGGCCGGCAACGACCGAGGCTTTGGGGCCGCGCCCGTCCACCAGGCGGCCCGCGGGGATGCGGGTCAGCACGGTCGCGAGCGACTGGACGCCGACCACGAGGCCGGCCACGGCGGCGTTGAACCCGAGCCCGTCGCGCACATGGAGCGGCAGGGCCGGAAGCGGCAGGCTGACGGCCAGGAACCCGAGCGCCATGGTTAACAGGAGCGGCGCCAGCCGGACCAGGAGACGGTTCGGCGCGGCCGCGCGGCCGTGCGCGGTCACGGGCGATCCCGGCGAGGGGGAGGACAGGCCCGGCGCCCGGCGTGGACCAGGGGACGGGGGCTCAGGCCGCGGCGCCGGCCCACCCTGCGGCGGCGGCCGAGGATCTGGGCGGGGGGACCGGCCTGCACGGCGGAGGGGATGCGGTGACCTCAGGACCGGGGCGGGGTGGCCCCGCCGTGGAGCCGCAGCAAGCGGGTCCGGGACGACCAGACCGGCCGACGTTCGCGGATCAGCTTGCTGGCCCGCAGCGCCTCGGGGTTGTGCGCCCACACCAGCATCCCGATCAGGATGTTCTCGAAGGCGTCGTGCATCCGCGTGCGGAGGAAAGGCCGCTCGTCGACGTCCTCGAAGCCGAGACGGTGGATGATGCGCGACACGCTCTCGTTCGAGCCGCCCGCGCCCACGAAGTTGACCCTGGCCCGGCAGGCCCGAACGTCCCGCAACTCGGGCGCGACCGTCATCGCGCGGGCCAGCAGTTGCAGCGACCGGCGCAGGCCGGCGGACGTGTTGCGCGCCCACACGAGGTCGGGGCCGCCCTTCGGCATCGTCGGCACCCGGTCGTTCCAGCAGTGGATGTCGGCCACGGCGTCGCCGGTCCGCACCTCCGTGCCGTCGGACAGGCTGAAGCCGAAGCGCGCGGTGGTGAGCGCGTAGCGCAGGATACAGGCGGGATCGTCGCTGAAGGTGCGGACGTCCTGGGTCCGGCTCAGGTGGTCGTCCAGGCCTTTGATGGCCCCGCGCAGGACCCGGGACCCCGAGGCGAGCCAATCCGGACGAGGCGCGGCGGCGCGCTCGGCGGAACCAACCCCGGCTTGAGACGTGGGCTCAGCGGTCATCCTTCGCCTCGGTCGGTCGGCACCTCGGTCATCGGAGCACCGCGGGGAGCCGGCCCAGGCAGCCGCGCGTGGCTCTCGATCGTTTGATCTTGCTTGCCCGAAAGCGAAATCAATGCCGGCTCCGCGCCCCGCACGCGGGTAGGCGTGGAAAACCCTGCCTCATCGGAAGCGGCCCCCCGCGCGTCCGCTGCTCGCGGCGTCGGAAAGCCCCGGGGGTGAGGAGCCTTGGACCGGCGCCCGCGACCTTGCGACAGGCCGGGCTCCCCCGCCGTGTTACAGCCGTCGCCGAAAATTGCCTGGAACGGCGCCCCCGGACTGGAACGACAGGTCGGCCACCCGACTTGACGCACGTCATGATCGACCGCTCCCTCTCGAACAGTTTCGATCCGCTCGTCGAGGGGATCGGTTTCGTTGTCGTGATCGTCCTCGTGGTGATGCTGCTGGCGGTCGCGGCCAACCGGACCGGGCCGGATGTCACGAAGACCGTCGTGCTCGACCGGGCTGCCTGGCGGTGCACCTCCGAGCACAGCGAACGGGTCGCGATCGAGCAGCCCGAGGGCGAAACGAGCTACCAAACCACGCAGGTGTGCGACGCGTGGGGCCGGGTGTGACGGCACGCCCCTTGATCGGTTCCGCCGCGAGGCTCGTCCAGAGACCTTCGCGGCGCGCGTGCCCGGAGGTGGGCTTCCCCGGCGGGAGACCTAACTAAGCGGGGCACGGTCAAGGCGAGGTTCACTGGATCTTGAGCCGGGCGGGCGCTGTTGTCCCGGCGATCGCCGGCGTCGCCGGGGGCAGGTCGCCGAAGGCCTCGAAAAGCCGGGCATGCCTAACGCCGACCGCGGGACACCCCGGATCGGACGCACGTGGAGAGCAGCCCGGGCCGAGGCTTCGACGGCCCGTCCCAACCGCCTCATCCCCCGATGGAGAACACGATGGAGTATCGCTCGCTGGGCCGCTCAGGCCTTAAGGTTTCCACCCTCACGTTCGGCACCGCGACCTTCGGGGGCGTGGGCGCCCTGGCCAAGTGGGGCGCTTCCGGGCTCGACGAGGCGCGCCGTCTCCTGGACCTCTGTTTGGACGCCGGCATCAACCTGATCGACACCGCCGACGCCTACTCGCTCGGCCGCTCGGAGGAGATCCTGGGCGAAGCCATGCGGGGCAAGCGCGACCGCCTCCTGGTCGCGACCAAGGTCCGCTTCCCGATGGGCGACGGCCCGAACGACCAGGGCCTGTCGCGCCACCACGTGATCGCGGGCTGCGAGGCGAGCCTGAGGCGGCTCGGCACCGACCACGTCGACCTCTACCAGATGCACGAGTGGGACGGGCAGACGCCGCTCGACGAGACGCTCGAAGCCTTCGACACGCTGGTCCGGTCCGGCAAGGTCCGCTACGTCGGGATCTCGAACTTCTCGGGCTGGCAGCTCATGAAGGCGATGGAGACCGCGCGGGCGAACAACTTTGTCCAGCCCGTCAGCCAGCAGATCTACTATTCGCTCGACTCCCGCGACGCGGAATACGAGCTGATCCCCGCCACGATCGACCAGGGCCTGGGGGTGCTGGTCTGGAGCCCGCTCGCGGGCGGGCTCCTGTCCGGCAAGTACCGGCGCGGCCGGGAGCCCGCGGAAGGCGGCCGCCACCTGAACGACTGGCACGAGCCGCCGATCGAGGACGAGACCAAGCTGTACAACAAGATCGACGCGCTGGTCGCGGTCGCGGACGCCCGCGGTGTGCCCGTCGCGCAGGTCGCGCTCGCCTGGCTGCTCGGCCGGCCGGGCGTCACCTCGGTGATCCTGGGCGCGCGAACCGAGGAGCAGCTCCGCCAGAACCTCGGCGCCGCCGACCTCGTTCTCGCGCCCGACGAGCGGGCCCGGCTCGACCGCGTCAGCCAGCCGAGGCTGCTCTACCCCTACTGGCACCAGTGCCAGACGGCCGCGGACAGGCTGGGGGAGGCCGACCTGACCCTGATCCGCCCCTACCTCGCGGGCCGCTGACCCCGGGGGCTCGCGACGGCGGCTCGGGGGCGTCCCGCCGCGGTTTCCGGCATCGCGGCGGCGGTGCGGGTGGCGCCGCCTCAGGCCACGGCGCGCCTCGGGCCGCGCAGGCCGGCCGCGTAGCCCGCGTGCCAGCGCCCGACCACGTCCGACAGGCCGGCCGCCGCCGTCGGCCGGCCGACCAGGTAGCCCTGCGCGCAATCGCAGCCGAACTCGTCGAGCAGGGCGAGCTGCTCGGCCGTTTCGACGCCCTCCGCCGTGACCCGGATGCCCAGGTTGCGCCCGAGGTCGATCATGCTGCGCGTCAGGGCGCGGTCGAACGGGTCGGTCACGATGGCGGCCACGAAGGAGCGGTCGATCTTGAAGCGCTCGACCCGGAACTCGCGCAGGTGCGCAAGCGACGCGTAGCCGGTGCCGAAGTCGTCGAGCACGCAGACGATGCCGCGCCCGGCGAGCCGCTCGACCGTCCGCGCCACCTGCGCGGTGTCGCGGCCCAGCAGGGCGGTTTCGAGCACTTCGAGCTTCAGGTGCTCGGGCCCGAGGCGGTTGGCGGCGAGCAGGGCCGTGACGTGCTCGACGAGGTCGGGGCGGCGCAACTGCCCCTCGGACACGTTGACGTTCACGGCCGCGACCGGCACGCCGCTGTCGAGCCAAGTCCGCATCTGGGCCAGCGCCGTCCGCAGCACCTGCTCGTCGATCCCGACCGACAGAACGGGGTCGGCCAGCGCCGCCGCGAACTCGGACGGCGGCAGGATGCCGCGAACGGGGTGGTCCCAGCGCGCCAGCGCCTCCACGCCGCGCACCAACCCCGTCCGGAGGTCCACGATCGGCTGGTAGACCGGGAGGATCAGCCCGTCCCGCAGCGCCGCTCCGACCTCCCGGAGCACGCGGTCGTCCCCGGGCTCGCCCGGCTCGGTGAGCGTCCCGCGAGGCGCGGGCTCGCGGGCTCGACCCGGCGCTGGCGCCTCGGCCGTCACGTCCTCGACGATGCCCGCGAGACGCCGCGCGCCGCCGTCGGCCTCGATCTGGCCCATGACGCGCACCCAGCCGGGCTTTCCCGCGGCGTCCGTGAACGGCACGGTCAGGTCGTGGCCGGCGCCGGACGCCAGCGCGGCGGCGCGCGCCTCGCCGATCGCGGCGCGCGCGGCGTCGGGATGGAACAGCAGCGCGCGCTCAACCGTCACGGGCTCGTCCCGCCCCAGGCCGAAGATGCGGCGCGCGCCCTCCGACCAGGTCAGCGCGCCGGTGCCGAGGTCGATCGACCACGTGCCGAACCGGGGAGGACGTCCGGTCCGGTCAACCCGGGCACGACGGGCGTGAAGCTCGGCTTCGAGCGCCGCGACGCGTTCCATCATGATGCGATGCGGCGTGCCACGGCCCGATCTCACCGCGCGCTTCGACGTGTCCATCTCCCGTGTCCCGCCGTGCGACTTGGGTTGAGTTAAGCGGTTGAGTCTGGCCGACGGACGCTAAGAAGCCGTTACCACCGTTCCTCCAACCCGCTTGCGGATCGGCATTCCGGGATGGGTGCGCGCGAAGGAGGGCTGCGAGCCTCGGTCTCGCCTCGACCGGGCGGGCGGTCGAACCGCGGTCAGCCCGCGACCCGGACGCCGTCGCGGTAGAGCAGCACCCGGTCGGGCCGGGCGGCCAGGTGGACGGTTCCCCCCGGCGCCGCCGGGGGGCGCCCGTCGGTCTTCACCTTGACCTCGGCCCCCGCCAGGGTGACGCGCGTCAGGTAGCGGCCCGCGATGCCCACCGTCCGGTCGGCCAGCACGCCCGGGACCGTCCCCGGGCCCGGGGCGCCCGACATGGCGATCCACTCGGGCCGGAGGCCGAGCTTGAGCGCGGTGCCGGCCGGCAGCCCCGCGGGGGCCGGCACCGGGGCGGCGAGGATGGGCGAGGTGACGAGGCCCCCCTCGACGCGCGCGGGCACGAAGTTCATGCCCGGGTTGCCCATGAACCAGCCGCCGAACTCGGTTTGCGGGGTGTTGTAAAGCTCGCTCGGCCGGTCGTACTGGCTGATGCGGCCGCCCTGCATGAGCGCGATGCGGTCGGCCAGCGTCATGGCCTCCGTCTGGTCGTGGGTGACGTAGACGATGCTCTGCCCCGTCCGCTTGATCACGGCCTTGATGGCGCGGATCAGGCTGAGCTTGGCGTTGACCTCGATGGTGGTGGTGGGCTCGTCGAACAGCACGATGGCCGAGCCGCGCGCGACCGCCCGGCCCACCGCCACCTTCTGGCGGTTGCCGGCGTCGAGCTCGTCAATGAAGGCCGACCGCTGGTCGCGCATGTCGAGCACGTCCAGCATCTCGTCCACGCGGCGGGCGCGCTCGGCTCCCGACACCCGCCGGTCCCGGCTGAGCGGCAGGGCGATGTTCTCCGCGACCGAGAGCGTCGGGTACATGACGGGGTACTGGAACACCATGCCGACGTCGCGGGCGGCGGTGGACAGCCGCGTCACGTCGGTGCCGCCGAACAGGATGCGGCCCGCGGTGGGGCGCTCCAGGCCCGCGATCATGCGCATCAGCGTGGTCTTGCCGCAGCCCGAGGGACCCAAGAGGCAGGCGACCTCGCCGTCGCGGAAGCGGATGTCGAGGTCCTGGATCGCCGCGAAGGTGCCGAACCGCTTGGTGACGCGCTCGATGACGATCTCGGCCACGGGTCAGGCTCCTCCCGGCACGGGGGACAGCCGCGCGCCGCTGCGCGCGTCGAACAGCACCACGTCGGCGGGGTCGAGGGTGAAGGCGAGGTCGGAGCCCGCGGGCGGCTCCGCCTCCCCCGCGAAGGGGTGGGCCATGACGAGCGGCGTGCCCCCGGCGTCGAGGTAGACCACGAGCTCGCCGCCCAGGTTCTCCACCAGGGTCACGCGGGCCTGCCCGTCGAGCCCGCGCCCCGTCCCGCGCCGGAGCGCCTCGGGGCGGAACCCCGCCGTCACCGCGCCCGCCGGCGCGCCGCCCGGCGGCACGAAGCGGAACGGCCCCGCCCGCACGGCGCCGCCCTCGGCGTAAGCCTCGATCAGGTTGGCCCTGGGAAAGCCCACCAGCTCCAGGGCGCGGCGGTGGCGGGGGGCGTCGTACAGGCGGATCGCGTCGTCGTGCTGCACCACGCGGCCCGCGTCCAGCACCGCGATGTCCTGCGCCACGGTGAGCGCCTCCAGCGAGTCGGCCGTGGCGTAGACGAAGGTGGCGCCGAGCTCCTCGCGCAACGCCTTGAGCTCGTCCATCAGGCGCTCGCGCAGCTTGTAGTCGAGCCCGACCAGCGGGTCGTCGAGGACGAACACATCCGCGTTGCGGAGCAGGCCGCGGGCCAGCGCCGTGCGCTGCTTCTCGCCGCCGGAGAGCTGGTCGGGCGTCTTGGCGAGCAGGTGGGTGATGGAGAGCAGGCCCGCGGCGCGGTCGACGCGCGTCCTGACCTCGTCGCGCGGCACCTTCTGGAGGGTGAGCGCGTAGGCGATGTTGTCGTGGACGCTCAGGTGCGGGTAGAGCGCGAAGCTCTGGGGCACGTAGCCGACGGGCCGGCTCGCGGCGGGCAGCGCGGTCACGTCGCGGCCGCCCAGGAGGATCGCGCCCGCGTCCGGGCGCTCCAGCCCGACCAGCAGCCGGCACAGCACCGACTTGCCGGACTTCGGCGGCCCGCACAAGACCGTGAAGCTGCCCGGCCGCACGTCAAGGTCGACCCCGTCCAGCGCGGGCCGGCCCTTGTAAATCCTGGATACCCCGCGCAGCGTCACGGCGGCCATCAGCGCCCAAGCCCCGACAGGGCGGGCACCAGCGCCACGCCGGCCGCGAAGATCAGCGCCACCACCGCCAGGATCAGCGCGATGCGCCCGAGGCTGCCCGCGGCCGAGCCCGCCTTGGGGATGTTGCCCACCGCGATCTGCAGCAGCGTCGAGACCACCAGAACCGAGAGCCCCGTCTTGAACAGGGTGAGGTTGACCCGCTGCATGATGAGCGCGATGCCCACCACCATGCCGCCGATCAGCACGCGCTCGGCACGCTCGGGGAAGGTCGCGCGCGCCATCCCGCTCAGACCTCGCCCCGCACGGTGCCGAACGTCATGCCCACCAGCAGGTAGCGCTGGAACACGTAGATGAACACGACCGGCGGGATCACGTAGACCGTGGTCATGGTGGCGATGAAGGTCCAGTTGATGCCGCCGTCCGCGTAGGTGCCGACCGACAGCGCGTAGGGGATGTTCTGGGTCGACACCCCGCCGATGATGAAGTTGAACAGGAACTCGTTCCACACGAAGATCAGGTTGAAGATGAAGGCGGCGATCAGCCCCGGCCGAACCTGCGGCATCACCACCTTGAAGATGACGTGGAACCAGGAGCCGCCGTTGACGAGGCCGGTCTCGTCGAAGCGCACCGACACGCCGTCCAGGAACCCCTTCAGGATCCACACCGAGAAGGGGATGGAGAACATCGCGTAGAACAGGATCAGCCACAGGTGGCTGTCCTTCCAGCCGAAGCCCGCGTACATCAGGTAGACGGGCAGGATCACGGCCGGCCCCGGCAGCATGCGGATCGAGAGCAGCAGGAACATCAGGAAGTCGGTGCCGCGCGGCCGGAAGCGCGAGAAGCAGAAGGCCGCCAGGAACGACACCACCACCGCGACGCAGACGGCCGCCACCGAGAGCAGCACGGAGTTGCCGACCTGGAGCAGCAGCGACCGCCGGTGGATCAGCTCGACGTAGTTGGCGAGCGTGGGGGTGAAGACGAGCTTGGGGGGCACGGCCAGGATGTCGTCGCGCGTCTTGAACGAGGCCAGCACGATCCAGCCCACCGGCGCCGCGAAGACGAGCGCGACGACCCACAGGAGCGCGTAGTAGAGCGCGCGCCTGAGCCGATCGGAGGTCAAGCACGAGACTCCAAACTGGGGTTGACCAGGGAAGGCCGGATCATGCCCTTCGCCCCGCTTGCGGGGAGAAGGTGGCCGACCGGCCGGATGAGGGGTCCGCCGCGGCGCGTGGCCCCACCCTCATCCGTCCTTCGGACACCGTCTCCCGCCCCGGGCGGGAGAAGGGCGGAACCGGCTCGGGTCACGCGGCCCTCCTGCGACGCAGGTTGAGGATGAAGATGAACACCGACGTCATGGCGATCGAGATCAGCAGCAGCAGCACCGAGTAGGCCGACGACCAGCCCATGTTGAAGCTCTCGAAGGCCTGCTTGTTGACCTCCAGCGCCACCAGCCGGGTTTCCTGCCCCGGGCCGCCCTTGGTCATGGCGATGACGAGGTCCAGCGTCTTGAAGCTGTCGATGGTGCGCAGCAGCACACCCAGCATCAGGATGAACTTGCCGTGCGGCCAGATCACCAGGCTGACCCGCTTCCACCAGCCGAGCCGGTCGATGCTCGCGGCCTCCAGCTCGGCTTTGGGAACCGAGCCCAGCGCGGCCAGCGTCATCAGCGTCATGAACGGCGTCCACATCCAGCAGTCGACCGCCAGCACGGCCCAGTAGGCCTTGCCGGGCTCGCTCAGGAAGTTGACCGGGCGCGTCCCGAAGGCGCCGTGCAGGAGGACGTTGAGGATGCCGAAGTCGGGGTCGTACATGAAGCGCCAGAAGGTGCCGGTCGCGACCGGGGTCAGCACCATGGGCGCGAACAGGAGCGTGAGGGCGAGCCGCCGCCCCGGCATCTCCTTCGAGCCCCAGAACAGGAAGCCCAGCAGCGTGCCCAGCACGGTCTGGATGCCCACGCCGTAGAGCACGAAGAAGAAGGTGCGGCTCAGGTCCGCCCACACGTTGTTGCGGTTGCCGAACAACTGCACGAAGTTGCGGAAGCCCACGAACTGCGGCGGCGACCCGCTCGTCAGCGAGTAGTTGTAGAACGACAGCCCGAGCAGCCACAGCACCGGGATGGTGTTGAACACCACGAAGAAGACCAGCACGGGCGTGAGCAGCACCGTGACCAGCGTGGCGCGGTCGTCGAGGGCGCGCGCGACGACCGAGCGCCGCGGCACGGGAAACGACCGGTTCACCACGCTGGTCATGGGGTTGGTCCCGTTCGCGCGCCGTCTGCTCGAACCGCGCGAGGGCGAAGGGGTCGGATATACTCGCGCAACCCGGCGTCTGCTGCACCACGCGCAGGACGCGTCCTTCTCCCTCGCGAGCCACGAGACTCATGCATCTGCGCGGCCGGGCCGTCCTGCCCTTCGCCCCGCTTTGCGGGGAGAAGGTGCCCGACAGGGCGGATGAGGGGACCTCGCTCGACACGTGGCCCCACCCTCATCCGGCCTGTCGGCCACCTTCTCCCGCCCGAGGCGGGAGAAGGGCACAGGCCCGGCCTCGCGACCTAGGCGATGCCGGGACCCCGTCACAGCGAGACGTTGCCGCAGACGCCCGACGGCTCCTGCTTGGCCGTGCCGGAATCGGACAGGATCTGCTGCTGCCCGCAGGCGACGTAGTCGAGCACGCTCCTGGCGTCCTTGGACTGGCCCGTCATGTAGGAGGTGAAGCCCTCCTGCTGGAGCGCCAGCATCTCGGAATACTTCGGGTCGTGCCAGAAGTCCTGGCTGGTGCCGGGCTCCAGCATGTACTTGTAGGTGCGGTTCCACGGGTTGATCGAGGGGAAGTCGTCGCGCGACATGGTGGCCTTGTCGCAGGGGTTGCCGCCGCGCTTGGCGTATTCGAGCGAGGTCTCGGGCGAGTACCACCAGTTCATGAAGTCGATGGCGACCCGCATCTTGGCCTCGTCGTTGTAGGCGTTGATGACCCAGGGCTGGCCGCCCATGCAGTAGATGCGCTTCTCGTCGCCTGCCTTGCCGAACTTGGGCGGCGGCATCACCAGCGTCTTGTCCTTGAGATCGCCCGTCAGCATGGCGGGGCCGACCGCGGCCCACTGGAGGCAGGTCGCGACCTTGCCCTGCGTCCACACGTCGATCTCCTCGGCGATGCCGTAGTTGGTGGCGCCGGGCGGCATGTATCGGAGCCAGGACTTGTAGCGCTCCATCACCTTGGCGTTGGCGTCGGTGTTCAGCACGCCCTCGACCTGGCCGGTCTTGGCGTCCCAGATCTGGCCGCCCGAGCTCCAGAACATCGAGAACAGCGGGCAGGTGCAGAAGTCGTAAACGCGGCTGTACTGCCACGCCGCGCCCCACAGCCCCTTCTCAAGCCGCGTGAAGAAGGCCATCACCTTCTCGTAGTCGTCGGCGTTGAGGGTCTCGAAGTCCTCGAACGTCGTGGGCAGCTTCATGTTGTACTTGGCCTGGAAGGCCTGCTGCTCGGCGGGGTTCTCGAACAGGTCCTTGCGGATGTAGAGCGCCTTGACGTCGCCCTCCTGCGGCAGGCCGTAGATGTCCTGGCTGCCGTCGGGGTAGCGCATGTAGGTGTCGACCACGGTGCGCGAGTACCATTCGGCCTGCAACGGCTTGTTCTTGGCGATCACGTCGTTGAGCTTGAGGATCCAGCCGGGCTTGGCGAGCGCGCCAAGCCACTGCGAGTCCGAGATGATGATGTTGTATTCCTGGCTCTTGGTGGCGAGCGAGGTGGCGGCCTTCTGGAACAGGTCGGAGAAGGGCGCCTCCGCGAAGCCGAAGCTCACGTCGTAGCCGTAGCGCTCTTTCACGTAGTCGGCGAACAGCGGCGACATCTTCACGCCGAGCGACGAGGGCACCCAGCCCGCGATGCCCAGGATGTTCATGTCGATCTTCTTGCCCGCGAGCGGGTGCGCCTCCATCGCGGCGAGCCGGTTGATGAAGGGGGCGCCCAGCGCGCCCGACAGGCCGAGCGTGGCCGCGCCCGACGCCGCGCCCTTGAGCAGGGACCGGCGCGCCACCGCGGGCGCGGATCGATGGGGATTGTCGCTGTCCGTCATGGCTTCCTCCCTGGTGGGCCCCGCGGGCCCTTATGCGCCCGGGCCCCGGTGCGGGGTGGGCCGTGACCGCCGCGGGGCCGACGCTGGGGCGGCCCTTTGCAATCCTCGTTGTTTCCGACATAGTTCAAAACAAACCTGACAGATGTCAATGCTGAAACGAACGGCGGCGCGGGTCACGAGGGGGAGCGGCGAGGAGGGCTTCGCGCCGAGCGCGATCCCGCTGCGCTTCCGCGACGACCCGCTGGTGTGGGCGAGCTGGCTCTACTTCCAGGACGGGCTGACCCAGCACGAGATCGCGGGGCTGATGGGCGTGTCGCGCGCCACCGTGAACAGCTACCTGGCCGAGGCCCGGGCGCGCGGCATCGTGCGCGTCGACATCGAGCCCGCGCGGCTGCGCGCCGTGGAACTGGCCCAGTCGCTCCGCCGGCGGTTCGGGCTCGCGGACTGCGTGGTGATCCCGGCCGGCAACGGCGCCCGGCCGCTCCTCCGGCGGCTCGGCGAGGCGGGGGCGGGCGTGCTGCGGACCCTGGTCAGGCCGGGCGACGCGCTGGGGGTCGCCTGGAGCCGCACCGTGCTGGCGGTGGCCGACACGCCCGGCCTGCCCGCGCTGCCGGACCTGTCGGTGGTGCAGGTGTCGGGCAGCGCGGGGGCGGGCTTCGCCGTGTCGCCGGAACTCTGCGCCTCGCGGATGGCCGCGGCGCTGGGGGCGCGCTGCGTCGCCCTGACGGTGCCGGCCCTCGTGTCGAGCCCGGCGGTGCGCGACCTGCTCGCCGCCGAGCCCGCGGTGCGCGAGCGCCTCGACCTCGTGCGCGGGGTCAACGTGCTCCTGTTCGGCATCGGCACGGTCCGGCCCGACAGCCTCGTCTTCGCGAGCGGCCTCTTGAGCGCGGAGGACGCCCGGCCCTACCTCGCCCGGCGCGCCAGCGCGGTGGTCGCGGGCCGCTTCGTGGACGAGGCGGGACGCCCGCTCCGGGGCCCGCTCGACGCCCGGATGGTCGGCCCGACGCTGGACGACCTGGCGGCCGTCAGGACGCGCATCGCGGTCGCGGGGGGCCTCGGCAAGGTGGGCGCCATCCTGGCCTGCCTGCGCGGGGGCCACGCCACCGTGCTCGTGACCGACGAGGGGGCGGCGCGCGGGGTCCTGGCGGCCGACGGCGACCGCCCGGGGCGCGGCAGGCCCAACAACACCAGCACCGAGGGAGGAACGCGGATGCCGACCAAGAAACTGATCAACGACGCCAAGGGTCTGGTCGAGGAGATGCTGGAGGGCATCGTGGCGGCCCACCCGAAGCACGTCCGCCTGCTGCCGGGCCAGCCCCGCTCGCTGGTGGCGGTGGACAGCCCGCGCCCGGGCAAGGTGGGCCTCGTGGTGGGCGGCGGCTCGGGCCACGAGCCCACCTTCCTGGGCTTCGTGGGCCGCGGGCTGGCCGACGCCGCGGCGGTGGGCAACGTGTTCGCCTCGCCCCCGCCCGACCCCATCGTGGCCTGCGCCAAGGCGGTGGACGGGGGCGCGGGCGTGCTGTTCGTGTACGGCAACTACGCGGGCGACGTCATGAACTTCGACATGGCGGCCGAGATGGCGGGGCTGGACGGCGTCGAGATCCGCACGGTGGTGACCACCGACGACATCGCCTCCGCGCCCCCCGCCCGGCGCGGCGAGCGGCGCGGGGTGGCGGGCAACTTCTTCATCTTCAAGGTGGCGGGCGCGGCCTGCGACCTCATGAAGACGATGGACGAGTGCGAGCGCCTCACCCGCAAGGCCAACGACCACACGTTCACGATCGGCGTGGCGCTTTCCGCCTGCTCGTCGCCCCACACGCTGAAGCCCAACTTCGAGCTGGGCGCGGACGAGATGGAGATCGGCATCGGCATCCACGGCGAGCCCGGCGTGTCGCGCGAAAGCCTGAAGCCCGCCGACGCGGTGGTGGACGACATCATGGACCGGCTGTTCGCCGAGATGCCCGCGGAGCGCGGCGCCAGGGTCGCGGTGCTGGTCAACTCGCTGGGCGCGACCCCGCTGATGGAGCTCTACGGGATGAACCGCCGCGTCCACCAGCGGCTCGCCGCGCGCGGCATCGGGGTTCACGCCACCTGGGTCGGGCCCTACTGCACGTCGCTGGACATGGCGGGGGCGTCGATCACGCTGATGCTGCTCGACGACGAGCTCCAGGCCCTGCTCGACCGCCCCTGCGACGCCGCGATGTTCCGCGCGGGCTGATCCGGAGTTTCGCCATGAGCGCCATCACCACGACCAACCTGATCCACGCCTTCGCGGACGTGGCCGACGCGATCGAGGCCGACAAGGGGCGGCTGTGCGACCTCGACGGCGTGATCGGCGACGCCGACCACGGCACCACGATGGCCACCGGCTTCGCGGCCGTGACCGAGGCCCTGCGCGGCCTCGACGCCGGGACCGCGGAGCCCGCGGCGGTGTTCAACACGGCCGCCAAGTCCTTCCTGAACGCGGTGGGCGCGTCCTCGGGGCCGCTCTACGCGACGGCCTTCATGCGGGCGGGCGCGGCCGTGAAGGGGCGCGCGACGCTGGACCGCGACGCCGTGGTGGCCGCGGTGGCCGCCATGGCCAAGGGCATCCAGGACCGCGGCAAGGGCGAGCGGGGCGACAAGACCATGCTGGACGCCTGGCTGCCCGCCGCCGAGGCGGCCGAGGGCGCGGCGGCCGAGGACAAGCCGCTCTCGGCGTGCCTCGACGCCGCCGCGGACGCGGCGGCCGCGGGCGCGGAGGCCACCAAGGCCATGGTGGCGTCCAAGGGCCGCGCGTCGCGCCTGGGCGAACGGGCGCTCGGCCACGTGGACCCGGGCGCGGCCTCGGCCGTCACGATCCTGACGGCGCTGCGCGCGTCGGCGGCCTTCGGCGAGGCGTGAGCGGAGGCCCCCTCAGGTCCGCTCCTTCAGCAGCACGTCGAAGCGGGGCGACACCTCGTCGAAGATCGGCAGAACCGCGGCTCCCACCAGGGCCGCCTCCGGCCCGCTTCGCCCGAGGATGAGGCGCGGCCGCCGCCGCGACGCGCGGGCCCCGACCGAAACGGGCAGGCGCACGGCCCCGACGAGGCGTTCGAGCAGCGCGGAGGGCGCGACCCCGCCCAGGATCACGGTTTCCGGGTCGAAGGCGGCCTCCAGGAGGCCCACCGCCTGGGCGAGACGGGGCGCGGCCTCGGCGACGAAGCCGTCCAGGCGGGCCGGGTCGCGGGCGAGCGCGTCGGCCACCAGGTCCGGGCAGGCGGCCTCGGCCGTCACGCCGAGGTGGGCGTAGGCGGCTTCGAGCGACACGTAGCGCTCCAGGCAGCCGCGGTTGCCGCAGGGGCACGGCCTGCCGTCGGGGACCACGATGACGTGGCCGATCTCCCCGGCGTTGCCGCCCGCGCCCCGCCAGGGCTGGCCCTCAATCATGACGCCCGCGCCCAGGCCGTCGTTCACGAACAGGTAGACGTAGCTGTCGACCTCGCGGCCGACGCCGGCCATGCGTTCGCCGATCGCGGCCGCCACGGCGTCGTTCTCGATCAGCACCGGCAGGCCGAGCGCCGCGCCGATCCGCGCCGCGGCCCCGCCGTCCCAGCCGGGCAGGGTCGTGGGGCCGTCGCTCGTGATGGAGCCCACGCCGAAGCGGACCGGAACCGCGAGGCCGGCCCCCAGCACGCGCCCGCCCGCCGCCCCGGCGGCCCCGATGAGCGCGGGCGCCATCCGCACCAGGATGGCGGCCGCCCGCGCCGGCGAGGGCTGCCGGACCGGCACCGTTTCGCTGGCGCGCCGGCGCCCGAGGAAGTCGACGACGGTGCCCGACACCCGGTGGTGGTCCACGTGGAAGCCGAGCGCGAAGGCGCCCTCGGGGTTGAGGCCGTAGGGGACCGAGGGCTGCCCTCGCCCGCCCCGCCTGGGATGGTGCGCCAGGAGCAGGCCCGCGCCCTCCAGGGTGGCGACGATGTTGTTGACGGTCTGCGCGGTCAGCCGCGTTTCGCGCGCCAGCTCGGCCCGGGTCAGGTGCCCGCCCCTGCGGATCACGTCGAGCACGACGCGCCGGTTGTGCGTCCGCACGCGTTCGAGGTTGCTTCCCGCGACACCCAGGCTGATCGACATGCGCCCATTCACACGCGCCGAGCCCGGCGCCGGACCTCTTGGCCAAGGACTCCGACGTCGGTTTGGCACCTGCCAAATCGCCTGCCGGTTCTGCCCTTCTCCCCGCAAGGCGGGGCGAAGGGCATGGTTCGGCACCGATCGCGTCGACCCGGGTTCAGCGCCTAGCCTCTTGGTTGACAGGATCGAATACCTTTTTCAAATTGATTTAATCATCCGGCTGCGGCCGGACGGTGCGGGGCGGCAAACCCGCCGGAAGCCAGTCGCACCCTGCTCAATGGAGGACGTCATGCGTGGGATCGGGACCCGGGTGGGCGTGGTTGGGCTGGCCCTCCTGGCCGGCACGGTGATGGCCGCCGCGGCGCGGGCCGAAACGCTCAGCGCGCTGTTCATGTCGCAGGCCGCCTACAGCGACAACGACGTGCGGGCCATGACGCACGATTTCGAGGCCGCCAACCCGGGCACCAGCGTCACCCTCGAATTCGTGCCCTACGAGGCCCTGTTCGACAAGATCGTCGCCGCCAAGGCCGCGGGCGGCTCCGGCTACGACGTGGTGCTCTACGACGTGATCTGGCCGGCGGCCTTCGCCAGGGACGGCGTGCTCCAGGACGTGACCGATCGCGTGAAGGGCAGCATCGACACTTCGAAGGTGTTCGACGGCGCCTGGTCGACCAGCCTCTACGACGGCAGGTACTACGGCCTGCCCTGGATCCTGGACACCAAATACCTGTTCTACAACACCGAGATGCTGAGCAAGGCCGGCATCCAGGCCCCGCCCAGGACCTGGGACGACCTCCTGGCCGACGCCAAGATCATCAAGGACAAGAAGATCGTCGAGTACCCGATCGTCTGGAGCTGGTCGCAGGCGGAAGCCGTGGTGTGCGACTACGCCACTATCGCGGCCGCGCATTCCGGCCGCTACTTCAAGGACGGCAAGCCCGCCTTCGACCAGGGCGGCTCGCTCGACGCCGTCGCCTACATGGCGCAGTCGCTGAAGGACGGCCTCTCCAACCCGAACTCGAAGGAGTACCTGGAGGAGGACGTGCGCAAGGTGTTCTCGGCGGGCGACGCGGCCTTCGCGCTCAACTGGACCTACGCCTACGCCAAGGGCAACGACCCGGCCGAAAGCAAGATCGTGGGCAAGGTGGGCGTGGTGCCGGCCCCGGGCGTGGCGGGCGTGACGCAGGCCTCGGCCGTGAACGGCTCCATGGGGCTCGGCATCACGGCGGGCTCCGGCCACGCGGACCTCGCCTGGAAGTACATCAGCTTCCTGACCTCCCAGGCCGAGCAGAACAAATACGCCCAGCTGAGCCTGCCGATCTGGAAGTCGTCCTACGACGATCCCGCAGTCACCAAGGGGCAGGAGCCGCTGGTGGCCGCGGCCAAGACCGCCATCAACGTCATGAGCCTGCGCCCCGTGACGCCCTCCTACCAGGAGATGTCGACCGCGCTGCAGAAGGGCATCTCGACGGCGCTGACCGGCCAGGCCAGCCCGGCGGACGCCATGGCCGGGGTCGACAGCCAGGTGTCGCGCCTGCGCTGAGGCCGCGCGGGCCCGCCCCGCCCCTTGATCGGCCACGATGGAACGGCCGGGCCGCGCGTCGCCCTGGTGGCTGCTCGCGCCCATGCTCGCGGTGGTGGCGGCGGTGGCGGGCTACCCCGTGGTTCAGACGGTCGCGCTCGCCTTCACGGACGCGCGGCTGCTCGGCGGCATCGGGGCCGCGCACTGGGTGGGGCTGGAGAACTTCGGCTTCGCCCTGACCGACCCCGACTTCCTGGCCGCGATCGGCCACACGCTGCACTTCACGGTGCTGTCGGTGGGCTTCGAGACCCTGTTCGGCCTCCTGGTCGGGCTGCTGCTCAACGAGCGCTTCCACGGGCGGGCCCTGTGCCGGGGCCTGCTCGTGGTGCCCTGGGCGCTGCCCACGATCGTCAACGCCGTCATGTGGCGGCTCATCTACCAGCCCGACTTCGGCGTGCTCAACGCGGCCCTGACCCAGGCGGGCCTGCTGCCCGCCTACCGGAGCTGGCTCGGCGACCCCGGCGTCGCCATGGACGCCGTGGTCGCGGCCGACGTGTGGAAGAACTACCCGCTCGTGGCCCTCATCGTGCTGGCCGCGCTCCAGAACGCGCCCGCCGACCTCTACGAGGCGGCCCGGCTCGACGGCGCCGGCGCCCTCCGGCGGTTCCAGGTGGTGACCTGGCCCGCCATCGCCCCCGCGCTGCTGGTCGCGGTGGTGCTGCGCTCCATCGAGGCGCTGAAAGTCTTCGACATCGTCTACGTCATGACGCGCGGCGGCCCGGCGAGCGCCACAAAGACGATGAGCTTCTTCACCTACGAGGAGTCGTTCCGCTTCCTCCGCGTGGGGTCGGGGGCGTCCTACGCGCTGGTCCTGGTGCTGGTCTGCACCGTGCTGGTCGCGGCCTACGTGCGGCTGCTGTCGCGCGGGCGGGCGGCGTGAAGCGCGGCCGGCTCGCGACCCTCCTGCTCTACGGGGCCGTCGCGCTGTTCGTGGTCGCGACGCTGGCGCCGGTGGCCTGGCTGCTCGTGCTCAGCCTGTCGCGGCCCGCCGACCTGACGGTCAAACCGCTGCGCTTCCTGCCCGCGCACGTCGAGGTCGGGGCCTACCGGCGCCTGTTCGACCTCGCCGCCAACACGCCGGGCGAGGCCTTCGTGCTGGGCTTGCGCAACAGCCTGGGCGCCTCGCTGGGCGCCACGCTCGTGTCCCTGCTGGTGTCGATCCCCGCGGCCTGGGCCTTCGCGCGCTACCGCCGCCCTGCCGTGACCGCGGCGCTTTACGGGGTTCTGGGGACCTACATGACCCCCGCCGTGGCCCTGGCGCTGCCGCTCTACTTCCTGCTCTCGGCCCTGCACCTCTTGAACAGCGTGGCGGGCCTCGCGATCGTCTACTGCGCGATCCTGACGCCGTTCACGGCCTGGTTCATCGCCTCCGCCTTCGAGGCCGTGCCCGACGAGATCGAGCAGGCCGCCGCCATGGACGGCGCGGGCTTCTGGGGCACGCTCGTCTTCGTCACGCTGCCGCTCGCGCGCGCGGGGCTCGCCACCGCCGCCCTGTTCGCGCTGCTGCTCGCCTGGGACGAGTTCTTCTTCGCGCTGCTGTTCACCAGCAACGCGCAGGCCAAGACCCTGACCGTGACGGTCGCCGACTTCGCGGCCGGCCGCGCCACCGACTTCGGCCTGGTGGCCGCGGCCGGCCTGCTCACCGCGCTGCCGCCCGTGCTGATCGCCTTCGTGCTCCAGAGGGCGCTGGTGGGCGGCCTGGCCGCGGGCGGCGTGAAAGGATGAGTCCGATGACCGACGCCCCGGGCCTCCGCGCCATCGAGGCCGAGATGGCGCGCCAGCACGCCGACGCCCTTGCCTCCTTCGAGGCCGCCGCCCCGACCGCCGCGCTGGTCGCGGCGAGCGCGCGGCGCACCGGGCGGCTGCTGCTGCTCGGCATGGGGGGCTCGCACTGGGTCAACCGCACCGCCGTGCCGCTCTACCGGGCCTGCGGGCTCGACGCCGCGGCCGAGGTCCTGTCGGAGGCGCTCGACGCCCCGCGGCCGGACGCGCCGCGCACGGTCCTGGTCGTGTCGCAGTCGGGCGCCTCGGGCGAGGTCGTCCGCTACCTCGACGAGCCCGCGGGCGCGGCCGAGCGCTTCGGCCTGACCCTGGACGCGGACGGCCCGCTCGCCCGCGCGCTGCCGAGCCTTGTCGGCGTCGGCGGCCCGGAACGCGCCTTCGCGGCCACCCGCAGCCTGCTCGTGTCGCACGCCCTGCACCTCGCGATCCTCGCGGCGCTCGGCCTCGACGCCGCCGATGCGATGGCCGCCCTGGCCGCGCCGGAGGAGGCGGACGTGGCCGAAGCGCTCGCGGCGCTGCGCTCGCCGTCGTCCTTCGTGCTGACCGGGCGCGGCGTCCTGGCCGGGGTCGCCGAGGCGGGGGCGCTGTGCCTGATGGAGCTCGCGCGCTGCCCCGCGCTCGGCTTGGAGGCCGGGCAGATGCGGCACGGTCCCATGGAGATGCTGGGGGAGCGCACCGGGGTTCTCGTCTTGCGCGGCGCGGGGGTCGCGGCGGAGCGCGACGCGGCGCTCGCGCGGGACTGCCTGGCGGCCGGCTGCCCCGTGGTGGTGCTCGACGCGAGCGGCGCCGAGCCGGTGCCGGGCGCCGTCACGCTCCGCCTCCGCCCCCGCCCGGGCCTCGCGGCCGTCCTCGCCATGCTGCCGAGCCTGCAACGCCTGCTGGTCGGGGTGGCCGCCGTGCGCGTGGCGGACGTCGGCGTCCCGGTCCGCTCCAGCAAGGTCACCACGACCCCGTGAGCCCGCCGCTCGTCGTGATCGGCAACGTCAACGTCGACCTCGTGATGGGGCCGCAGGCTCCCTGGCCCGCGCCGGGCACGGAGGTGGTGCTGCCCGAGAGCGAGCTGCGCGCGGGCGGGGCCGCGGGCAACACCGCGCTGGCCTGGCAGGGGCTCGGGGCGCCCTTCCGCCTCGTCGCCAACACGAGCGCCGACGGGCTGGGCCGCTGGCTCGCGGAGGCGTTCGGGCCGGCTGCCGCCGCCTGGCCCGTCTCGCCCAGGCCCTGCGGCCTGTCCGTCGGCCTCGCGCATCCGGACGGCGAGCGCACCTTCTTCACCGCGCTCGGCCACCTGCTGGACCTCGACCTCGATGACGTGGTCGGGCAACTTCCACCGTCCGCCGCTCCCGGCGGCCTCGCGCTCCTGACCGGCTGCTTCGTGACGCCGGCGCTGCTGCCGCGCACCGCGGCCCTGATGGACCTTCTGGGGAAGCGGGGCTACGCGGTGGCGCTCGATCCCGGCTGGCCGAGCGAGGGCTGGTCCGCGGACAACCGCGCGCGCGTCCTGTCCTGGCTGCCGGCCTGCGCGCACCTCCTCGTCAACGAGGCCGAGGCGCTCGGCCTGACGGGGACCGGGTCGCTCGACGCCGCCGGCGAGGTGCTGGGCGCGCGGCTGGCCTCCGGCGCCGTGCTGGTGATCAAGGCCGGCGCGGACGGCGCCCGCGCCCGCCGCGGCGACCGGACCGTGCACTGCCCGGCGCCCCCCGTCGCGGTGGTCGACACGGTGGGGGCCGGGGACGCCTTCAACGCGGGGTACCTGTTCGCCTCCTGGCGCGGGCTGCCCTGGCCCGACGCCGTCCGGGCGGGCGTCGAGACGGCCTCGCACGCCGTCGCGACGCGGCCGAGGCGCTACCGCGCGGGCGCGTGACGGCCGTCCGGCGCCCCGCACCGCGGCGCTAACCCCCTTCGGTCCCGCGCTCCTCCGGGGGGGAGGACGCGTCGCCCGCCCCGTCGCCCTCGGGGGCAGGATCCGCGGGCGCGGCGCGGCGCGGTGCGGAGACGCGGGGCGCGGGCCACCAGGGGCGGTCTTCGAGCGGGGGCCGCGCGGGGTGGGTGACCCAGCCGCCGTTGCGGAGCGTGAGGCCGAGCGCGCCCGTCCCCGCGAGGCTGCCCTTGTCGATCACCAGCGGCGCCGCGCAGCTCGCGGGGGCGTAGAGCCGCGTCACGATCACGTCGGCGCGGCGGCAGTCCTCGGCGAAGGCGCGGGCGTCGGCCACCAGCGACAGGGTCTGGCCGCCGGCGAGCCGCGCCACGCAGGCGAGCGCGTCGCAGCGTCCCGCGCGGGCGACGGTGCCGGGATCGCGCCCGTCGCCGTCGGCCGCGAGCCACTGTTCCGCCGCGAACGCGTCGCCCTTGCCGGCCAGGGCCAGGCGCCCGTCGGCCTCGCGCACCGCCACCGCGTCGCCCGCGCCCGCCACCACGAGGTCGTAGCGCGGCCCCGCCGCCGCGCCGAGCAGGCCCGTCAGCGCCAGCGGCACGGCGCTCAACCGGAACGCCCAGCTCCGCCACAGCACGGCGGACAGCACCGCCAGCGCCAGGAACGGCAGCGCCCAGGGCGCGAAGGCGGGCAGGTGAAGGGTGGCGCCGGGCGCGCTCCCCAGCAGCCGCGCGGCCCACAGGACCAGCCCGATGCCCGCCCCCACCCAGTGCCAGACGGGGCCGTCGAGCCCGAGCGGGTAGAGCGCGCAGCCCAGCAGCGCGCCAGGCACCGCGAACAGCTCGATCACGGCCAGCGTCAGCGGGTTGCCCACGAACACGTAGGGGCTGAGCTCGTGGAAGTTCGCGGCCATGAAGGAGGCGGTGGCGCTCGTGGCGCAGACGGTCGCGACGAACAGGTCGCGGACGTGCGCGACCGCCCGCCCGAGCCGCCCGCGCGGGGTGGGGGCCGCGTCGGGCTCGGCCGCGCGGCGCCGCTCGCGCGCCTCGTAGACCGCGACCAGCGCCGCCACGGCCGCGAAGGAGAGCTGGAAGCTCGCCCCCGTCACGGCCTCCGGCTCGGCCGCGATGACGAGCAGCGCCGCGAGCGCCAGGTTGCGCATGGTGAAGCCGCGCCGGTCGACCAGCACGGCGCCCAGCATCACGCCCGTCATGAACAGCGCCCGCTGCGTGCCGATGCGCGAGCCCGTCAGGACGTCGTAGGCCACCGCCCCGGCGAGCGCGACCGCCGCGGCCCACTTCTTGACGGGATAGCGGAGCGCGAGCGCGGGGCTCAGCGCCAGGAGGCGGCGGGTGCCGCCGAACAGCAGCCCCGCGACCAGCGTCATCTGCACGCCCGCGATCGTGATGATGTGGAAGATGCCCGCCTCGCGGATCAGCTCGCGCCCGTCGGCGGACAGCAGGTCGCGCTTGCCCGTCACCATGGCGGCCGCGATGGCGCCGCGGTCGCCGCCCAGGATGCCGTCGACGCGGGCCGCGAGCGTGTCGCGGGCGCGGTCCACCGCGGCCGCGATCCGCAGGCCCCAGCCCGGCGACGCGTCGGCGGGGGCGGGGCGCACGCGGCCCAGCACCGAGCCCACCGCGCCCAAGCCCATGAAGTAGGCGTCGCGCGCGAAGCTGTAGCCGTCCGGCAGCGAGGCCTGGGCGGGCGGCAGCAGCCGGGCCGTCAGCGCCACCCGGTCCCCCGCCGCGAGCGGCTCGTCGCGCCGCGTGGTGAGGCGGACGCGCGCCGGGCGGTGGGCCGCCTCCAGGCCGGACTCCTCCACGCGGAGCACGAAGCGGCTGCCGGTGCGCCTCGGGTCGACCTCCTCGACCCAGCCCACGAGCCGGTCGACGCGGGTGCGGTCGAGCACGGGGGCCGCGACGGTGCGGCCGCGCAGGTCCGCGCTCGCGAGGCCGCCCATCACGGACGCCGCTGCCACGCCCGCCATCAACCCCGCGCGGCTGTGTCGCAGCAGCACCGCGGCCCCCACGGCCACCGCGAACAGGGCCCACGCGACGGAGGCGACCGGCTCGTGGTCGGCGCCGAGGTAGAGCAGCACGCCCGTGCCCGCCAGCACCGGCACCCACAGGAAGAAGCGGCGGTGCTCCCATTCGAGCTCGAACCCCGCCGCGAACAGGTCGCGGAGGCTCGCGCGCGGGCCGGCCAGGGCCCGGGTCGCGGTCCAGCCGTCGGCAAGCGTGGTTCGGGTGAACGCTCCCATGCGGTTGGGGTTCTGCCTTTCCGCGGGCCTCGGCCCCATGGTAGACGGGCGGCGCCGGTGCGGTAAGACCCTGCTGCTCCCGGGCGGAGCCGCAAGGTCGGGTCGACCGACCGTGGCCGGTCATGCCCCTCGCCCCGCCTCGCGGGAAGAAGGCGCCCGACAGGTCGGATGAGGGGCGGTTCGCGCGGCCCGGATCCCTCATCCGGCCTTCGGCCACCTTCTCCCCCGGAGGGGGGAAGGGCAACACCGGCAGGCGTCAACACGAGGTCGAACCTCGGGCGCAGGCCGAACCCGTTTGTCCCCCAACAGTCCGAGGCCCTCGCACCTACGATGTCCACCCCCGCCGTCACCCGCTTCGCCCCCTCCCCCACGGGCTTCCTGCACATCGGCGGGGCGCGCACGGCCCTGTTCAACTGGCTCTACGCGCGCAAGCACGGCGGCACCATGCTGCTGCGCATCGAGGACACCGACCGCGAGCGCTCCACCGAGGCCGCCATCGAGGCGATCCTGGACGGGCTGACGTGGCTGGGGCTCGACTGGCACGGCGACGTGGTCTACCAGGCGCGCCGCGCGGACCGGCACCGCGCGGCGGTGGACGGCCTGCTGGCCGCGGGCCGCGCCTACCGCTGCTACGCGACCCCCGCCGAGCTGGAGCAGATGCGCGAGGACGCGCGACGCGAGGGCAGGCCGCCGCGCTACGACGGCCGCTGGCGCGACCGCGATCCCGGCGACGCGCCCGCGGGCGTGGCCCCCGCCATCCGGCTGCGCGCGCCCACCGACGGCGTCACCACGGTGGACGACAAGGTGCAGGGCCCCGTCACCTGGGCCAACAAGGACCTCGACGACCTCGTGCTGCTGCGCTCGGACGGCAGCCCCACCTACATGCTGGCCGTGGTGGTGGACGACCACGACATGGGCGTGACCCAGGTGATCCGCGGCGACGACCACCTCACCAACGCGGCCCGGCAGGCGCAGATCTACGACGCGCTGGGCTGGCCGGTGCCCGCCATGGCGCACATCCCGCTGATCCACGGGGCGGACGGGGCCAAGCTGTCCAAGCGGCACGGGGCGCTCGGCGTCGACGCCTACCGCGCCATGGGCTACCTGCCCGAGGCGCTGCGCAACTACCTCGTGCGGCTCGGCTGGAGCCAGGGCGACCGGGAGTTCTTCGACACGGCGGAGATGGTGGAGGCCTTCTCGCTCGACGGCGTCGGTCGCTCGCCCGCGCGCTTCGACTTCGCCAAGCTCGAAAACATGAACGGCCACTACCTGCGCGACAAGCCCGACGCGCCGCTGGAAGCCGACCTCGTGGCGGCGCTGCCCTTCGTGGCGGGCGGCGACCGGCTCGCGGCCAAGCTCGACCTGGGGCTGCGCGCCAAGCTGCTCGCCGCCATGCCGGGGCTGAAGGAGCGGGCCAAGACGCTGGTGGAGCTGCTGGACGGCGCCACCTTCCTGTTCGCCGACCGGCCGCTCGCGCTCGACGGCAAGGCAGCCGAGCTGCTGGAGAAGGGCGGGGCCGCACACCTCGGGGCGCTGCGCCCGCGCCTGGCCGCGCTGGACGTGTGGACCGCGACCACCACCGAGGCGGTGGTACGGGCCTACGCGGAAGAAACCGGCACCAAGCTCGGGCAGGTCGCCCAGCCGCTGCGCGCGGCCCTGACCGGCCGCACCACCTCGCCCGGCATCTTCGACGTGCTGGAGGTGCTGGGCCGCGACGAGAGCCTGGGGCGGCTCGACGACCGGCTCGCCGCGGCCGGCGCCTGACGGCGGCGGCGCGGCGGATCGCGCTCACCGGAGGGGCACGCATGACCGACGTGCACGTCGACAGCCACTACTTCCGCACGCGCGAGGAAACGCGCGCCCATCCCGCGCTGGACGGGCCGCTCGACGTCGACGCCGTGGTGATCGGGGGCGGGCTCGCTGGGACCGGCACCGCGCTCGACTTGGCGAGGCTCGGCAAGCGCGTGGCGCTGATCGAGGCCCGCAAGGTCGGCTGGGGCGCCTCGGGCCGCAACGGCGGCTTCGCGTCCGAATTCTTCCCGGGCGGGCTCATGGAACTCGCGGCCCGGGTGGGCCTTGAGCGGGCGCGGCTCTACCACGCCGTGGCGCGGCGCGGGCTCGCGCTGGTGGAGGAGCGCATCGCGGCGTTCGCGATCCGCTGCGGGCCGCTCACCCGGGGGGCGCTGTGCTGCAACGTCGCCGGCGGCGACCCTGAGGCGATGACCCGCTTCCAGGCCTTCATGGCGGAGCGGTTCGGCACCGTGCTGGAACACTGGCCCCGCGAGCGGCTGCGCGAGGCGCTGTCGACCGAGCGCTACGGCGACGCCCTGCTGATCCCCTCCACGCTGGCCGTCCACCCGCTCGACCTCACGGCCGGCATGGCCCGCGCCTGCGCGGAGGCGGGCGTGTCGGTGTTCGAGAACACGCCCGCCCGAAAACTCTCCACCCGGCACGGCCGCAGGGTGGTGGACACGCCCCGCGGCACGATCGCGGCCGACCACGTGGTGCTCACCTGCGGGGGGTACATCGACGGGCTGCACGCGACCGTGTCCAACGGCACGATCCCCATCGCGACCTTCGTGATGGCGACCGAGCCGCTGGGCGACCGGCTGCGCGAGGCGATCCGCGTTCCCTACGCGATCTTCGACAACACGGTGGCGGTCAACTACTACCGGCCGCTGCCCGACACGCGCCTGCTGTGGGGCGGGCGCGTGCTCGCCTGGCAGCCCAACCCTGGCCGCATCGCGGAGGCGCTCCGGCGCGACATGGCGCGCTTCTACCCGGCCCTGAAGGGGGCCAAGGTGGAGGTGGCCTGGGGCGGCCTGATGCCCTTCACGCGCCACAAGCTGCCCGTAATCGGCCAGGCCGAGCCCAACGTGTGGTACGCGACGGGCTTCGGCGGGCTCGGGGTGACGCTGACGGCCGCGGTGGGCGAGCTGATCGCCCGCGGCATCGCGGAAGGCGACGACGGCTGGCGGCTGTTCGAGGCCTTCGGCCTGCCCTTCGCGGGCGGCAAGCTCGGCCGCGTGCCCGCGCAGGCGGTCTACTGGGCGCATCAGGCCAGGGCCGCGCTGGGGCGGCCCGCCGCGCATTGAGGGGCGGGCGATGGATCACGGACTGGTCGGGCTGAGCGCGCGGGCGCTGGCGCGGGGCATCGCGCGGCGCGACTGGTCCGCGCGGGAGGTTGCCTCCGCCTTCCTCGACCGCATCGAGGCCCGCAACCCCGCCCACAACGCGGTGGTGTCGCGGCGCCCGCGCGCCGACGTCCTGGCCGAGGCGGAGTTGGCCGACGCCGCGGTCGCGCGGGGCGACCCGCTCGGCGCCCTGCACGGCCTGCCCCTGGCCGTCAAGGACCTGGCCGCCACGGCGGGGCTGCGCACCACGCTGGGCTCGCCGCTGTTCGCCGACTGGGTGCCGGACGCCGACGCGATCCACGTCGGGCGGATGCGGGCCGCGGGCGCGATCTTCGTGGGCAAGACCAACACGCCCGCGTTCGGGCTCGGGTCGCACACCGTGAACCCCGTGTTCGGCGCGACGGGCAACGCCTTCGACCCCGGGCGGAGCGCGGGCGGCTCCAGCGGGGGCGCCGCCGTGGCGCTGGCGCTCGACATGCTGCCGCTCGCCGACGGCAGCGACGTCGGCGGCTCGCTCCGCAACCCGGCGGGCTGGAACGGCGTGTTCGGCTTCCGCCCGTCCCAGGGGCGCGTGCCCGCGCTCGCCCTGCCCGACGCCTTCCTGGCGCAGATGTCCACCGACGGGCCGATGGGGCGCACGGTGGAGGATGTGGCGCTGCTGCTGTCCGTCCAGGCGGGGTGGGACGCCCGCGCGCCGCTGTCGCTGGACGGCCCCGGCACCCGCTACGAGGAGGAGCTGGACCTGGACGCCAGCGGGTCGATCGCCTGGCTGGGCGACCTCGGCGGGCACCTGCCCGTGGAGGACGGCGTCCTGCCCGTGTGCGAGGCCGCGCTCGCGCGCCTCGCGGCGCTGGGGCACGCGGTGGTGCCCGTGGTGCCGGGCTTCGACTTCGAAGCCCTGTGGCGCGCCTTCGTGGTTCTGCGCCAGGTTTCCACCGGCGGCAGGCTGATGCCGCTGTTCGCCGACCCGGCCAGGCGGGCGCTGCTCAACCCGCAGGCCGTGTGGGAATGCGAGGGGTTCGCGCGGCTCACCGCGCGGGAGGTCCACGAGGCCTCCGCCGTGCGGACGGCCTGGCACGGCTGCGCGCTCCGGCTGCTGGAGCGCCACGCCTTCCTGGCGCTGCCCACCGCGCAGGTCTGGCCCTTCCCGATCGGGTGGGACTGGCCCCGCGCGGTGGCGGGGCGGGAGATGGACAGCTACCACCGCTGGATGGAGGTTGCGGCGCCCGTCACGCTGACGGGGTTTCCGGCCGCGGCGGTGCCGGCCGGCTTCGGGGGCCCGGGCGGGCGGCTGCCCATGGGCCTGCAGCTCGCGGGGCGCCCGCGCGACGACCTCGCGGTGCTGCGGCTGGCGCGCGCCTACGAGGCGGCCTCGCCGTGGATCGCGGAAGAGCGCCGGGCGCGGGCGGGGGCATGACGGCCCGCGCGCGGGTCAAGGGCTTGTGGCCGCCCCGCAACGCCCGCCGACGCAGCGCGCGCGAGCCCGCCCGCCGGGCTGGCGAAGCCCGGACCGCTGGTCTAGTCGTTGATCGTTGAAGCGGGCGCGCGGCCCGGAGGGCGGGTGCGGCCCGGTCCGGCGACGGACTCCCCCGGGCGAAGCCGCGGACGCGGCCCGCCGCTGGAGTTCGCCTTGCGTCAGCTCGCACCGGCCGCCGTCGCCCTGTCGGGCCTTCTCCTGAGCGGTTGCGCCGTGCTGCCGAGCGCCTCGCCCACCGCGGTCGAGCTCGCGGCCACGCCGACGGGGTCGGTCGACCCCGACCTGGTGACCCTGGACCTCGACCTGCCGACGGCCAAGGCCATCGCGGCCTACCGCCGGCCGGGCCTGAGCTCGCTGGGGGCGGACCTGTACAAGCCGACGCTGGTGCTCAAGCCCGGCGACGTGATCGCCACCACGGTCTACGAGGTGTCGCCGATCCCGTTGTTCGGCGCCGCGGGGGCGCTGCAGCCCGCGACGCCGGCCACCAAGGACGCGCCCGCCTCCGGCCACGCCGCGACCCTGCCCGCCCAGGTGATCGAGCAGGACGGCACGGTGCCGGTGCCCTTCGGCGGCACGATCCGCGTCGCGGGGCTGACGCCGGCCGGGGCCGGGGCCGCCATCGCGCGGTCGCTCGAAGGCAAGACGACCCATCCGCAGGCGGTGGTGAGCCTCGTCACCTCGACCGTCAACACGGCCTCCGTCAACGGCGACGTGGGCCGGCCCGGCCTCGTGCCCATCACGGTCAAGGGCGAGCGCGTGCTGGACGCCATCGCCCAGGCCGGCGGCCCGCGCGACCCCACCTTCGACACCGACGTGGAGCTGGTGCGGCGCGGCCGCATCGCGCGGGCCAACATGCAGCGGCTCGTCGAGGACGCGCGCGAGAACCTCCGGGTCGAGCCCGGCGACAGCATCGTGGTGGTCCGCAACCCGCGCTCCTTCACGGTGCTGGGGGCCGCGACCAAGAGCGCGCAGTACAACTTCGACGTGGAGCGCGTGTCCCTGGCCGAGGCGGTGGCGCGGGCGGGCGGGCTCAACGACACGGTGGCCGACGTGGGGGAGATCTACCTCATGCGCTTCGAGCCGCCCGAGCTCGTGCGGACGCTGCTGCCCCCCCGCGACCCGCGCCTCGCCCGGCTCGACGGCAGCAGGCCCCCCGTGCCCGTCGCCTACCACCTGAGCCTGCGCGGGGCCGGGGGCTACTTCGTGAGCCAGGCCGTGCAGATGCGCGACAAGGACGTGGTGCTGGTCGCCAACGCGCAGGCCGTCGAGCTCAGCAAGGCGGTGCAGATCCTGCGCGGCATCGCGGGCATCTACTACGACTTCCGCACCCCGGCGGCGTCGACGAGCCGCGGCACGGGCTCCACCGTGGTCACGGGCGAGGGCGGCGGCGATCCCGGCGACTGAGCGACCCGCGAGGGGTGCAACGGCCCCGAAACTTAGGCTATAGCGCAGCCGGGATGAGCCGCGCGGCTCGGCTCTCGCAGCGCCGGCCCCCGTCCCGAGGAGGCCGTTGTTGCAGATCGTCTACGCGTTGCTCGCCCACAACGCATCGAAACTGGTCGCGCGGGTGGCCCGCACGATGACGTCCACGGGCCACCGCATCGTGATCCATTACGACGCCAAGGTGCCCGACGCGGAATTCGCCGCGCTCCGGGCGGAGCTGACGGGCCTCGGCGACCGGGTCCGCTTCGCCAAGCGCGTCACGGTGGGCTGGGGCGAGTGGTCGGTGGTGCAGGCCACGCTGAACTGCCTGGACGCGATCGCGGACGCGGCGTGGGAGCCCGACTACGTCTACCTGATGAGCGCGATGGACTACCCCGTCCGCGACGCGGCCCACCTCGAAGCCTTCCTCGACCGCAACCGCGGCGACGAGTTCATCGAGAGCGTGCCCTCCGAAACCGTGAAGTGGGTCAAGAGCGGCCCGCAGCGCGAGCGCTACCAGTACCGCTGGTATTTCAACTGGCGCGAACACCCCAACCTGACCGACCGGGCCTTCAACCTCCAGAAGCGCCTGGGGCTGAAGCGCCGCTTCGTGCGCGACATGGACCCCCACCTCGGCTCGCAGTGGTGGGTGCTCACCTGGCCGACCCTGAAGGCCGTCATGGAGCTCGCGCGCGAGCGCGACATCCTGTCCTTCTTCAAGACCACGCTGGTGCCCGACGAGCTGTTCTTCCAGACGCTGGTGCGGCAGGTCGTGCCCGACCACCGCGTCATCGGCTGCTCGCTGACGCTCTACCAGTTCACCGACTACGGCTACCCCGTGGTCTACCACGCCGACCACCTCGACTACCTCACGCGGCAGCGCTTCTTCATGGCACGCAAGCTGTCGTCGCACGACGATCGCCTGCGCGACCTGCTCGACCCCTACTGGGCGGGCGAGAAGGCCGCCAAGCCCTTCGTGGACGAGGACGTGGGCCTGCGCTCCAACGAGTACGATGATTGGCGGCTCGCCTACCGCGACGGGCCGCCCAACCAGCCGCTCGCGGGCAGCCGCGAGCAGAAGTGGGGCGGCGGCGGGCTGCGGCGGGTGGCCAGGCCCTGCTTCGCGATCGTTGCCGGCTCCACGGCCGAGCTGCGCTTCGTCCACCGGGTGCTGAGCCACGCGGACGGGTTGCGGCTGCACGGCCAACTGTTCCACCCCGGCGCGATCGAGTTCGCGGGCGGGGCGTCGAGCTTCGCGAGCTACGGGGAGGCCGACACCGACATGCGCGCCATGTCGGGCCTCGACTTCCTGACCGACGTGGTGCGGGCGGAGCCCACGCTGCTGTCGGGCTTCCTGCTGCGCTGGGACCAGGGCGGCGGCATCGCGGACGCCATCGCGGACCGGCCCGACATCCGGTTGGCCCAATTGACCGGCTGCGACCCGCTCGTGGCCTTCGCCGAGACGCTCACGGGGCCGGAGCCCAGGCTCGCGGCCCGCTTCGACCCCGCCGCCCTGGCCGACGTCTCGTGCGAGCTTGCCGCCAACCGCTTCCGGGTGTTCCTGCGGGCCTTCCAGCAGACCGTGGCGGCGGCCGACAAGCGGTTCGGCACGGCAGCCGGCGCGCGGCCGAAGGGCTGGGCGCAGAAGCTCGACGCGCGGCGCGTCGGGCCCGAGTGGCTCGCCCGCCTGGAGGCTTGCGTCGGGGCCAAGATCCCCATCGCGCCCGAGGCGCTGGAAGCGGAGCGGGCCGCGGCCGAGGCGGATTACCGGAACCACTGCGCGGGCGTGACCGAACTGCTGGTGCGCGGCGGCATCGACCCCGCGGTGTTCGAGGTTCTGGACCAGAACAAGGGCGACGTCGGGGTCGCGCTGCAACTCCTGTGACGGGGAAAGGGACCACGCCGTGGCGAGCACCATCCTGAAACGCTGGCTGATCGCCGCGGCCGCGATCGGCCTGAACCTGGTCGCGCTCGCGACGGGCGGGGCGGCCGCGCCCGCCTGCCCGGACCTGCCGCCCGGCCCCCGGCGCTACGCGGGGCAGGTCAGCCACTACCTCGCCGACCTCAAGACCTCGTTCCCCGAGCACCAGCTCTACTCGTCCGCCACGGCGCTGACGGGCGCCAACTACCGGGCCGTGCTGGACGGGCTCGTGCGGGCGGGCGTGAACGGCATCCGGCTGCCGATCGTGCCGGCCTACGCGGGAGGCGCCGACTACCCCGCGATCCACGGCGAGGTATCGGGCTACGCCCGGTCGCTCGGCCTCACGATCTACGCGAGCCCGCTTGCCGTGGGCCGGGGGGCGTTCGCGGGCTGGTCCGACGACCGCTACGCGTCCTGGATCGCGGCCTACGCGCAAGCCTTCCGCCCCGACGTCCTGTCGCCCTTCAACGAGGCGGGGTTCGACAACGGGCGGATCGCGGCGATCACGGAGGCGCTGCGCGCCAAGCTCGGCGGCTCCGTGCGGCTGATGGGGCCCGACCGGCAGCACGTCGACGCCTCCGTCGCGAGCCTCGGCCGCGACGGGGGCGTGGCGGGCCTGTTCGACATCGTGGGGGCGCACAACGCCAACCGGGACCGCAGCGCCACCGCCGAGGGCTGGAGCCGCCTCGCGGCCGCGGCGGGGCGCCCGGTGTGGTCGTCGGAGAACCCGGCCGGCTGGGCGCGCGGGCGGTCCGGGGACCTGCCGGGGCTGGAGCAGGCCGTGGCGGGCGGGGTCGAGGGCATCGTGGTCTGGATGGCCAAGCCCGGCCTCGTCGACGGGAGCGGGCGGCCGACCGCCAAGGCTTGCGAGATCGCGAGCCACCTCGTCGCGCAGTGAGGCTGATCAGCCCCGCGCGGCTCCTCGTCACCGCGCGCAGGCAGGCGGAAGGAATGCCGCCCACACTCGGGCCCGGGGCTTCGCTCCGGGTGAAACGACCGGTGCCGGGCCAGGCCCTTCGCGGGGAGGAGGTGCCCGGCGGGGCGGATGAGGGGCCTGCCCGCTCGCGTCCCCCCTCATCTGGCCTTGCCAGCCACCTTCTCGCGTCGGGCGAAGCCACCTTCTCGCGTCGGGCGAAGAAGGGCGGAACCGGCGCCGATCGGTCTTGAGACCGGGGATCCCGACCGGGCGCGAAAGGTCCTGGACCGCGCGTCCCGTCTGCTGCTATGGTGAATGTGACCGCGTCGTTTGACGCCCCGTCGGTCGAAGTCGTTTCTGGTTGCCATTGCGGAGTTCGGGTTTTTGAGGCGGAAGCTGTCCGTTCTGGCCGCGCTTTTCGCCCTCGTCCTGGCCGCGACGGCGGCCGTCCCCGCTTTCGCCAAGTCCAGGGTCGCGCTCGTGATCGGCAACTCCGATTACAAGGAGAAGCGGCTCGACCTCCCCAACCCGAAGAACGACGCCACCGACGTGGGCGCGGCCCTCACCGACCTCGGCTTCTCGGTCACCACCGCGACCGACCTCGACCTGGACGGGTTCGAGGACGCGCTGGGCAAGTTCAAGATCGCGGCCCAGGGCGCCGACGTGGCGCTGCTGTTCTACGCGGGCCACGCGGTGCAGTTCGACCACGTCAACTACTTCATCCCGACCGACGCGGTGGTGGAACGCCCGGAACACCTGAAGCACGCCACCATCTCCATGGACGAGATCGAGGACGCGCTGAAGGGCGTGGGCGGCGTGCAGGTCATCATCCTCGACTCCTGCCGCGACAACCCGTTCTCCAAGATGAGCGTGGCCTCGCGCGGCATCGGGCTGGTGCGCGGTCTGGAGCGCATCCAGATCGGCAGCGGCGACTCCATCACCCTCTATTCCACCCGCGCCAACGAGGTGGCGCTCGACGGCGACAACAGCCGCAACAGCCCGTTCTCGGCGGCCCTGGTGGAACAGCTCAAGGTCCCCGGCCGGCAGGAGCTGAGCGGGCTGCTCCAGCAGGTGGCGGCCAAGGTCAAGAGCCGCACGGGAGGCAGGCAGTCGCCCGAGCTCACCATCTCGATCTCCGGCGACTACTACACGGATCTCGCCAACGACCGCACCGAATGGGAGGCGGTCAAGGACTCGCTCGACCCCGGGGTGCTGCGCGAGTTCGCGCGCCGCTTCCCCGACTCGGCCTTCCGCCGCCAAGCCGAGACCCGCGCCGACGTCTTCGAGCAGCAGCAGGCGCAGCGCCGACGCGAAGACGAGGAGCGGCAGCGGCGCGACGCCGAGCAGGCCCGCAGGGACGAGGAAGACCGCCTGAAGGCGGTCTGCGCCGTCAGCAACCAGCTCCTCGGCATCCTGATCACGGGCCGCGACCGGGTCGGGCTGGAGCGGCTCGGCCGCGAGAACGCCTGCCCGAGCCTCAAGGGCCCGATCGAGCAGGCGGTGGGGACGCTCGACGACATCGAGCGCCGGGCGCAGTGCGACAAGGCCGACGACGCGCTGCGCAACGCCGCGGCCTTCGGCGACGACCGCGACCTCGCCGCCCTGGAGCCGCGCGCCGCCCAGTGCCCGGGGCTCGGCGACCGGATCGCCCGGGCGCGAGAAACCGTGCGGGCCGCGCAGGAGCAGGCGCGCGCCGAGGCCGAGCGCAAGCGCCGCTGCGACGGCGAGGAGGCGAGCCTCGACGCCCTGCGCGCGTCGCGCGCCAAGGACAACGTCGACGCGGCCGGGCGGCTCGCCGC
>CAXTDZ010000020.1:0-42695 GCA_964243035.1 uncultured Lichenihabitans sp.
CCCTCGTTCGCCGCGTCCTGGGCGCGGGCGCGCGCCGTCCTGGCCGCCGAGCCCGCGCCGAAACTGCGCATCGGCGGCGCCGAGGTGATGGCGCGCGGGGTGGGCAGCGGCCGGACGGTCGGCGCGGTGCTGAAGCGCCTGCAGGCCGACTGGATCAGGGCGGGGTTCCCGCAGGACCCCGCGACGCTCGCGACCCTGCTCGACGCCGCCGTTCGGGCCGAGACGGGCAATCCGGCCTGAAGCGGGCCGGGTCCCCGGTTCCGGCCGGGCCGGGGTGTTCCGGCCAACGCGGTCGGAGTGGCGCCGGTCGGCCCTAACCTTTGTTTAGGCTGATGAAATCGCCCGCGGTCGCCCATCCCTGCCTCCGCGGCCGGGGTGGGGGGCGGTTCGGCGCCGCCGCATTGACTTCGCCCGCCCGCGCCCATACCGCTACCCGGCTGCGCGGGGTCGGACCACCGCCGTGGGCGAGCCCGCGTCCCGCGGACCCGCCGCGGCGGTCAACGCGTTCCCAGCGCGGCGACCGGGATGGTCGGAACACGGCGGCATCCGCCTTGCTCCGGTCCGCCCCGGGCAGGGATTTGGACCACGGCTGACGCATGGCGCTGCACGACCTCCTTTCGCCCGAAGCGGTCATCCCGGTGCTGCGGGCCACCACCAAGAAGGCCGTGCTGCAGGACCTGTGCGAGCGGGCCGGAACCGTGTCGGGCCTGCCGTGGCGCGAGATCTACGACGCGGTGCTGCAGCGCGAGCGGCTGGGCTCCACGGGGGTCGGCAAGGGGGTCGCGATCCCGCACGGCAAGCTGGTGAGCTGCCGCGCCATCTTCGGCGTGTTCGCCCGGCTCGACCGCGCGCTCGACTTCGACGCGCTCGACGGCGAGCCCGTCGACCTCGTGTTCCTGCTTGTCGCGCCCGAGGCCGCGGGGGCCGACCACCTGAAGGCGCTGGCCAGGGTCGCGCGGCTGTTCCGGGAGCAGGCCGTCACGGCCAAGCTCAGGACCGTGCGCGACCCGTCGAGCCTGTTCGCCGTGCTCACCGACCGACCGGCCTCGCCGCCGCACGCGGCCTGACGCCGGGCGCGCCCCCGCTCAGCACCAGGCGAGGCGCCCGTAGTCGAGCGCGTAGGCGTCCGGATCGGCCGCGATGGTCCCCATGCCTTCCAGCACGGTGTTGTCGTGGGTGATGAGCCGGGTCGGGAT
This sequence comes from uncultured Lichenihabitans sp., assembly GCA_964243035.1. Taxonomy (GTDB): domain Bacteria; phylum Pseudomonadota; class Alphaproteobacteria; order Rhizobiales; family Beijerinckiaceae; genus Lichenihabitans. The sequence goes on from CAXTDZ010000020.1 coordinate 1,197, forward strand.
GGCGGCGGCGAGGGCGTCGAGCGGGGCCTTGGCCTCGAAGGCGGCCCGGAACGCGTCGGGTTCGAGCAGGTCGGTGACGCGGGGCAGGATGCCGCCCGCGAGCGTCACGCCGCCCGTCGCCTTGAAGATCAGGGCCGCGTCGCCCGCGAAGCGGCCGACCAGCCGCCAGTAGGCCCGCAGCGTGTCGGCCTCGTCGGACCCGGGCTCCACCAGCGCCCGCGCCGTGACGGCCGCGGGCGTGGACGGCTCGACCGGGCGGCCGCGCGCCGCCATCCGGGCGCGGTGGAGGCGCTCGATCCCAACCCCCGACAGCACGCTCTCCGTGGTGATGCGGCCGTGCGCGCGGTCCAGGAAGGGCCAGAACGCCGCCTCGTCCGCCGTCTCGGCCGCGAAGCCCGTGTGGCAGGCCTCGCTCGGCAGCGCCGCGTAGCGCCCGCCCGCGCTCACCAGGCACGCGACCCCGAGCCCCGTGCCCGGCCCAAGGATCACCTGCGGCCCGGCGTCCGGCGGAGCGGCCGGCCCGATCGGCAGCACCCAGTCCGGCTTGAGCGCCGGCAGCGACAGCGCCTGCGCCTCGAAGTCGTTGAGCAGCAGCCCCTGCCGGAGGTTCAGCGCCGCCGCGACCGCGGGGCCGTCGATCACCCACGGGGCGTTGGTGAGCTTCAGCCGGCGTCCCGTGACCGGCCCCGCGCCGCAGGCGATCACCGCGCGCGGCGCCGCGGTTTCGGCCGCGGTCGCGCGCGCGACCGCCTCCGCCAGCCCCGCGAACTCCGCCGTCTTCAGGTGGGCGACGACCCGCGCGGGCACCTCCGGCCGGCTCTTGACCGCGACCCGGCAGTTGGTGCCGCCCACGTCGCAGATCGCGACCGGAAAGGGGAAGTCCACGGGGCCCACCTCGCGCTTGCCTCGACGCTCGGGCCGGTGTGCTGCGGCCGTTCCGGCCTGTCAACAACCGCGGGCGCGGGGCGGGGCCATCATGTCGCCACCCTGGCCCGCGATGGTCGGGCCCGGGTTTCGAGGCGGGGTTGGCGGCGCGATGACGATGGTGCGACGGGGGTCGAAGCGGTGGGAGGCCTGGATCGCGACCGCGGTGCTGGCCGGGGTTTTCCTGGCCGCCTACGGGAGCCTGTTCCGCGAGCTGGGGCGCCTGGGCACCGACACCGCCGTGGCCGCCTCCCTGACGCGGTTCGACGAGGCGTCCGACACGAGTTCCGCCGGAGCGTCCTGGATGCGGCGGCCCCCGCCGATGCACGGGGTGGCCTGGGTGCCGCACGACCGGGTCGACACGGTGCCGACCGCCCCGTTCCGCCGTGCCGCGGCCCACGACACGGGCGGCGGCCCCGCGGCCGGGCTGCTCCGCGGCCCCGCCCTGCCGGGGTCCGTGGGTCCCTCGCCCGCCGGCCTGCAAAGGGGCGCCCTGCCGCCCGCGACGGATCAGGCCGGGATCCAAGCCACGCCCTGCCGCGATCTGGCCTGAATCCCGTCGCGCGCCGTTAACCCTGCCCCAAGCCGTTCACGACCTTACCAAAGCTTCATCCGCGCAAAACCCCGCGAGGCTTGTGCGCCTGGTCGAAGGGGGCCATATTCGCGTCACGACCGCCGCGGTGCGCGGCGCGTCACGGGGCCGGGCCTCTCGGTCCGTCCGCCATCCTCAGTGAGGGTTTCATGTCCGACTTCGATCGCAACGCGACGGCCCGCTTCGGCGGTCGCGCGGCCCGGGCCGGCGCAGCCGAGATCGACCAGGGCCTGCGCCAGTACATGCTGGGCGTCTACAACAACATGGTGCTGGGCCTCGCGCTCACGGGCCTGGTGGCGCTCGGCGCCAACAAGCTCGCCGTGGCGTCCCCCGAAGAGGCCGTGGCGCGCATGGGCCACATCGGGCTGACCAGCTTCGGGCTGGCGCTCTACGGCAGCCCGCTGCGCTACGTGGTGATGCTGGCGCCGCTCGCCTTCATCTTCTTCTTCCAGTTCCGCCTCGACCGGATGGCCGCGTCCACGGCGCGCAACATGTTCCTGGCCTTCGCGGCGCTGATGGGGCTGTCGCTGTCGTCCATCCTGCTGTTCTACACGGGACAGTCGGTGTTCCAGGCCTTCTTCGTGACGGCCGCGGCCTTCGGCGGCCTCAGCCTCTACGGCTACACCACCAAGCGCGACCTGTCGCCGATGGCCTCCTTCCTGGTGATGGGGCTGTTCGGGTTGGTGATCGCCAGCGTCGTGAACCTGTTCGTCCACAGCACGGGCTTCCAGTTCGCCTTGTCGATCCTGTCGATCGGCATCTTCGCGGGCCTGACCGCCTGGGACACGCAGGCGATCAAGGAGATGTACGACTGGCGCGACGGCGCCGACGTGGCGGTGAAGAAGTCCGTCAACGGCGCGCTGCGGCTCTACCTCGACTTCATCAACATCTTCCAGAGCCTGCTCTACATCATGGGCAACCGCAACAACTGAGGCGGTTGCCATACGGCGCAGGACGAAGCCCCGGAGCGATTCCGGGGCTTTTTCTTTTGGGGCGGCCCCGCGCCGCCTAGACCACGACGAGCTTGGGTTTCCTGTCCAGCACGCGCAGCACCCGGTCGAGGTCGGGGCCGCGCTTGATGATGAGCCCCTGCGCGGTCACCACCGCGTAGGCGCCCTGCCGCCGCGCGAGGCTCGGGTCCTTCTCGATGCGGTAGAGCGGCACCTCGGACGCGCGCCGGTAGATGCTGAACACCGCCTTCTGGGGCGAGAAGCTGATCGCGTAGTCGCGCCACTCGCCTTCCGCCACCCGGCGGCCGTACAGGTTCAGGATCTCGCGCAGCTCGTGGCGGTCGAAGGACACCGTGGGTTGGGCCCTGGCCGGTTCCGGCCGGGCCCCGGCCGCGGCGCCCCGCGCCGGGAAGGGGTGGACGGCGGCGGCCCCGAAAGCCGCGCCCTGCAAATCCGCGTCCGACTGATCTCCCGCGTCCAACCCGCGCCTCCCTCGTTGGCGCGGTCCGCCGCGCCGGTCCGTCCCGAGAGTAAGCCGATCCGCGCCCCGTTCAAGCGAGGCCGCCCGGCTCTCCGGCCCCTGGGAGGCCGTCCCGCGAAACCCCGATTTCGCCTCGGTGCGGCCCCGGCCCGGCCCCAGTCAAACGCGATGGTTCGGACGGTCGCCCGAGGCCGAGCGCCCTGGACTTCGTCAGCCCCCCAGCCCCCGGGGCGCTCGTACGGCCTCGCCCATCCTCCCCCGGGATGCGGGGCGGCACAGGAAACCGGCAGTGAGCCTCAAGCGCTCCTGCCGGTTTTTTGTCGGCCGCCGACCGTGGTCCCGCCTTGCGACGGGCGAAACCCGCCCCGATATGTCGACACCGACGGGCGCCCGCGGCGCCCTTTGGCTTCACGGGAGGGCGGTGCGTGACGACGAGCGAGGTCGAGGGCGGGGCGGCGACCGATACCCACGTGTTCCAGGCCGACGTCGCCCGGCTCCTGGATCTGATGGTCCACTCGGTCTATTCCGAGCGCGACATCTTCCTCCGCGAGCTGATCTCCAACGCGGCCGACGCCTGCGAGAAGCTCCGCTACGAGGCGATCGCGGCGCCCGACCTCGTCGGGGACGGCGCCCCCTTCGCGGTCACGGTGTCGCTCGACAAGGACGGCAAGACGCTTGCCGTCGCGGACAACGGCATCGGCATGAGCCGCGGCGACCTCGTGTCCGCGCTCGGCACCATCGCGAGCTCCGGCACCCGCGCCTTCCTGGACCGCGTGTCGGGCGACAAGGACCAGGGGACCGGCCAGGCGCTCATCGGCCAGTTCGGCATCGGCTTCTACTCGGCCTTCATGGTGGCCTCCTCCGTGCGCGTCGAGACGCGCCGGGCGGGGTCGGACGAGGCTTTCTCCTGGGTGTCGGACGGCAAGGGCGCCTACCAGATCGCGGCGCTGCCCCTCGACGCCGCGCCCGCGCGCGGCACCCGCGTGGTGCTGAGCCTCAAGGATGACGCGACCGAGTTCCTGGAGCCCTACCGGGTCGAGCGGCTGCTCCGCGAGCACTCCGGCGCGGTGGCGGTGCCGCTGTTCGTGGTCGAGAAGCCCGGCGACGAGCCCAAGCCGCTCACCGACGGCGCCGCGCTCTGGGCCAAGTCGAAGTCCGACGTGACGCCCGAGCAGTACACCGAGTTCTACCGGGGCCTCGGCGGCCACTTCGACGAGCCCGCGCTCACCATCCACTGGCGCGCGGAAGGCCGCTACGAGTACAATGTCCTGGCCTTCGTGCCGGGCTCCAAGCCGTTCGACCTGTTCGACCCCGCGCGCAAGGGCAAGGCCAAGCTCTACGTCCGCCGCGTGCTGATCACCGCCGACGCCGACTTGGCTCCGGGCTGGCTGCGCTTCGTCAAGCTCGTAGTCGACACCGCCGACCTGCCGCTCAACATGTCGCGCGAGCTGATCCAGCAGAGCCCCGTCTTCGCCGCGATCCGCAAGGGCGTGACCAACCGCGTGGTGGGCGACCTGACCAAGCTCGCCGAAACCGACGCCGACACGTTCAATGGCATCTGGGAGAACTTCGGGCCCGTCATCAAGGAAGGGCTCTACGAGGACCCCGAGCGCCGCGACGGCTTGTTCAAGCTCGCGCGCTTCGCCTCCTCCACGCGCCCCGAGGGCGGCCGCACGCTGGCCGACTACGTGGCGGGCCTGCGCCCCAACCAGACCGCGATCTACTACATGCTGGGCGAGGACGCGAAGCGGCTCGCCGCGAGCCCGCAGCTCGAAGGCTTCCGCGCCCGCGGCATCGAGGTGCTGCTGATGCCCGACCCCGTGGACGCCTTCTGGGTGTCGACGGCGGCGGGCTACGAGGGCAAGCCGTTCAAGTCGGTGACGCAGGGCGCGGCCGACATCAAGCTGGTGCCGCTCGCCGATGGCGCGTCGGAGCCGCCCTCGACCGACGTCGGCCCGCAGGTCGCGACCCTGCTCGCCACCATGAAGCAGATCCTGGCCGACGCCGTGGAGGACGTGCGCGCCTCCGACCGCCTGTCCGAGAGCCCCGTGTGCCTGGTGGCGCCCGAGTTCGGCCCCGACCGGCGCATGGAGCGCATCATGGCCCAGAACGGCCGCGGCGCCGGCCTGTCCAAGCCCGTGCTGGAGGTCAACCCCGCCCACCCGCTCGTCACCGCGCTGGCCGGCAAGGTGCAGGGCGGTTCCGACAAGCCCGCCGTCGAGGACGCGGCCTGGCTGCTGCACGACGAGGCGCGCATCCTCGACGGCGAGCTCCCCACCGACGCGCCCGCCTTCGCGGCGCGCCTGCGCCGCGTGCTGGAGCGCGCCACGGCCTAGCCGCGACGGAGAGAGGGCCGGCCGTGGAGTCCCTCGTCCGCCCCCCGGCTCTTTCGCCTCTGCTGCGCTATGGCGTTCTTACAACTCGCGCTTGCCGGTTCTGCCCTTCTCCCCAGAGGGGCGAAGGGCAGAACCGGCGGGCGCCTGAGTTACGTGAAGGCCGTAACCGCATAGTGGGGTAGAGGGCATGACGGGGCCCAGCCATGCGGATGTGCGAATTCGGGACCTCGCGAGGGAGGGGAAGGGCACCGCGTGGCTGACGGCTGCCTAGACGTGCCACCATTCACCCCCGGCGAGACCCGCCGAGCCGCGCTCGCGCGGTGCACCGCCCTGCTGCGCGATGCCGGACTGTTCGAGCCCGAGGCCGACGCCCGCGTCCTGCTGGAGGACGCCGCGGGCGTGAGCCGTCTCGCGCTCCTGGCCGAGGGCGACGCGCCGCTCGGCGACGCGGGCGCGGCGCGGCTCACCGCCACCCTCGCCCGGCGCCTCGCGCGCGAGCCGGTGTTCCGCATCCTGGGCCGCCGCGCCTTCTGGACGCTCGACCTCCTGGTCACGCCCGACGTGCTGGACCCCCGCCCCGACACCGAGACCGTGGTGACGGCCGCGCTCGACGCCTTCCGCGCGCGCGCGCGCGAGCCGCTGCGCGTGCTCGACCTCGGCACCGGCACGGGCGCCATCCTGCTCGCCCTGCTCGGCGAGTGGCCGCGCGCCACCGGGATCGGGTTGGACCGGTCGGCCCCGGCCTGCGCGGTGGCCCGCCGCAACGCCGACCTGCACGGCCTCGGGGCGCGCGCCGCCGTCGTCGAGGGCGACTTCGCCGCGCCGCCCGACGGACCCTTCGACCTCGTGGCCTCGAACCCGCCCTACGTCGAGAGCGCCGCCATCGCGACACTCGACCCCGAGGTGCGCGACCACGACCCGCGCGCGGCGCTGGACGGCGGCCCAGATGGGCTCGGGGCCTACCGCGCGATCGCGCCGACGCTGCCCCGGCTGCTCGGCCCGGGCGGGGTGGCGGTGTTCGAGGTGGGCGCGGGCCAGGCCGCCGCGGTCGCGACGCTGCTGCGCCGGGCGGGGCTGGCGGATGTTGCGGCCCGCCGCGACCTGGGCGGCCACGAGCGCGTCATCCTCGGCCGCAAGGTCCCGTGATCGCAGCGCGTCAGTTGACGAAGTCGACCGCTGCAAAGCCCTGCGCGTAGAGCAGCGCCGTCAGGTCGCCGTGGTCGACCCGGCCGTGGGCCACGGCCGCGACCGCGGGCTTGGCGCGGTACGCCACCCCGAACCCGGCCTCGCCCAGCATGCCGAGGTCGTTGGCGCCGTCGCCCACCGCCAGGGTCAGGGCGGGCGGCAGGCCGAGCCGGTCGCGCAGCGTCCGCAGCGTGGCGAGCTTGGCGTCGCGCCCCAGGATCGGCTCGGCCACCTCGCCGGTCAGGCGGCCGTCCTCCACCAGCAGCCTGTTGCCGTGGTGCTCGTCGAAGCCGAGCCGGGCCGCCACCGGTCCCGTGAACAGCGTGAAGCCGCCCGACACCAGCGCGCAGGTGGCACCGAACGCCCGCATGGTCGCGACCAGCGTCCGGGCGCCCGGGGTCGGCGTGATCCGCTCGGCCAGCACGGTCCCCACCACCGTCTCGGGCAGGCCTTTCAGCAAGGCCACGCGCTCGCGCAGGGCGGGCTCGAAGGCGACCTCGCCGCGCATGGCGCGCTCCGTCACGGCCGCGACCTCGGCTCTCAGGCCCGCGAAGTCGGCCAGCTCGTCGATGCACTCCTGGCCGATCAGCGTGGAATCCATGTCGGCGACGAGAAGGCGCTTGCGCCGCCCGTCCTCGGGCTGGATGAACGCGTCGAAGCCGTTGGCGGCCCGCCACGGCTCGATCGCGGCCCGGATGTCCTTGGCCCGGGCGCCGGGCGGCAGCGGGAGATCGGCGGCCTCGCCGGGCGCGAGCGCGCGGGGCTCGCCCGTGCCCACCGGCAACAGGGTCCGGGCCTCCTCCAGGCGCGCCGCCGTGAGCGCGCCGGAACCGGGCGGGGCGACGAGCGTGAGCACGAGGGACGGCGGCATGGGAGTGGCGGGCTCGGGACGGCGGTTCGCGCTCCTCATCGCAGGCCCGACCGCGAGCGGCAAGTCGGCCCTCGCCGTGGACGCCGCGCGCCGGCTGGGCGGCCCGGTGATCAACGCCGATTCCATGCAGGTCTACGCCGACCTGGCGGTTCTCACGGCCCGGCCCGGCCCGGCCGACCTCGCGGCCGTGCCGCACCACCTGTTCGGCCACGTTGACGGGGCGGACGCCTATTCGGTCGCGCGCTGGCTCGCCGACGCGGGCCGGGCGATCGAGGCCGCCTGGGCGTCCGGCCGCGTACCCGTGCTGGCGGGCGGGACGGGGCTCTACTTCAAGGCGCTGACGCGCGGGCTGTCCGCCATCCCGCCCGTGCCCGCCGCGGTGCGCGCCCGCGTGCGGGCGGAGGCCGAGGGCGTGCCGGTCGCGGATCTCCACGCGAGGCTCGCGGCCCGCGATCCCGTGACCGCCGCGCGGCTCCGCCCCACCGACCCGCAGCGCGTCCTGCGCGCCATCGAGGTGTGGGAGGCCACGGGCCGGCCGCTTGCGGCCTTCCAGGCCGAGCGGGAGCCGCCGCTGCTGCCCCAGGACGCCTACGCGGGCCTGTTCCTCGTGCCGGACCGCGCGGGGCTGGTGAAGGCGATCGACAGGCGCTTCGACGCGATGGTGGCCGCGGGCGCGCTGGACGAGGTGGCGGCGCTCGCGGCGCGCGGGCTCGACCCGACGCTGCCCGCCATGCGCGCGCACGGCGTGCCCCCGCTCGCGGCCCACCTGCGGGGCGAGGCGACGCTCGGCGAGGCGGTCGCCCGGGCCAAGGCGGACACGCGCGCCTACGCCAAGCGGCAGGTGACCTTCGCGCGCCACCAGCTCGCCGACTTCGCGGCGGTGCCGCCGGAGCGGGCCGCGGCTTTCATCGAAACGGCGGTTCGTCGAAGCTCCTGAGCTTGCGCGAGTGGAGGCCCGAGCGGTCGCGGCGCAGGTGGTCCAGCGCCGCCAGCCCGATCAGCAGGTGCTCGGCCACGGCGCGCTCGTAGAAGGCGTTGGCGGCGCCGGGCAGCTTGATCTCGCCGTGCAGCGGCTTGTCGGACACGCAGAGCAGGGTCCCGTAGGGCACCCGCAGCCGGTAGCCCTGCGCGGCCACCGTGCCGCTCTCCATGTCGACCGCGACCGAGCGCGACAGGCTGATGGCCCGCCGCTCCTGCGAGAAGCGCAGCTCCCAGTTGCGGTCGTCGTAGCTCACCACCGTGCCGGTGCGCAGGCGCTGCTTGAGCGCCTCGGGCGCCTCGCCCGTCACCTGGGCGGCGGCGGCCTGGAGGGCCACCTGCACCTCGGCCAGCGCCGGCACGGGCACGTCGGGCGGCACCAGCGCGTCCAGGATGCGGTCGCGCCGCAGGTAGCCGTGGGCCAGCACGTAGTCGCCGATCGACTGCGACTGCCTGAGGCCCCCGCAGTGGCCCACCATCAGCCAGCAGTGGGGCCTGAGCACCGCGAGGTGGTCGGTGATCGTCTTGGCGTTGGAGGGCCCGACGCCGATGTTGACCAGCGTGGTGCCGTGCGGCGCCCCCGCCCGGTCGCGGCCGACCAGGTGGTAGGCGGGCATCTGGAAGCGGTGCCAGGGCGAGGCCGCCACCACCGAGGCCGGGTCCGCGCTCGCCGCCTCGTCGCGGTGGACAACCACGCCGCCGGGCAGGATCAGCCGCTCGTAGCCCTCGGCCCCGCCCTTGAGCTTGTCGAGCCCCACCCGGACGAACTGGTCCACGTAGCGGTGGTAGTTGGTGAGCAGGATCCAGGGCTGGATCGCGCGCCAGTCCGCGCCCGTGTAGTGGACGAGCCGCCGCAGCGAGAAGTCGGTCCGCACGGCATCGAACAGCGCGAGGGGCCTCGCGTCCTCGGGGGCCTCGGGTTGCCACAGCCCGTCCGCGACCTCGTCGCCCACGGCCGACAGCAGCGGGGTGGGGAACACCCGGGCGAGGTCGGCGGGGGTGAGGCCGCGCCGGGCGAGGTCCGCGCCGGGCTCGATCACGTAGGAATAGGGGATCTCCTGGGCGCTCACGCCCACCTCGATCGTGGCGCCGTAGTCGCGCACCAGCGGGCGGAGCTGTTCCAGGAGGTAGGCCCCAAAACTGTCGGGCTCGGTGACCGTGGTGGCGTAAAGGCCGGGCGACTGGAACTTCGCGGTGGCGCGCTTGAGGCGCGGCATCGGGCCGGTGGGCGCGTAGGTGAGCCGCAGCTCCGGGTAGCGGAACTTGAGCCGCGTCTGCAGGTCGGGCGGGGTCCCCTCCTCCAGGAAGCGCTGCAGCGCGGCTTTGAGCGCCGCCACGGCCTCGGCGTGGAGCGCCCGGAGCAGCGTCACCGCGGCCTCGGGCGAGTCCACGGTCTCCATGGGCCTGAGTTCTTGGGTCAAGGGGCTGCGCGGCTCCGGTTGCGGTTTACCCGTGGTAGCCCCGCGCCGCGGCGCCGGGAAGGCGGCTCAGGACCGCGCGCGGACCACGGCCGTCTCGCCCACGTCCAGGGTGCCGAAGGCCTCCGCCGGGAGCCCGGCCGCGTCCCGCGCGCGGGCCAGGGCCCGCACGGGCTCGTCGATGCCCTCGTCGGTGAGTTGGATCGTGCCGAAGTGGATGCCGAAACTCCGCCGGGCCCCGACATCCAGGTGGGCCTGCACGGCGTCCGCCGGGTTCATGTGCTGCTTGCCCATGAACCAGCGCGGCTCGTAGGCCCCGATGGGCAGCAGCGCCACGTCCGGCGCGCCCAGCCGGTCGCGGACGGCCGCGAACCACGGGCAGGCGCCCGAGTCGCCCGCGAAGTAGACCGTCGCGCCCCCGCTCTCGATCACGAAGCCGCCCCACAGCGCGCGGCGCCGGTCGCGCAGGCCGCGGCTCGACCAGTGCTGGGCGGGCACATAGGTCACGGTGACGCCCGGCGCCGGCGCGGCGCTGCCCCACCAGTCCAGCTCGGTCGCGCCGCGGAGCCCGTTGCGCGCCAGCGTGCGGGCGTTGCCGAGCCCCGTGACGATCGGCACCGGCTTGGCCCCTCGGCCCGGGCGCCCGCGCAACGCGCGCAGGGCCGGCACGTCCATGTGGTCGTAATGGTTGTGGCTGATGAGGACAGCATCGAGCGGGGGCAGGGCGTCGAGCGCGAGGCCCGGCGGCCGCACGCGCTTCGGCCCGGCCCAGGAGAAGGGGCTCGCCCGCTCGGAGAAGAAAGGGTCGCACAGCGCCGTGCAGTTTTCCACCGTGACCAGCACGGTGGCGTGGCCCAGGAAGGTGACGGCGATCTCGCCCGGGCCCACGCGGGCGGGCGGCGGCGGGTAGGCGCGGTTCTCCCGCCGCGCGGGCCAGGTCGAGCGCACGGCGTTGCGGCGCCACTTGACGATGTCCGCGAAACTCGCGTCGCTGTTCACGCCGGGGTTGAAGAACAGCGTGCCGTCGCAGTGGTCGGACGGCGGGTAGGGGGCGGGGCGGGGCATGGCGGACCGTGGTGGCAGGATGCGCGGGTCCGCGCAACCCGCCTTCAGCCCGCGGCCGCGGGCTCCGCGACGACCACCAGGGCGTGGCCGTCGGGATCGCGGGCGAGCAGGGCGTCGCGCCCGTCCCACGTTCCGCGGCGCGACGGGGCGTCGGCCCCGGCGAGGCGCCGCGCGACCTCCGCCACGTCCGGGACGGCCATCACCGTGCGGGTCACGGCCGTGTCGGCGGGCCCCTCGCGGGCTGGCCGCGGGCGGCGGGTGCCCGCGCGGTAGCCGAGCAGTTCGAGGTGGGGCGGCGTTGCGGCGGGCGACAGCGCCACCACGTCCACGCGGTCTCGCGCCACCGCGTCGAGGCGGCCCTGGGCGTCCCCCGCATTGGCCGAGCGGCCCGTGACCCTGAGGCCGAGCACGGCCTCGTAGAAGCGCGTGCTCCGGCCGGCGTCCGCCACCGCGACCGCGGTGTGGTCGATGCCGCGGTGGAGGGGCGCGCCGGCCGCGTGCCAGGCGGGGTCGCCCACCCCGTCCGGGAACCACAGCAGTTCGAGCGGGTGGCCGACGGGATCGCGGAACTTCCAGGCCGCGACCGAGCCCGTGTTGGGCGGCAGGTGCTGCGGGCCGCCCTCCGTGATCGGCACCGCGCCGAAGCGGGCCGCCTGCGCCCGGGCCGCCGCGACGTCGCCCACCACGATCGCGCAGTGCTGGAACCACAGGTCGCTCGACGTGCTGCCGGCGGGGTAGGGCGCCCCGGGCGGATCGAAGGCGAGCAGGTCGACCTCCTCCTTCCCGAGCCGGAGCGGCAGAACCGTCAGGGCCGCGCCGGTGCCCAGCAGGGCCGCGCGGTCGGGGCAGGGCGCGGGCGGACCGGCGCGGACGAAACCGAGCGCGTCGCGGTAGAAGGCCTCGGCCGCCGCCAGCTCGGGCACCGTGAGGGTGACGCGCTCGATCCGCGCCGCGGTCACGGGACCTGCGCGCCGCGCTTGTTGACCGCGATCGTGTAGAGCGCGTGCGACGCGCACAGGAACAGCCAGGCCCGGTTGCGGCCCCCGAAGGTCAGGTTGGCAACGGGGGCGGGCGTCCTGATCTTGCCCAGCAGCGCCCCGCCGGGGTCGAGGACGTGGACGCCGTCGCCGGCGCTGCTCCACAGGTTGCCCTCGGTGTCGCAGCGGATGCCGTCGGCGTGGCCGGGCTCGACCTGGGCGAACACGCGGCCGTTGCTGAGCCGGCCGTCCGCCACGTCGAAGACGCGGATGTGCTCGGTGGGGTGGGGGTCGAACTGCCCGCCCGTCTCGACCACGTAGAGGCGGCGCCCGTCGGGCGAGAAGCACAACCCGTTCGGCCCCTCGAAGCCGTCGGAGGCCACCGCGATCTCGCCCGAGGCGGGATCGAGGCGGTACAGGGTGGGCGGCAGCTCGGCTCGCTGCTTGCCGCCCTCGTAGTCGGTGTTGATGCCGTAGGGCGGGTCGCTGAACCAGACCGCGCCGTCACGCGCCACCACGACGTCGTTGGGCGAGTTCAGCCGCTTGCCGCGGTAGCGGTCGGCCAGAACCGTGATCGTGCCGTCCACCTCCGTGCGCCTGACGCAGCGGTCCTGGTGCGAGCAGGAGATCAGCCGCCCCTCGCGGTCGCGGGTGTGGCCGTTCTCGAAGCCGGACGGCTCCCGGAACACGGAGACGCCGCCCGAGGGCGTCCACCGCAGGACGCGGTCGTTGGGCACGTCGCTGACGAGCAGGCACCCGTGGTCCGCGAACCACACGGGGCCTTCGAGCCAGCCGAACCCCTCGCCCAGCTTGGTCAAGGGCGCATTGGGCAGCACGAAGCCCTTGAAGCGGGGATCGATGATCTCGAAGTCGGCCGACATGCCCGCCGCCTCAGGCCCAGTGTCCGGGCCGGTCGACGGTCGGCGCCACGTCGAGCTGCACGATCATCAGCACGGCCGGCTCCACGCCCACCACGCCCGACCTGTGGCCCTTGCGGCCCGCCGCGTCGGCCCGGCAGTTCTGGTCCTCGCCGAACGACACCTCGCCCGGTCCCATCTCCACGCGCTGGCCGTCCATGGTCTCCACCCACCAGCGGCCGGACAGGGGGATGATCCACTGCGGCTTGGGGTTCTCGTGCCAGTCCCCCACCCAGCCGACCGGCTGCACGCTGACGATCACATGGGCGGGGAACGAGCCGAGCGCGTCGTTCCACTGCGGGGCCGCGCCGCCCATGCTCTGCTTTTGGAAGGCGGTCAGCGTGCAGCGCTTCTGGCGGCTGACGCCGTCCGCGCCCGTGTAGGCGTGCCAGTAGGCGGCGGTCGGCTCGGCGTCGGCCATCGCGTCAGCCTCCCCTCGCGTCCGTCAGTCCGTAGGGGGCCGACGACAGCGGGTCCTTGACGACGTCCTGCACGGGCGCCGAGCCCGACAGAAACACGAGCAGCATCAGCCCCCCCACCAGGCCGAAGTTCTTCAGGAAGTCCCAGAAGTGCGCGCGGCCCTTGCTGTCGCCCCTGGCCCAGAAATCGTCGCAGCGCCAGAACTGGTGGTAGAGCACGGCCGTCACGGCGCAGAAGCCCGCCAGCACGAAGGCGGCCAGCCGGTCGAACCAGCCCGCCACGATGAGCACGGGGCACACCGCCTCCACCGCCATGGCCACGATCAGCAGCGCCGGCCCGCCCGGCAGGAACGAGGAGCGCGCCTGCTTGAGCGCGTCCCCCCAGTTGATCACCTTGTCGAGCGCGCTGAAGGGGAACAGCACCACGAGGCAGACGCGGACCGCGAGCGGGACGCCGACGAGGTTGAGCCAGGTCACTGCGCCGCGATCCCTTCGGCACCGCCCAGCACGTGGGCGTTGCTGCGCGCGGGCGGCTGGTGGGGGGCGTCGGCCGCCCCCAGCCGCGCCTTCAGGTGGTCGGCGACCCGCAGCGCGTTGGCGATGATGGTCAGCGTCGGGTTCACGGCGCCGATCGAGGGAAAGAAGCTCGCGTCCGTCACGTAGAGGTTGTCGAGCTCGTGCGCCTTGCAGTCGAGGTCGAGCACGGCCGTTTTCGGGTCGGGGCCGAAGCGCAGCGTCCCGGCCTGGTGGGCGGTGCCGCCGATGGGGATGTCCTTGCCGAGGTAGAGGTCGCGTTCGAGCAGGAAGGGGGCCGCGCCCTCCGCCGTCATGATCCCCTTGAGCTTGGCGCGGAGGCGGTGGTGGGCCTCCATGTTGTTCTCGTGGACGTCGAGCACGACGCGGTCGCCGTCGTAGAAGATGCGGTTCTCGGGCCGGGGCAGGTCCTCGGACGAGAGCCAGAAGTCGAGCGCGTGGTCGGCGACGAGGTTGAAGGGCGTCTCGGGCAACCAGTCGTTGAGCCAGTGCGGCACCTCCTCGCCGCGCACCTGCTCGCCGTGGGTCGTGGCGCACATCTGGATCAGGCCCAAGGGGTAGTCCCAGTCGTCGGCGCCGAAGTAGAAGTCGCTCACCGCCAGCGTCTTCTGGAACACCGTCGTGTTCTTGTGGCGCAGGATCGCCATCAGCACCGACTGGTTGTGGCGCATGTAGTTGCGGCCGACCTGCCCCGAGCCGTTGGCGAGCCCGTCGGGGTGGCGGTCCGAGGCCGAGCGGAGCAGGAGCAGCGCGGAACTGAGCGCGCCTGCCGCCACCACCACCAGGTCGGCCGAGTAGGTTTCCTCGGCCCCGCCGCGGGTGACGCGGACGGTCTCGACCCGCCGCCCCGCGGGGTCGGTGTCGAGGCGGGTCGCGCAGGCGCCCGTGAGGAGGGTCACGTTGGGGTAGCGGGCGAGGGTCGGGTCGATGCAGATCACCTGGGCGTCGGCCTTGCCGTTCAGGAGGCAGGGGAAGCCGTCGAAGGCGTCGCAGCGGATGCAGACGCTGGTGTTGGTGGCCCGCCCGTTCTTCTCGTCGAGCAGGATGCCGAGCGGCAGGTGGAAGGGGTTCAGCCCCTGGCGCGCGAAGCCGTCGCTGAGCGCCTGGACCATGGGCTCGTGCGACACGGGCGGGTGGGGGTAGGGGCCGGACCGGAACGGCTCGTTGGGGTCGTGGCCCGCGAGCCCGTGGACGTGGAACAGCGCCTCGGCCTGGGCGTAGTAGGTCTCGAAGTCCGCGTAGGCGAGCGGCCAGGCGGGCGAGGTGCCGTCCGCGTGGCGGACCTCGCCGAAGTCGCGCTCGCGCAGCCGCAGCAGGGCCGCGCCGTAGACCTTGGAATTGCCGCCCACGTACCGGTGCAGGCCGGGGTGGAAGCTGCGCCCGTCGCGCCCGTACCACGTTTCGTCGACCTGGTACTTGCCGTCCACGAACACCGCCTTGGAGTCCCAGTTGGCGGTTTCGCGGGGCAGGTAGTCGCCGCGCTCCAGGATCAGGATGCGCTTGCCGGTCGGCGCGAGCCGGTGCGCGACGGAGCCGCCTCCCGGTCCCGAGCCGATGATGATGACGTCGTAATGCGTGTCGGGCATCGGCGGGCCTCGGCGCAGGTCGGGGTCGCGCGGTCAACGGCAGAACCGGCGTTTCGTTGCCTCGCCGCGGCCGCTTCGGACGAAGGCTCCCCCCGCGACCCCGCCCGCCGGTGGATCGCGGTGGGACCGGGGACGGCGCCCGTGCCGAACCGGGACGGCTTGCCTGAGGTACGGTTCTTGCTGGCGGGATCGCCGCGCGTTCCTGCCTCAGAGGTGCCTCGATTGCGCGGAACCCTCCGGGGTCGCGTGGTCCCCGGCCCGCCCTGGCGTCCGGCAGCGCGGTTCGGTATGGGAGGCGCGGCGCGATCTTCCCGGGCCTGTTCGGCCCGGTCCGCGCCGTCGGCCGGGCTGTTTCGCGGCGTCGCGTGGCGCCCGGCTCCGGAGATGCAGGCGCGGGTCGAGCCGCGCCTGGCGTTCGCGTTGGAGAACACACTCGCCATGACGGCAGCGACGGCGGAACTGGACTCGAAACTGCTCCTCAGGAGCCTGCGGGCCTTTCGCAAGGGCGACTTCACGGTCCGCATGCCGCTCGACCTCACGGGCGTCGCGGGCGAGGTGGCCGAAGCCTTCAACGACGTGGCGGAGCTCACCCAGGGGCTCGCGCGCGAGCTCGACCGCGTGGCCCAGGCGGTCGGCAAGGAGGGCCGCATCCGCGAACGCGCCCAGCTCGCCGGGTCGGGCGGCTGGGCGCACTGCATCGAGGCCGCCAACGGCTTGGTGGGCGACCTCGTGCAGCCCACCACCGAGGTCGCGCGCGTGATCGGCGCGGTCGCCAAGGGCGACCTCGGCCAGACCATGCGCCTCGACATCGAGGGCCGGCCGCTCCGGGGCGAGTTCCTGCGCATCGGCGAGGTCGTCAACACCATGGTGGGGCAGCTGGGCTCCTTCGCGAGCGAGGTCACCCGCGTGGCCCGCGAGGTGGGCTCGGAAGGCAAGCTCGGCGGCCAGGCCGAGGTGGTGGGGGTGGCGGGCACCTGGAAGGACCTGACCGAGAACGTGAACCTGATGGCCGCGAACCTCACGGGCCAGGTCCGCAACATCGCCGAGGTCACCACCGCGGTCGCCAACGGCGACCTCTCCAAGAAGATCACCGTGGACGTCAAGGGCGAGATCCTCGACCTCAAGTCCACCGTCAACACGATGGTGGACCAGCTCAACTCCTTCGCGAGCGAGGTCGTGCGCGTGGCCCGCGAGGTGGGGTCCGACGGCAAGCTGGGCGGCCAAGCGCAGGTCAAGGGGGTCGGCGGGGTCTGGGCGGACCTGACCGACAACGTCAACACGATGGCCGAGAACCTGACGGGCCAGGTCCGCAACATCGCCGAGGTCACCACCGCGGTCGCCAAGGGCGACCTTTCCAAGAAGATCACCGTCGACGCCAAGGGCGAGATCCTGGAGCTGAAATCCACGGTCAACACGATGGTGGACCAGCTCAACTCCTTCGCGAGCGAGGTGACCCGCGTGGCCCGCGAGGTGGGCTCGGAGGGCAAGCTCGGCGGCCAGGCGCACGTGGAGGGCGTGGCGGGCACCTGGAAGGGCCTGACCGACAACGTCAACATGATGGCCGCGAACCTGACGGGCCAGGTCCGCAACATCGCCGAGGTCACAACCGCGGTCGCCAACGGCGACCTCTCCAAGAAGATCACGGTGGCGGTGGAAGGCGAGATCCTGGAGCTGAAGTCCACCGTCAACACCATGGTGGACCAGCTCAACTCCTTCGCGAGCGAGGTCGTGCGCGTGGCCCGCGAGGTGGGGTCCGACGGCAAGCTGGGCGGCCAAGCGCAGGTCAAGGGGGTCGGCGGGGTCTGGGCGGACCTGACCGACAACGTCAACACGATGGCCGAGAACCTGACGGGCCAGGTCCGCAACATCGCCGAGGTCACCACCGCGGTCGCCAAGGGCGACCTTTCCAAGAAGATCACCGTCGACGCCAAGGGCGAGATCCTGGAGCTGAAATCCACGGTCAACACGATGGTGGACCAGCTCAACTCCTTCGCGAGCGAGGTGACCCGCGTGGCCCGCGAGGTGGGGTCCGACGGCAAGCTGGGCGGCCAGGCGCAGGTGCGCGGCGTGGCGGGCACCTGGAAGGACCTGACCGACAACGTCAACATGATGGCCGCGAACCTCACGGGCCAGGTGCGGGGGCTGGCGAGCGTGGTGACCGCGGTCGCGCGCGGCGACCTCAAGCGCAAGTTCACGGTGGACGCCAAGGGCGAGATCGCGGACCTGGCCGATATCGTCAACGAGATGATCGACACGCTGGCGGTGTTCGCCGACCAGGTCACGGACGTGGCCCGCGAGGTGGGCGTCGAGGGCAAGCTCGGCGGCCAGGCGCGCGTGCCGGGCGCGGCGGGGCTCTGGCGCGACCTCACCGACAACGTCAACCAGCTCGCCCAGAACCTGACCACCCAGGTGCGCGCCATCGCCGAGGTCGCGACCGCGGTGACCAAGGGCGACCTCGCCCGCTCCATCGCGGTGGAGGCCTCGGGCGAGGTCGCGGCGCTCAAGGACACCATCAACGAGATGATCCGCAACCTGCGCGACACGACGCGCAAGAACGCGGAACAGGACTGGCTCAAGACCAACCTCGCCAAGTTCACCCGCATGCTGCAGGGCGAGCGGGACATGGCCACGGTGTCGGACCTGATCCTGAGCGAGATCGCGCCGCTCGTGAACGCGCAGCGCGGCGTGTTCTACCTGGTGGAGCACGACGGCGAGGGGCCCGTGCTCGACCTCGTGGCGAGCTACGCCTTCACCGAGCGCAAGAGCCTGTCGAACCGCTTCCGCCTCCGCCAGGGGCTGGTAGGGCAGTGCGCCTACGAGAAGAAGCGCATCCTGCTCACCAGCGCGCCCGCCGACTACATCACGATCGGCTCGGGCCTGGGCGAGGCGCCCCCGCTCTCCATCATCGTGCTGCCCGTCCTGTTCGAGGGCGAGGTCAAGGCGGTGATCGAGCTCGCCTCCTTCGGGCGCTTCAGCGAGACGCACCAGTCCTTCCTGGACCAGCTGACCGAGTCGATCGGCATCGTGCTCAACACGATCGCGGCCAACATGCAGACCGCGGACCTGCTCAAGCAGTCGCAGCTCCTCACCGCCGAGCTGCAGACCCAGCAGGAGGAGCTCAAGACCACCAACGACCGGCTGGAGCTCCAGGCCACCTCGCTGCGCCGGTCCGAGGACCTGCTCCGCACCCAGCGCGAGCGCCTCCAGCAGACCAACGAGGAGCTGGAGGAGAAGGCCCGCCTCCTGGAGATCCAGAAGGGCGAGGTCGAGGGCAAGAACCGCGAGGTGTCGGTCGCCAAGACCGCGCTGGAGGAGAAGGCCGAGCAGCTGTCGCTCACCTCGCGCTACAAGTCGCAGTTCCTGGCCAACATGAGCCACGAGCTGCGCACCCCGCTGAACAGCCTGCTGATCCTGTCCAAGCTGCTGATCGAGAACCCGGAAGGCAACCTCAGCACCCGCCAGCGCGAGTTCGCGCGCACCATCAACGCGGCGGGCACCGACCTCCTGTCGCTCATCAACGACATCCTGGACCTGTCCAAGATCGAGTCCGGCACGGTGACGCTGGACCTGGGGGCCGTGGCCCTGGCCGACACCGTGGCGCAGATGGAGCGCACCTTCCGCCAGGTCGCGGACGAGCGGGGTCTCGCCTTCACGGTGGCGGTCGACCCGGCGCTGCCCGCCGCGCTGCACACGGACTCCAAGCGGCTCCAGCAGGTGCTGCGCAACCTGCTCGCCAACGCCTTCAAGTTCACGGAGGCGGGCGGCGTCACGCTGCGGCTCGGTCCGTCCGGGGAGGCCGCGGGACCCGGGTTCGTCGCCTTCGCGGTGACCGACACGGGCGTGGGCATCCCGGCCGACAAGCAGCGCATCATCTTCGAGGCCTTCCAGCAGGCCGACGGCACCACCAGCCGCAAATACGGCGGCACGGGGCTGGGGCTCGCGATCAGCCGCGAGATCGCGCGGTTGCTCGGCGGCGAGATCACCGTGTCGAGCCGGGCGGGCGCGGGCAGCACCTTCACGCTGCTTCTGCCCGCCGAGGCGCCGGCCGCCGACGGGCGGGCGGCGCCGGCCGGTCCCCGCGCCGCAGGCCCGGCGCACCCCTCCGCCATCCCCGTTCCCACCGCGGCGCTCGACGACCGCCACGCGCTGGGGAGCGACGACCACGTGGTGCTCGTCGTCGAGGACGACGCCGTGTTCGCCTCCGTGCTGCTGGACCTCGCGCGCGAGTGCGGCTTCAAGGCCCTGGTCGCGCCCGACGGGGCCGCGGCGGTCGCCATGGCCCACCGCTACAGGCCGCACGCCATCACGCTCGACATCGGCCTGCCCGACATGGACGGCTGGGCGCTCCTGGACCTGTTCAAGAACGACCCCCGGACCCGGCACGTGCCGGTTCACGTCATCTCGGTGAGCGACGACCGCAAGCGCGGCCTCAAGGCGGGCGCCTTCGGCTTCCTGGAGAAGCCCGTCGACCGGGGCGGACTGCTCGACGCGCTCGCCCGCTCCAAGGCGCTGATCGCGCGGCCCGTGCGCAAGGTGCTGCTCGTCGAGGACGACGAAGCCCAGCGCGCCGCGGTGGCGGCGCTGCTCGACGACGGCGAGGTCCGGGTGGTGGGGGTGGGCACGGCCGAGGGGGCGCTCCGGGCGCTCGGGGCCGGGCAGTTCGACTGCGTGATCGCCGACCTGGGCCTGCCCGACATGCCGGGCGCCGACCTGATCGACCGCATCCGCGCCAGCAAGGGGGGAGCCGACCTCCCCGTGGTGGTCTACACCGGCCGCGAGCTCAGCCCTCCCGAGGCCGCGCGCCTGGAGCGGACCGCCTCCACGATCGTGGTCAAGGACCCCGACGCGCCCCGCAGGCTGCTCGACGAGACGGCCCTGTTCCTGCACCGCGCCATCGGCGCCGTGCCGCCCGAGCGGCAGATCCGGGTCGCGGCCGAGCCTTCCGCGGCCGAGCCTTCCGCGCGCGAGGCGGCGCTCGAAGGACGCAAGGTGCTGCTGGTCGACGACGACCTGCGCAACATCTTCTCGCTCACCAGCGCGCTCGAAAGCTTCGGCCTCGACGTGCTGTTCGCCGAGAGCGGCCGGGAAGGGTTGGACCTGCTCGACGCCACCCCCGGCATCGACGCCCTGCTCGTGGACATCATGATGCCGGACATGGACGGGTACGAGACGATGAAGGCGGTGCGCGGCCGGCCGGCGTTCCGGGGGCTGCCCATCATCGCGGTCACCGCCAAGGCCATGGTGGGCGACCGCGAGAAGTGCCTGGAGGCGGGCGCCTCGGATTACGTGTCCAAGCCCGTGGACCTCGACCAGCTGATGGCGGTGCTGCGGGTGCAGCTCGACCACCGCGGCCCCGAGGGGATCGCGGGCGGGGGGCTCGCGTCTTGAGCGGGCATCCGGCCGCGCCGGTCACGGCCAAGATCCTGATCGCCGACGACGAGCCGCGCAACCTGCTCGCCGTGTCCGAGGTCCTGGCCGCCCCCGGGGTCGAGCTCGTCACCGCGGGCTCGGGCGCCGACGCGCTGCGCCACGTGCTGCGCGAGGACTTCGCCCTCGTGCTGCTCGACGTGCGGATGCCGGGCCTGGACGGCTACGAGGCGGCCGCCATGATCCGCGCGCGGCCCCGCTCGTCGCGGGTGCCGATCCTGTTCATGACCGCCTACAACAAGGACGAGCTGCACGTCTTCCGCGGCTACTCGGCGGGCGCCGTGGACTACGTGTTCAAGCCCATCGAGCCCGTCGTGCTCCGCTCCAAGGTCGAGGTGTTCGTCGACCTCTACCGCAAGACCGAGGAGCTGAAGCGCCAGCACGCGGCCGAGAAGCAGCTGCTGATCGAGAACCTGCGCGTGCGCGGGGAGAAGCTCAACGCGGAGGCGGCGCTCCGGCGCGGCGAGGAGCACCAGTCGCTGGTGCTGCGCGAACTGCCCGTGGCGCTCTACACGGCGGCGCTGGACGACCCCGGGCGGCGCCTGCGCTTCACGGGGGAGGGCATCGCGGCCATCAGCGGCAGCCCCGCCGAGGCCTTCGCGGTTGACGGCTTCTGGCGCTCGCGGCTGCATCCCGAGGACGCCGGGCGCGCCGCGGCCGAGCTCCGGGCGCTGCGGGAGGCCGGTCAGGGCTCCGTCACGGTGGAGTACCGCTGGCGCCACCCCGACGGCTCCGAGCGCCACGTGCTGGACCGGGCCGTCGTGGTGCCGGGCGGGGAGGAGGGCGCCCGCGAGGTGTTCGGCATGTGGTTCGACGTGACCGACCGCCGCGAGATGGAGCAGCGCCTGATGCACGCCTCCAAGCTGGAGGCCGTGGGCCGGCTCACGGGCGGCATCGCGCACGACTTCAACAACATGCTGAACGTCGTGATCGGCAACCTCGACCTCCTGCGCCGGACCGTGGAGGGCAACGACAAGGCCCTGAAGCGCCTCCACGGCGCCATCGAGGGCGCGCAGCGCTGCGCGGACCTGACCGCGCGGCTGCTCGCCTTCTCGCGCCGCTCGCCCCTCCAGGCCGCGGCGCTGGATCCCGCCCACACCATGCCGGGCATCGTCGACCTGCTCCGCCGCACCCTGGGCGAGCGCGTCGAGGTCCACCTGGAGATGGAGGCCGACCTGCCGGCCGTGTGGGTCGACCCGTCGCAGTTCGAGTCCGCCCTGTTGAACCTCGCCGTCAACGCCCGCGACGCGATGCCCGCGGGCGGGCACCTCCGGGTGGCGGTCTCGCACCTGCCGGCCGCCGCCGCCGACGAGGGGCCCGGCCAGGTGGAGTTCACGGTGTCGGACACCGGCACCGGCATGGAGCCCGCCGTGCTCAGCCGCGTGTTCGAGCCGTTCTTCACCACCAAGGAGAAAGGCAAGGGCACGGGCCTCGGCCTCAGCATGGTTTACGGCTTCGTGCAGCAGAGCGAGGGCACGATCGACATCCGCAGCGAGGCCGGGCAGGGAACCGCGATCAGCATCCGCCTGCCGGTCTGCGGGGAGGCCGCGCCGGCCGCGACCCCCGGCGCCGGGGCGGGCGAGGGCGGCGACCCGGTCACGGGCGAGGGCGAAACCGTGCTCCTGGTGGAGGACGACGTCGCCGTGCGGCAGGTGGCCTCCGCGGCGCTGGCCTCGCTCGGCTTCGAGGTCCGCGAGGCCGAGAGCGGCGACGAGGCCGCGCGCCTGCTCGACGACGCGCCCGACGTGCGGCTCGTGGTCAGCGACGTGCGCATGCCCGGCAGCCTCAACGGCATCGACCTCGGCCGGCTGGTGCGGCGGCGCTGGCCGGGCGTGCCCGTGCTGCTGATGTCCGGCTTCGTCGACGACGACCAGGACTTCAGCGACTTCGAGTTCCTGCAGAAGCCCTACCGGGTGTCGGAGCTGATCGGCAAGCTGAAGACGGTGCTCGCCCGCGAGCAGGTTTGAGGCCGAGCGGCGTCGGTCTCCAGGGCTGACGCTCGCCGGTTCTGTTCGTCTCCCCGCAAGGCGGGGCGAAGGGCGTAGCCCGGCACCGGCCGCGTCAACCCGCGTCCGGGGGCTGGGTCATGCCCTTCGCCCCGCGTGAGCGGGGAGAAGGTGCCCGACAGGGCGGATGAGGGGTCGGCCCACCCGCTCGCATCCCCCCCCTCATCCGGCCTGTCGGCCACCTTCTCCCCGGAGGGGCGAAGGGCAGAACCGGCAAGCGTCAACCTGAGTTCGAGGCCCTGCGGAGACCTGCGGCCATCTCCCGGGGTCGACGGCAACCGTCGCCCCAACCGCCCGCGCTCAATCCCCGGGAACCCTCTCGGGTCGGCGCGGCACCGGTGTAAACCGGACACCGGGCCGGCCCTCACCTGAACAGCCACCAGGCAGCCAGCGCCACGACGCCCGCGGCCACGACGGCTTCCAGCAGGACCCAATTCAAGGCCACCTCTCCCTGGCTGCGGTCAAGCTACGCAAGAGGGCGGCGTTGGTTTCCGGTCAGGTTGAGAAAACTCGCCCGGCGCGGCACGTCAGAACCCGGACGCGCCGCCGTCGGAGCGCGGGTCGTGCGCGGCCTCGACCCGGCCGTCGCGGGGGTGACGGATCAGCCCGCCCGCGTGGCCCAGGGCGCCCGAGTAGCCGTCGTCGACCGCGACCTCGTGGCCGGCTCGCTCCAGCGCCAGCAGCACGTCGGGGTCGAAGCGGTTCTCCACGCGGAGCACCTGGGTGTCCGCCCCCCAGCTCCGGCCGTACAGGAAGCGCGGGGCGTCGATCGCCTCCGCGAGCCCCTGCCCGAAGCCGAGCCGGGTGAAGACCTGCGCCTGGAACTGCGGCTGCCCGTCGCCGCCCATGCTGCCGTAGCTCGTGACGCGCCCGTCGTCGTGGAGCGCGAGCGGCGGGTTCAGCGTGTGGAACGGCCGGCGCCCGGGCCGCAGCGCGTTCAGCGCCGCGGGGTCGAGCGAGAAGGACAGCCCGCGGTTCTGCATCAGCACGCCGGTGCGCGGCAGCACGCAGCCCGACCCGTAGTCCCAGTAGATAGACTGGATGAAGGACACCGCGGTGCCTTCCGCGTCGACCGCGCCCATCCAAACGGTGCCGCCGTCGCCCGGCGGACGCGTCGGCGCCGAGGCGCGCGTCCGGTCGATCGTGGCCGCGAGCCGGTCCAGCGCCTCGGGCGCGAGAAAGCGCGCGGGGTCCTCCCGCAGGTGGTCGAAGTCGGTGCAAACGCGGTCGCGGAGCGCCAGCGCGCGCTTGGAGGCCTCGACCAGGCCGTGGATGTGGTCGAAGCCCTCGGGGCGCGCCACGCCGAGCCGCGCGAACAGCCCGAGCACGACCAGCGACGCCAGCCCCTGCGTCGGCGGGGGCGCGTTGTACACGGTGCAGCCGGGCAGGCGCAGGCTGAGCGGCCTGCGCCAGCGCGCCTCGTAGCGGGCGAGGTCATCGCGCGTGACGGGGGCGCCGATGCGGGACAGGTCGGCCGCGATCTCGCGCGCGACGTCGCCCCGGTAGAAGTCGCGCAGGCCCGCGTGGGCGAGCTGGTCCAGGGTTTCGGCGAGCGCGGGGGCGCGGCGGAGATGGCCCGCGGCCGGGGCCTTGCCCTCGACCGCGAACGCGTCGAGGAAGCCGGGCGCCTCGCGCAGGCTCGGCAGCTCGGCGGGTTCGTAGGTGGCCTCCGACCGCGACACGGGATAGCCGTCCCGCGCCAGCCGGATGGCGGGGCCGAGCAGGCGGTCGAGCGGCAGCTTGCCCCCGCGCGCGGCCGACAGGTCCAGCGCCACCCTCCAGCCGTCCACCGCGCCCGGCACGGTCAGCGCCGCGTCGGGGCCGCGCGGGGGAATCGCGTCATGGCCCTTGTCGCGGTAGCGCCGGATGGTGGCCTCGCTGCCCGCGTAGCCGCACGCCTCCACGTAGCGGACGGGCGCGGCGGCGCGGGACGGCTCGGCGATCAGCCAGAAGGCGTCGCCCCCGATGCCGGTCATGTGCGGGTAGGCGACCGCGACCGCGGCCGCCATGGCCACGGTGGCCTCGATCGCGTTGCCGCCTTCGAGCAGCACGTCGCGCCCGGCGTCGGCCGCGGACTGGAGGGGCGCCGCGACGGCGGCGCGGGAGAAGCCGGGGGTTTCGATCAAGGGACGCGTCCGGGCGGGAGGGGCGCGCCTCCTTACCCCGGATCGCGCCCCCGCCGCTATTCCGCGGGCACCAGCGGGCCCTCCGCCCGCGGGTCGCGCCGCCCGGCCGCGGCCGGGCGCGCCGCGTCCTCGCGCTCCACCAGCCGGCCGAACAGCCGGCCCGCGAGGCGCTGGGCGTCGTCCATCAGCACGAAGATCGCGGGCACGAAGATCAGCGACAGCAGCGTCGAGACGAGCAACCCGCCGATCACCGCGATCGCCATGGGCGAGCGGAACTCGCCGCCGATCCCCAGGCCCAGCGCCGAGGGCATCATGCCCGCCGCCATGGCGATGGTGGTCATCACGATGGGCCGCGCCCGCTTGCGGCCGGCGTCCACGATGGCCGCGGCGCGGTCCACCCCGCGCCCCACCTCCTCCAGCGCGAGGTCCACCAGCATGATGGCGTTCTTGGTCACCACGCCCATCAGCATCAAAATGCCGATCACCACGGGCATGGAGATGGGCCGGTGGAAGATCAGCAGCCCCAGGATGGCGCCGCCGATCGACAGCGGCAGCGAGAACAGGATGGTGAGCGGCTGCAGCACGCTGCCGAACAAGAGCACCAGCACCGCCAGCACCATCATGAGCCCCGTCCCCATGGCGAGCGCGAAGCCCGAGAACACCTCGCCCATGATCTCGGCGTCGCCCACCTGGGCGAGGCTGTAGCCGGCCGGCAGCGCGCGGGCCGTGGGCGTCGCCATCGCCCGGGCGATGAGGTCGCCCAGCGCGTCGGAGCCCTGCGTGTCGGCCTCGACCGCCACGCGGACGGCGCGGTCGTAGCGCTCGATCGCGGTGGGGCCGCGGCCCAGCGACACGTCGGCCACCGCGCTGAGCGGCACCGCGCCGCCGCCCGTGACGGGCACGCGCAGGGCGCGCAGCGCCTCCAGGTCGCCGCGCTCGGCCTCCGGCAGCTCCACGCGGATGGGCACCTGCCGGTCGCCGTCGGTGAACTTGGCGAGGTTGGCGTCGATGTCGCCCAGGGTCGCGACGCGCACCGTGGAGGCGATCGCGGCCGTGGACACGCCGAGGTCGGCCGCGGCGTCGGGCCGGGGCCTCACGCGGATCTCCGTGCGGTCGAGGGGCGCCGTCGAGAGCACGTTGACGAGGTGGGGGATGGCGGCCATGTCGCGCTGGAGTTTCGCCGCCTGCTCGGTCACCACCGCGAGGTCGGGGCCGCGCACCACCAGCGCCACGTCGCGCTGGCCGTTGTCGTTGAGCGCCCAGAAGCGCAGGTCCGGCTGGTCGCGCAGGATCGCCTGCACGGCGGTCGAGACCTCCTCCTCCGTGCGGGACCGCTCGGCCTTGGGGGTGAGCTCGACGGTGAGGGTCGCGAGCTGCACCTCGTTCTTGTCGGGCAGGGCGCGGCCGCCGTCCACGAAGACGCTCGCGACCTCCGGCAGGGCGCGGATGCGGGCCGCGAGCGCGTCGGTCACGGCGGCCGTGTCGGCGAGCCGGCTGCCGGGCGGCAGCTCCACCGCGAACTGCGCCCGCGCGTGGTCCTCCTTGGGCAGGAAGCCCGAGGGCAGCAGCCCCGTGGACGCGATGGACGCCGCGAACAGCGCCAGGCCCACGGCCAGCGTCGCCCACTTGTGGCGCACCGACAGGGTGACGACGCTGAGGTAGAGGCGCGTGACCGGCCCCTCGCGCTCCTCGGCGTGGCCGTGGCTGCGCATGAAGTAGGCGGCCAGCACCGGGGTCAGCAGCCGCGCCACCAGCAGCGACACGAACACGGCCGCCGCGATGGTCAGGCCGAACTGCTTGAAGTACTGCCCCGCGATGCCGCCCATGAAGCTCACGGGCGCGAAGATCGCCACGATGGTGGCCGTGATGGCGATCACGGCGAGCCCGATCTCGTCGGCGGCCTCCAGCGCGGCCTGGAACGGGCGCTTGCCCAGGCGGATGTGGCGCGCGATGTTCTCGATCTCGACGATGGCGTCGTCGACCAGGATGCCCGTCACCAGCGTGATGGCGAGCAGGCTGACGAGGTTCAGCGAGAACCCCATCACGTTCATGATCCAGAAGGTGGGCAGCACCGAGAGCGGCAGCGCGACGGCCGCGATCAGCGTCGCGCGCCAGTCGCGCAGGAACACGAACACCACCAGCACCGCCAGCGCCGCGCCTTCCACGAGCCCGTGCATGGCGGATTCGTAGTTGCCGATCGTGTTGGCGACGGCCGAGTCGATGGCCGTGAAGCGCACGCCGGGGCGGGTGCGCCCCAGCTCCGCGACCTTGGCCGCCACCGCGTCCGCCACGGAGGCGTCGCTCGCCCCCGTGGCGCGGGTGATGGCGAGCCCGATCACGGGCTTGCCGTTCAGCCGCGCGAAGGTGCGCGGCTCGGCCGCGGTGTCGACGATCTTCGCGAGGTCGCCGAGCCGGACGGTGCGGCCCCCCGCGAGCACGACCGAGGTCTGGGCGAGCGTGTCCGTGTTGCGCGCGCCCGCCAGCGTCCGGATGGACTGTTCCGCGCCGCCGAGCGCGCCGCGGCCGCCCGCCATGTCGGCGCTGGTCAGGAGGAGCTGGGCGTTGACGTCGGCGGCCGTGACGCCGAGTGCCGCCAGGCGCAGGGGGTCGAGCTCGACGCGGACCTCGCGCGTCACGCCGCCCAGCCGCTCCACGCCGCCCACCCCGCGCACGCCCTGGAGCTGGCGGATCGCGACGTCGTCCACGAACCACGACAGGTCCTCGGGCGTCATGGCGGGCGCCGACACGCCGTACACCAGGATGGGCAGGCCCGCGACGTTGATGCGGCTGATGATGGGCTCGTCGATGGTGCGCGGCAGGTCGGTCCTGATCTTGGCCACCGCGTCCTTGACGTCGTTCAGCGCGCGGTCGCTGTTGGTTTCCAGCCGGAACTCGATCGTGGTGGTGGAGGAGCCCTCCGCCACCGCCGAGGTGATGTGCTTGACGCCCGCGACGCCCGCCACCGCGTCCTCGACGCGCTTGGTGACCTGGGTCTGCAGCTCGGTCGCGGCCGCGCCCTGCTCGGTGATGCCCACCGACACGATCGGCAGGTCGATGTTGGGGAACTGGGTGATGGGCAGCGCCGCGAAGCCGAACAGCCCGAGCGCGAGCAGCACGGTGAACAGCACCAGCGGCGGGATGGGCGCCCGGATGGCCCAGGCCGACACGTTGAGGCGCATGGGGCGGGTTTCCTCAGAGCTTGGCCGAGACGCCCGCGTCCGCGGGCGCGGTCCGGACCGCGTCGCCCGCGCGCAGGAAGGAGCCCGCCCGCGCCACAACCGTGTCGCCCGCCGCCACGCCCTGCGTGACCTCCACGTAGCCGTCCGCGGTCAGGCCCGTGCGGACCGGGCGCTCCGCCACGCGGCCCTCGGCCACCACGAAGACGCGCGTGTCGCCGTTCTCGCCGTAGAGCAGGGCCGACAGCGGCACCGCGACCCCGCGGTGGCGCGCGACCTCGATCTCGCCGCGCGCGAAGGCGCCGACGTGCAGGGCCGGGTCCGGGTCGAGCGTGACCCGCACCACGCCCAGCCGGGTGGCGCGGTCCACCTCCGGATAGACGGCGCGGACGCGGCCCGCCACGGACTTGACGGCGCCCACGTCCACGACGGCCGGGGCGCCGACCGCCATCCGGGCCAGGCCGAACTCGGTCACCTGCCCTTCGAGCTCGACCGTGCCGTGGGCGATGAGGCGGAACAGCGGCTCGCCCGCGACCGAGGCGGTGGCGCCGACCCGCGCGCTCCGGCGGCTCACGACGCCGTCCACGGGCGCGCGGACCTCCGTGCGCGCCAGGCGCAGGTCGAGCTCGTCGCGCTGGGCCCTGGTTTGGGCGAGGTCGGCCAGGGCGATGGCGAGGCCGCTGCGGGCGGCCGCCAGGCGGCCGTCAGCGTTCCGGGCGGCCGACACGCGCTGCTCAAGGGTCGCCTGCGTGGCGTTGCCGGTGCGGATCAGGGCCTGCGCGCGGTCGAGGTCCGCCCGCGCCTCCACGGCCGAGGCGTCGGCCTGGTCGATGGAGCTGCGGGCCTGGTCCACGGCGGCCTGCGCGCGGCTCAGCGCGGCGGCGTTCTGGGCGATGGACACGTCCACCATCTCGCGCGACAGCCGGGCCAGCACCTGGCCCCTGGCGACGCGGTCGCCTTCCTCGGCCAATAACTCCGTCACGCGCAACCCGTCGACCTCGGGGGCGACCAGCACCTCGTCGCGCGGCACCAGCGTGCCCGACACCAGCGCCCGTTCCACGATCTCGCGCACCGCGGGGGTGACCGTGCTGACCACGGGCAGCGCGGGGTCCGGCTCGGCGGCGCCCGCCCGCGGGGCGGCCAGGCCGATCGCCAAGGCCGCGGCGAGCAGAGCCGCGCGCCTCATCGCCGGGCCTCCGCGCCCCGGTCGCCCGACGGGGCGAGCCGCCCGTCGAGCGTCGAGCCCACGATGGCGAGCAGATCGTCCAGGCGCCGCTCGCCCTCCTCCGGCGTGGCTCCCATGGCCTGGTTCACCATCACGCCGCCCAGAAACGTCGTCACCAGTTCGGCCAGCGCCCGCGGGTCCGCCGGGCCCGCGGTGCCCCGGGCCGCCGCGGCGGCCTCGAAGAAGGCCACCAGCGAGGCCATCACCTCGGCCTCGAACGCGTCCATGACGCCCGCGATGGCCGGGTTGCGCGTGGCCTCCGCGCAGATCTCCAGGCGCAGCACGGCCGTTTCGCGCCCGCAGCCCAGCACCTGCCGCCGCACCAGCGCGGCCAGCGACCCCGCCGGATCGGCGGGGCTGAGGCGCTCGAAGCCCGCCGCGACCTCAGCCCGGTCCCGCGCCACCAGCCCCTCGACGACCGCGTCCTTGGACGGGAAGTAGCGGTACACGTTGCCGGCGCTCATCCCCGCCTCGGCCGCGACGTCGTGCATCGTGGTCTTGTGGAAGCCCGCGCGCACGAAGCAGCCGGCCGCGGCCGCCAGGATGCGCGTGCGCCGGCCTTCCATCGGGTCGGCGGCGCGGGACGGCGTCTGGTCGAGGCAGGTCATGCGGCAACTCGCGAGAATGAACGCTCATTCTCATGCGATGGCGGCCGAAGCATGGCGAACGGGCCGCCCGAAATTCATGCGGCCCGGGCGGGCTCGCGCACCCACCTTTAATCCACTCACAATAAATTTACGCGACCCTTCGGGAACGTCGCGAACGAATCGGTGCCGACCGGGCCGGGCGCGACGTGATCCCCCGAACGCGGCGTGCCGCGCCCACCCGTCCCAGCCCGGATCCGAGCCCACGATGCCGAGACAACGACGCCCGGCCGCGCAGACCGTGGTCCTGCCCGAAACCCTCGACCTGACCCAGGCCGGCGAGCTCGCCAAGACGCTGCGGGCCGCGCGGGGCACGGACGTCGTCCTGGACGCCTCCGCGGTGGGGCGGGTCGGCACCCAGTGCGTCCAGGTCCTGCTGGCCGCCAAGGCCGCCTGGGAGGGTGACCGGGCCAAGTTCAAGATCACCCGACCGTCCGACGCGCTCACCGAGGCGCTGCGCCTGATCGGGCTCCATTCCGCCCTTCCGATCGAGGAGCCAAGCCTGTGACCAAGACGGTTTTGACGGTCGACGACAGCCGCACCATGCGCGACATGCTCAAGATGGCGCTGTCGGCGGCGGGCTACAGCGTGATCCAGGCCGAGGACGGCGTGCACGGGCTCGAAGTGCTGAACGGCGCCAGCCCCGACGTCATCATCACCGACATCAACATGCCCCGGATGGACGGGTTCGGCTTCATCACCCACGTGCGCGGCGAGGGCCGCCACCGCGCGACCCCCATCCTGGTGCTGACCACCGAGAGCAGCGTCGAGAAGAAGAGCCGCGCCCGCCAGGCCGGCGCCACGGGCTGGATCGTCAAGCCCTTCGACCCCGTCAAGCTCGTCGACGCCGTGCGCCGCGTGGCCGCCTGACCTGACCAGCCAAAAAGGGGAGTTCGCGCGCTTGGACACGATGGCGGCCATCAAGCAGACCTTCTTCCAGGAATGTGAGGAGCAGCTCGCGGAGCTCGAAACGGGCCTGCTCGCCATCGACGGCGGCGACCACGACCCCGAGACCGTCAACGCGGTGTTCCGGGCGGTGCACTCCGTCAAGGGCGGCGCGGGCGCCTTCAACCTGGGCGACCTCGTCAAGTTCGCGCACGTCTTCGAGAGCGCGATGGACCTGGTGCGCACGGGCAAGCTCCACCCCGGGCCCGACGTGCTGAAGGTGATGCTGCGCGCCGCCGACGTGCTGGCCGACCACGTCCGCGCGGCCCGCGCCGACCAGGTGCTCCCGCCCGAGCGCTCGGCGGGCCTCGTCCGCGAGCTGGAAGCGCTGGCGGGCAAGGAGCCGGCCGGCGCGGCCGCGGCCCCCGAGGAGGAGTTCGTGTTCGTCCCGGTCGCGATCGACCTGGACGACTTCGGCGACCTGGGCGGCTTCGGGGCGCCCGCGCCCGCGGGGTTCCGCATCGCCTTCGCGCCGCGGCCCGACCTTTACGCCAAGGGCAACGACACCGTTGTGCTGTTCCGCGAGCTGGAACGCCTCGGCGCCATGACGGTCGCCTGCGACCCCTCCGGCGTGCCCGCCCTGGCCGAGCTCGACCCCGAGGGCGCCTACCTGTCCTGGACGGTGGAGCTGCAGACCGACAAGGACGAGAGCGCCGTCCGCGAGGTCTTCGACTTCGTGGAATGGGACTGCGAGCTGACGATCGAGCCGCTCGCGGCAGCCCCGTCCGAAGGGCCCGCGCTCGACCTGCCCGCGCTCGACCTGCCCGGCCTGGACGTGCCGGACCCCGAGCCGGACCTCCCCGAGGCGGTCTCGGCCGCGACGGTCGAGGCGAAGCCGGA
This sequence comes from uncultured Lichenihabitans sp., assembly GCA_964243035.1. Classification (GTDB taxonomy): domain Bacteria; phylum Pseudomonadota; class Alphaproteobacteria; order Rhizobiales; family Beijerinckiaceae; genus Lichenihabitans. The sequence continues at coordinate 32,819 of CAXTDZ010000020.1, forward strand.
AAAGGCCGACGCTCCCCCGACCGGGCCCGACGACGGCGGCGCCGAGCGCAAGGGCGCCAACGCGCCCGCCCCCACGATCCGCGTGGACCTGGAGCGGGTCGACCGGCTGATCGACCTGGTGGGCGAGCTCGTCATCAACCAGGCCATGCTGGCCGAGCGGGTCAACGAGGCGGGCCTCGCCCGCGTGTCGGCGGTGGCGGTGGGCCTGGACGAGCTGGAACAGCTCACCCGCGAGATCCAGGACAGCGTGATGGCGATCCGCGCCCAGGCGGTCAAGAGCGTGTTCCAGCGGATGCCGCGGCTGGTGCGCGAGGTGGCGGCGCTCACGGGCAAGACCGTGCGCCTCGTCACCGAGGGCGAGGCGACCGAGGTCGACAAGACCGTGATCGAGCGGCTGTCCGACCCGCTCACCCACATGATCCGCAACGCCATCGACCACGGGCTGGAGAAGCCCGCGGTGCGGCTGGAGAAGGGCAAGCCCGCCGAGGGCATCGTGCGGCTGTCCGCGCTGCACCGCTCGGGCCGCATCGTGATCGAGGTGGCCGACGACGGCGCCGGCATCAACCGCGCCCGGGTCAAGGCCATCGCGGCCGAGAAGGGCCTGATCGCCGCCGACGCGCCGCTCACCGACGACGAGGTCGACAACCTCATCTTCCTGCCGGGCTTCTCCACCGCCAGCCAGGTGTCCGACATCTCCGGACGCGGCGTCGGCATGGACGTGGTCAAGCGCTCCATCCAGGCGCTCGGCGGCCGCATCTCCATCGCGTCGCGGCCCGGCCTGGGCTCGACCTTCACGCTGAGCCTGCCGCTCACGCTGGCCGTGCTTGACGGCATGGTGGTGACGGTGGCGGGCCAGACGCTGGTGGTGCCGCTGACCGCGATGGTTGAAACGCTGCTGCCCAAGGCCACCGCCGTGCACGCCATGGGCGAGGGGTCGCGCGTGGTCAGCGTGCGCAACGGCTTCATCCCGCTCGTGGACGTGGGCCAGGTGCTCCGCTACCGCCCCGAGCCCGCCGACCCCAAGAGCTCCATCGCGCTGCTGGTGGAAACCGAGGGCGGCCGGCGAAGCGCGCTGCTCGTCGACGCCATCCAGGGGCAGCGCCAGGTCGTGATCAAGAGCCTGGAAGCCAACTACCAGCACGTGCCGGGCATCGCGGCCGCCACCATCCTGGGCGACGGCCGCGTGGCCCTGATCCTGGACGTCGACGCCGTGGTCCACGCGCTGAGCGAGGCGCCCGGCTTCGAGCAGCCCGCCTTCGCCCTCGCAGGATAAGACCGCCCCCATGACCGACAAGCCGAAAGCCGACCCCTCCGCGGCCCGCGAACTGATCTCCTTCCGCATCGGCGACCAGGAGTTCTGCGTGGACATCATGTCGATCCGCGAGATCCGCGGATGGACGCCCGCCACCGCGCTGCCCCACGCCCCGGGCTTCGTGCGCGGCGTCATCAACCTGCGCGGCGCGGTGCTGCCGATCGTCGACCTGGCGGTGCGCTTCGGCCTGCCCGAGACGCATCCCTCCGCGCGCCACGTCATCATCGTGGCGCAGGTGGGCGCCCAGGTGGTGGGCATGCTGGTCGACGCCGTGTCCGACATCCTGACCGTCACCCAGGACGCCATCCAGCCCACCCCGGAGGTCGCCTCCGACCTGGCGCGGAGCTTCGTGCGCGGCGTGCTGGCCGTGGAAGGCCGCATGATCAGCCTGATCGCGCTGGACCAGATCCTGCCCGCCCCCGACAGGGTCGCGGCGTGACGGCGTCGGTCGCCCGCGCAACCGGCAGGCAGGGCCTCGTGGAGGGCGACCTGCTGCTCAGCGCCGAGGATTTCAAGGCGATCGCGGCCATGCTGCACGCCGACGCCGGCATCTTCCTGCCCGAAACCAAGGCGACGCTGGTCTACTCGCGGCTGGCCAAGCGGCTGCGGCTCCTGGGGCTGGGCTCGTTCCGGGACTACTGCGCGCTGGTGGCGGACGAGCGGGGCCTGGACGAGCGCAAGCAGATGCTGGTGGCGCTCACCACCAACGTGACGAGCTTCTTCCGCGAGCAGCACCACTTCGACCACCTGCGGGACCGCGTGCTGCCGAGCCTGCTGGCCGAGGCCAAGGCCGGCAAGCGGGTGCGCGTGTGGTCGGCGGGCTGCTCCAAGGGCCACGAGCCCTATTCGATCGCCATGGTGATCCTCCAGCTGATGCCGGACGCGGCCTCCCGCGACGTGAAGGTGCTCGCCACCGACATCGACACCGAGGTTCTGGCCGAGGCCTCGGCCGGCGTCTACGACGAGTCCGTGCTGGCCGCCGTCCCGCGCGCCGAGCGGTCCCGCTTCTTCGTGGCCGCCGGCGACGGCCGCGGCCGGTTCCGGGTGGGCGAGGACCTGCGCGCGCTGGTGAGCTTCCGCGAGCTCAACCTCGTGGGCTCCTGGCCCATGCGGGGCCGCTTCGACGTGATCTTCTGCCGCAACGTCGTGATCTACTTCGACGAGGCCACCCAGGAGCGCATCTGGAGCCGCTTCGCCGACCTGCTGCCGCCCGGCGGCCTGCTCTGCATGGGCCATTCCGAACGGCTCGCGGGCCCCGCCCTGTCCTTGTTCACGCCGGCCGCGACCACGGCCTATCGCCGCGTGGGGAGACCCTGATGAGAAAGACCCGCGTCCTCGTGGTGGACGATTCCAAGAGCATGCGCCAACTGATCGGGGCCGTGCTCGCGACCGCCGGCGACATCGAGGTGATCGGGGAGGCCGCCGACCCGATCGAGGCGCGCGAGGCCATCAAGGCCCTCAACCCCGACGTGGTCACGCTCGACGTCGAGATGCCCAAGATGAACGGGCTCGACTTCCTGGAAAAGATCATGCGCCTGCGGCCGACGCCGGTGATCATGGTGTCCAACCTCACCGGGGCGGGGGCGGACGCCACCATCCGGGCGCTGGAGATCGGCGCCGTCGACTGCATCGCCAAGCCGCAGCCCGGCGACCGCTCGCTGTTCGACGACCTCGTGGGCAAGATCCGCACCGCGGCGGACGCCAGGGTGGACCGCGGCGGCCTCGGCGCGAGCCGCCGCGCCGAACCCGACGCCCCCCGCGCCGGCCGCGCCTACCATCCCGACGGCCGCGTGGTGGCGATCGGCTCCTCCACGGGCGGGGTGGAAGCGCTGTCCACGCTGCTCCAGTCGTTTCCGGCCAACTGCCCGCCCACCGTCATCACGCAGCACATGCCGCCCGTGTTCACCCGGAGCTTCGCGGAGCGGCTCAACCGGCTGTGCGCGCCGACGGTGGCGGAGGCGACCGACGGCGCGCCGCTCGCCGAGGGCCGCGTCTACATCGCGCCGGGCAGCCCCACCCACCACCTGGAGGTGGTGGGCGGCACCGCGCTGCGCTGCCGGTTCAAGGCGGCCGAGCCCGTCAACGGCCACTGCCCGTCGGTGGACGTGCTGTTCAACTCGGTCGCCAGGGTCGCGGGCGCCCACGCGGTCGGCGTGATCCTGACCGGCATGGGCCGGGACGGCGCCAAGGGCCTGCTCGCCATGCGCCAGGCGGGCGCCTCGACCGTCGGGCAGGACGCCGCGACCTCCCTGGTCTACGGCATGCCCAAGGCGGCCCACGAACTCGGTGCCGTTGAGCGGCAACTGCCCCTGGGCAGGATCGGCCCCGACCTCCTGACCCTCACCAACCGAGCGAGCTGACCCATGCCGCTAGCGTCCGCCCTGAAAGTCCTGATCGCCGACGACCAGCAGACGAGCCGCCTGCTGATCCGCTCGGGGCTCGCCGACATCGGCATCAGCAACGTCGCCATGGCCAAGGACGGCGAGGAGGCGCTGACCATGCTCAAGCAGCAGCCCGCCCACCTGGTGATCTCGGACTACCACATGCCCAAGCTCAACGGCGTGGAGCTGCTGCGCGCCGTGCGGGCCAACCCGCCCACCAAGAAGTCGGCCTTCTTCCTGCTCACCGGGGTGGAGAGCAAGGAGTTCCTCCAGCTCGCCATGAGCCTGCAGGTCAACAACTACCTGAAGAAGCCCGTCGACGTGCCCGAGCTGCGCAAGAAGATCGAGGCCGTGTTCGGCGCGCTGCAATGAGCCTGCTCGCGCGCGCGCGGAGCGAGGAGGGGGGCTTCCGCACGCTTCACGTCATCCAGGGCGAGTTCCGCATCAGCGACGAGGCGGACCTGGTGCTCGCCACCGTGCTGGGCTCCTGCGTGGCGGCCTGCATGCGCGACCCCCTCGCGGGCGTGGGCGGGTTGAACCACTTCCTGCTGCCCGGCTCGGCCGGCGAGGCGCGGGGGGCGGCCGAGCGCTACGGCGTCCACGCCATGGAACTGCTCGTCAACGGGCTGCTCACCCGCGGCGCGCAGCGCCACCGGCTGGAGGTCAAGCTGTTCGGGGGCGCCGCCACCGTGTCCGGCCTGTCGGACGTGGGCGCCCAGAACGCCGCCTTCGCGCGCGACTTCGTGCGCGCCGAGCGGCTGACGCTGGTGGGCGAGTGCCTGGGCGGCACGCGGGGGCGGCGGCTGCAGTTCTGGCCCGTGTCGGGCCGGGCGCGCCGCGGCTTCCTGGCGCCCAGCGAGCGCGTGGCCGAGCGGCCCGCGCCCTCGCCCGCGCCCGTCGCGCCGCAGTCCGGCAGCGTCGAACTGTTCTGAAGGGGGCCGGAACCGAATGGACGGACAGGGCCAAGACCAGGCCGAGGCGGCGGTCCTCGCGCGGGTCGGCGCGGAGCTGGCGGCCACCGCGGCGGCGGTGAAGGCGCTGCAAGGCAGCCTCGGCCCGGCGCTGGAGGGGGCGGGCGCGCTCGGGGCCGGGATCCTGCGCGACCTCCAGGACCTCGACCGCGTCGAGCAGGTGCTGGCGAGCCTGGCCGCGCTGATGGCGGACCTGCTGCCCACGGGCTCGCGCGCCCGGGCGCGCGAGCCCGTGGCCGCGCTGCTCGACCGCCTGCCGCTGAGCGACCTCGCGGCACGGTTGCGCGGCGCCGACGGGCGGGCCGCGCCCGCCGGCCCCGCGGGCGAGCTGGACCTGTTCTGAGCGCCCCGGGCCGGGCCCGGCCCGCCATCACCCTCGCACAAGGTTAACGGCCGATCTTCGTAACCCGACGGCGGGGCGCGGATCGAGGCCGGGATGAACGTGACGGAACAGGCGAAGCGGGTTCTCGCCAACCTGCTGCAGCTTGGGGGCAGGAAGCTCGCGGCGCTCGGCGCCGTGGGGGCCCTGATCTTCGCCGTGACCGCCGTCGGGGGCTACTACCTGAGCCGCCCCGCGAGCGAGACCCTCTACGCCGGCCTCGACAGGCAGGACGTGAGCAGCATCGGGGCCGCGCTGCGCGACGCCGACATCCCCTTCGACGTGAGCGCCGACGGCACCGCCGTGCTGGTGCGCTACGGCCAGACCGCGCAGGCGCGCATGCTGCTCGCCGAGAAGGGCCTGCCGCACTCCACCAACGCGGGCTACGAGCTTTACGACAAGCTCGGCTCGCTCGGCCTCACCTCCTTCATGCAGGACGTGACGCGGGTCCGCGCGCTGGAGGGCGAGCTCGCCCGCACCATCCAGCAGATGGCGGGCGTCAAGGCCGCCCGCGTCCACCTCGTGATGCCCGACGAGGGCTCGTTCCGCCGCGCGAGCCAGCCCGCCTCCGCCTCCGTCGTGATCCGCATGGCCTCGGCCGACGACACCCGCACCGCCCAGGCGATCCGCCACCTGGTCGCGGCCGCGGTGCCGGGCATGAAGCTCGACGAGGTCACCGTGCTGTCGACCGACGGCGCGCTGCTGGCGTCGGGCGACGACACCGCGTCGGGCGCCCCCAACCGCATGCTCGACCTGGAGAAGATGATCGGCCGCGAGGTGGGCGACAACATCCGCAAGACGCTGGTGCCCTCGCTCGGCCCCGACAACCTCCAGATCAGCGTCACGGCCAAGCTCAACACCGACACCCGGCAGACCGCCGAGACCACCTACAACCCCGACGGCCGGGTCGAGCGCTCGGTCCGCACGGTGAAGGACACCCAGAACTCGCAGAACAGCTCCGCCCAGGCCCCCACCTCGGTCGGCCAGAACCTGCCCACGCTGGCCAAGCCGCCGGCGGGCGACGGCAAGCAGTCCGCCGAGCAGAACGAGAAGCGCGAGGAGCTCACCAACTACGAGATCTCCTCCAAGACGGTCACCACCAACAGCGCGGGCTACGCGATCGAGCACCTCGCGGTGGCGGTGGTTCTGAACCGCGCGGCGCTGCAGGCCTCGCTGGGCGAGAAGGCGACCGCCGCCGACCTCGACCGCAAGCTCGCCGACGTCGAGCAGCTCGTGGCCACCGCGGCCGGCATCGAGAAGGCGCGGGGCGACACCGTCAAGGTCATGGCCGTGGACTTCGTGGGCGCGAACCACGACCTCGACCCCGTGCCCACGCCCTCGCTCGGCGACGCGCTGGTGAAGCAGTCGGGCACGCTGATCAACGCGGCCGTGGTGCTGGGCGTGACCGTGCTGGTGATGCTGCTCGGCGTCCGCCCGCTCCTCCGGGTGCTGTCGGCCCCCGGCGCGGGCGCGTCCGGCACGGGGCTCGCGGGCTCCGACGAGGCGGGGGGCGACATCATCCTGCCCGACCTGCCCGACCCCTCGGCCACCACGCTCGACGACGTCGGCGCCCCGCAGCTCGGCGCCGACGCCTGGAGCGGCGAGCCGAACCTGATCGAGGACCTCACCAGCGTGCCGCGCCGCTCGCCCCAGAAACGGCTGGAGCAGATGATCGAGTTCGACGAAGAACAGGCCGCCGCCATCCTGAAGCAGTGGATGCACGTGGGCGCGGTGCCGGCATGACGCGGCCCCTCGCCCTGTTCCTGACCGACTTCGGGCGCCCGCCGCCGGTGCTGCCGGGCCTCGCGTGCTTCGACGAGGGCGACGCCGGCCCGGACCTGCTCGCGGGCCCGCCGCTCGCCGACCAGCTCGCCGAGGCGAGGGCGGAGGGCCACGCCGCCGGCGAGGCCGCGGGCCGCGCCACACTGTCGACCGAGGTCGAGGCGCTCCAGGCCGCCCAGGCCGAGGCGCTGGAGGCCATGCGCGCGGGCTGGGTCGCGGAGCAGGGCGAAACCCTGGCCGCGGCCCTGCGCGAAGGCTTGGCCGCCGTGGAGGCCGCGGTCGTCGAGGCGCTTGCCGACCTTCTGGAGCCGGTGCTCCACGCCGACGCGCGCGACCGGGCACTGGCCGAGCTGCGCGGCGCGCTCGCGGCGCTGCTGGGAGGGGCCGACGGGCGGCTCGTCACCGTGCGCGGGGCCGCCGACCTCGTGGACGCGCTCCGGGCCTCCGCCCCCGCGGGGGCCGCGCTGGCGTTCGAGGCGGTGGAGGACGCGGCCGACGTCGCGATCACCGACCGCGACACGACGGTCCGCTCGGTTCTGGGCCCTTGGGCCGAGCGCCTGCGCGGCGCCATGGCGGAGGGCCTCTAGGATGGACGACGGCAACGCCCACGAGATCGTCATCATCAAGCGCGTGTCGGGCGCCCACGACGAGCACCACGGCGGCGTCTGGAAGATCGCCTTCGCGGACTTCATGACCGCCATGATGGCCTTCTTCCTGGTCATGTGGCTGATCTCGGCCAACGACAAGACCAAGGCCGTGATCGCCCGCTACTTCAACCCCGTGCAGCTCGTGGACGCCACCCCGCAGAAGCCGGGGCTGGACGACCCCAAGGAGAAGGCGCCGCCCCCGGTCCAGAAGGTGGAAGGCAAGGCGCGCGGCAAGGACGGCAAGGACGGCGTCGGCCAGAACGCCACCGACACCAGCGACAAGAACGTGGCCGACGCCGACAAGGCGGGCAAGCGCGACGAATCCAAGCTGTTCAAGGACCCCTACCAGCTCCTGGCCGAGCTGTCGGCCAAGAGCGCCGCGGCCGCCAAGGCCGAGACCGAGGGCACCCAGGGCGGCTCGGGGGCGGTCGGCCTGCGCGGGGGCGAGGCCTACCGCGACCCCTTCGAGCCCCAGCAGCCGCCCCCGGGCGCCGCCCCCGCGGACGACGCGGGCGCGAGCCCGGCCGAGGACCGGCACACCGCCGACCTGCGCGCCAGGATCACGGCCGCCATGGGCGGCCAGCCCGGCGCCGCCCCGGGGTTCGCGGTCAAGCAGACGGGCGAAGGCGTGCTGATCGACATCACGGACGGCGCCAACTTCGCCATGTTCGGGAGCGCCTCGGCCCTGCCGGCCCCCAAACTCGTCGCGCTCATGGAGAAGGTGGGCAAGGTGCTGAAGGCCGAGAAGGGCCGGGTCGTGATCCGCGGCTACACGGACAGCCGCCCGTTCAAGTCCGAAACCTACGACAACTGGCGCCTGTCGGCGGCCCGCGCCCACATGGCGCACTACATGCTGGTGCGCGGCGGCCTGGACGAGGCGCGCATCGACTCCGTCGAGGGCTACGCGGATCGCCACCCCCGCAACCCCAAGGACCCCAACGCGCCCGAGAACCGGCGCGTCGAGATCCTGATCCGGAACGTCGCCCCGTGAGGGCCCGGATCTTGTGCGCCGCCCTGGCGCTGGCCACGCTGGCGCGTCCGGGGGCGGGCCTCGCGGAGGTGCCGCCCGCGCCCCGCAACCCGCCCTACGTGATGATCCGCGCCCTCCAGGGCCTCCAGGAGCAGATCGCCCACGGCGACGCCGCGGCCCAGGCCGCCCAGCCCCGGCTGATGGCCCACATCGCCGACCAGTTCGAGGCCACCGCCCCCTCGGCCTGGGCCGACCTGCGCAACGCCCACGCGGCGGTGCTGTTCCTGCTCGCCGGCGGCAACCCGGCCGTGATCCGCACGGTTCTGGACAAGGCCACGATGCCCGGCGAGGTGGACGCGCTGCTCAAGGGCGCGCTGGCCTACGGCGAGGGCCAGGACGAGGTCGCCCGCGCCCTGCTCGGCCCCATCGACCCCGCCACCCTCCCCACGACGCTGGGCGGCCACCTGGCGCTGGTCGAGGCGAGCCTGCTGTCCAACCGCGACAGCGCCAAGGCCGGCAAGCTGCTCGACCTCGCGCGGCTGCTCGTGCCCGGAACCCTGGTCGAGGAAGCGGCCCTGCGCCGCCAGATCTTCCTGCTCGCCGACACGGGCGCGCTCGACAAGGTGCTGATGCTGTCCCGCCAGTACGCGCGCCGCTACCGGACCTCCATCTTCGCCGACAACTTCCGGCGGCGCCTGATGGCGCTCGCGACCGGCCTCGCGGCCAAGGGCGACCTCGCCCAGGTGCGGCAGGTCGACAGCGTGCTCGTCGAACTGCCCGAAGCGGAGCGCTGCCGCGACTACCTTGAGATCGCGCGCGCCGCGGTTCTGGCGGGCCAGGTCGCGGTGGCGCGGTTCGCGGCCGACAAGGCCGCGGTGCTGGCCAACGGCGAGCGGGACGCCGCGCGGGCCACGCTCTACCTCGGGGCCGTGCTGATCACGTCGGACGGCTACGAGCGGGGCCTGACGCTGCTGCAGTCGATCAACGGCGAGAAGCTCGCGGCCGGGGACGTGGCGATCCGCGACGCCGCGCTGGACGTCGCGCGCCTGGTGCGGGCGGACGCGGGGGACGGGGCGGGTGGCGCGGCGGCCGAGGCGGGCGGGGCGGATCGCTTCCCGGCCCTGGTCGGGCAGGCGCAGGCGAGCCTGCGGACGGGCGACGCCCTGCTGGCGGAGCGCAGGCCGTGACGGCCGGCCTGCCCGTCCTGACCGGGTTCGGCGGCGGTCCGGTCGCGGCCGGCCGGGCCGTCCCCGCCGCATCCGGCTCCGGCCCGGCCTTCGCGGGCGTGCTGGACGCCCTGTCGCCCGCCGGGCAGGACCAGGGCGCTCCCGCGCAGGACGACGACGGGGCCGCGCTGCCGGGCGGCCCGGGGCGCAAGGGTTTCGGCCCGGGGAACCGGGCGCCCGACGCCGCCGCCGGACGGGCGGCCCGGGGC
>CAXTDZ010000021.1:0-41563 GCA_964243035.1 uncultured Lichenihabitans sp.
GCCGAGGGCGCGCGCGTCGTGCCCGCCCCCGCGGTCGACGAGGCGGCCCTGGCCGCCGGCACCGAGGCGGCCGTGCTCGCGGGCGGCTGCTTCTGGGGCGTGCAGGGCGTGTTCCAGCACGTCAAGGGCGTCACGGGCGCGGTGTCGGGCTACGCGGGCGGCGCCGCGGACACGGCCAGCTACGACCAGGTCAGCACGGGCGCCACAGGCCACGCCGAGTCCGTCAAGGTCACCTTCGACCCGCGCGTCATCAGCTACGGCCGCATCCTGCAGATCTACTTCTCGGTGGCCCACGACCCGACCGAGCTGAACCACCAGGGCCCCGACAGCGGCACGCAGTACCGCTCCGCCGTGTTTCCGGTCAGCGCCGAGCAGGCCCGCGTGGCCGACGCCTACGTGCGCCAGCTCAACGCCGGCCACGCCTTCGACGCGCCCGTGGTCACCCGCGTCGAGCCCGACCGCGCCTTCTACCCCGCGGAAGCGCACCACCAGGACTTCCTGGCCCGCAACCCCACCTACCCCTACATCGCCTACAACGACCTGCCCAAGATCGACGACCTGAGCCGGCTGTTCCCCGACCGCTACCGGACCGATCCCGTGCTGGTCGCGGCCCAGCCGCCGACGGACTGACCGAGGGCCGCGGCATCCCCGCGCGCCGATCCTCGGCGGCGCGCGCGGGCGCGACGGGCCGGGGCTGGTGACCGCCCCGACGGCGTCCCGGTCGCAGCCGGGATCCGGATCGGCAGCGGTCGCCCGAGCCGATCTTTCGGGGTTACCCCGACGCCCGTCGCAGCCCGGAGGTCTCCCGTCGTGCGCGCCCGGCGATGGGGCTAAGCTGGGTCACCCGCGGCTGCGTCGCGGACCGACTGGAGAGCGTCCATGCGCGTCGTGATCGCGGGCGGCGGGATCGGGGGGCTGGCGCTGATGCCGCACCAGCGCGGCGTCGCGTGCGCGGTTGTCGAGGCCGCGTCGGGGGTGAAGCCGCTCGGCGTCGGCGCCCAGCTTCGTGGCCGTCGCCACCGCCACCCCGCCCGGCTTCGGAACGCTGTTCATCCCGGCGGCTTTGAGCGGCGTCGCGGTGCTGGGCGGGGGCGCCATCTTCAGCCTGCTCGGCGAGACGTACCCGGACGCGGGCGCGCCCGCGGCGGTCGGCTACGCGGCCGTGAGCGGCGGCGTGGCGACCTTCGTCGCGCCCTCGCCGCTGGGCTGGGTGATCCGCTCGACGGGGTCGTTCGCCGACGCGTCCTGGGTCTTCGCGGCCGTGGAGGCCGCCCCGCTGGTGATCCTGGTCGCCATCGCCCGCTCGCCCGCCGGCCGGACCGGGGCCGTCGCGGTCGGCTCCGGGGCCTGAGGCGGGGCGGGTCCGCGTGAGCGCGGCCATCGCCACCGCCGAGCCGAGCGGCTACGTCGACGGGTTCGCGGCCGACAACCTGCCGCCGCGCGACCTCTGGCCCGTCATGCTGACCGGCCACCCCGCCTACGCCTATCCGCCGCGCCTCAACTGCGCGGCGTGCTTCCTCGACCGCTGGGTCGACGGCGGGGAGGGCGCGCGCCCGTGCCTGGCCGGCGACGAGGAAACCCTGACCTACGCCGAGCTCCAGGCGCGGGTGAACCGCCTCTGCAACGTGCTGGTGAACCGCCTCGGCCTGAAGACGGGCAACCGGGTGCTGCTGCGCGGGGCCAACACCATCCCGATGGCGATCGCCTACCTGGCGGTGCTGAAAGCCGGCGGCATCGTGGTGGCCACGATGCCGCTCCTGCGCGGCCGGGAGATCGCCCATCCGTTGACCAAGGCCCGCATCGCGCTCGCCCTGTGCGATCACCGGCTCGCCGGGGAGATGGACGCGGCGCGGTCGCTCGCCCCGGGGCTCGCGCGCGTCGTTCACTGGGGCGGGGGCGGCCCGGACGCGCTCGAAGGCCTGATGGCGGCCGAGAGCCCGGCGTTTCAGGCCGCCGACACCTCGGCGGACGACATCTGCCTGATCGCCTTCACCTCCGGCACGACGGGCGAGCCCAAGGGCACCATGCACGCCCATCGGGACATGCTGGCGATCTGCGACGGCTTCTCGGCCCAGGTGGTGCGGCCGCGGGCCCACGACCGCTTCATCGGCTCGGCGCCCTTCGCCTTCACCTTCGGGCTCGCCACCCTGCTGTTTCCCATGCGGGTCGGGGCGACGGCCGTCGTGGTGGAGCGGGCCGGGGCGGACGACCTCGCGCGCGCCGTTTCGCGTCATCGCGCCACGATCTGCTTCACGGCGCCGACCGCCTACAAGGCCGTGCTGGCGCGGCTCGCCGACTACGACCTGTCCTCGCTGCGGTGCTGCGTGTCGGCCGGCGAACCGCTCGGCCGCGCCACCTACGAGCGCTGGCTCGCCGCCACGGGCATCAAGCTGATCGACGGCATGGGCGGCACCGAGATGCTGCACATCTATCTCAGCGCCGCCGCCGAGGACGTCCGCCCCGGCGCGATCGGCAAGCCGCTCGCCGGCTACGAGGCGAAGGTGGTTGACGAGAACGGCCGCGACCTGCCGCCCAACACCGTGGGCCGCCTCGCCGTGCGCGGCCCTCTCGGCTGCCGCTACCTCGCCGACCCCCGCCAGACCAGCTACGTGCGGGACGGCTGGAACATGCCGGGCGACAGCGTCCTGGTCGATGAGGACGGCTACTTCTGGTACCAGGCGCGGTCGGACGACATGATCGTGTCGGCCGGCTACAACATCGCCGGGCCGGAGGTCGAGACCGCCCTGATGTCGCACCCGGCGGTCGCCGAATGCGGCGTCGTCGGCGCCCCGGACGCGGCGCGCGGCCAGGTCGTCACGGCCTACGTGGTGCTGCGCCCCGGGGCCGCCGCCGGCGAGGACCTCGCCGTCGCCCTCCAGGAGCACGTCAAGCGGGAGATCGCGCCCTACAAGTGTCCTCGTGCGATCGTGTTCACCGCGGGCTTGCCGAAGACGCCCTCGGGCAAGCTGCAGCGCTTCGAGCTTCGACGGATCGCCGCGGCAGCCTCCCGGTGACGGAAAGGGCGGCCCGGCCGCCGAGCGGGAGCGGAGGCCGCCGTCGCCCGCACGACCCGCACCCGCGGCGCGAGAGGGCTCGCCAGGGGTCGCCGCGTCGTTCGAACGACCGGGGACGGGGCCTGGCCGCGGCGGGCGTCACGAGCGGGCGTCGGGTGGCTTCTTCTCCAGCCCGGCGAAGAACGCCGCGATCCCGTCCTTCGCTTCGTCGGTGTCCCACCGGTCGGCGAGGAGGGCCGCGGTTTGCGCGGCGCCGAGCGCCTCGCCGCCCGCGAGGCGCCGGATCAGCGCCTTCGTGTCGGCGACCGCGCCGGGCTTGCACGCCAGCGCGAGGCCGGCCTCCCGGTCGACCGCGCGCTCCAGCTCATCCTCCGCCACGACCTCGGAAACGAGGCCGAGCCGGCACGCCTCGGCGGCGTCGAACGGCCGGGCGTTCAGCATCACCCGCCGGGCGTTCGGGGCGCCGATCCGGCGCACCACGAAGGGGCTGATCGTGGCCGGGATCAGGCCGAGCCTCACCTCCGTGAGGGCGAACCGGGCGCGGGGGGTCGCGACGGCCACGTCGCAGAGCGAGACGAGGCCGACGCCGCCGCCGTAGGCCGGCCCCTGGACGGCGCCGATCACCAGCTTGGGCATCCGGTCGAGGCGGTCGAGCATGCGCGCGAGCGCGCCCGCCTCCGCTTCGCGCTCGGCCCTGGTCCGGTCGGCCTGCGCGCGCATCCAGTCGAGGTCGCCGCCCGCGCAGAAGCTGGGCCCCTCGGCCGCCAGGACCAGGACGCGGACGGACGGGTCCGCCGCGACCCGCTCCAGCGCCGCGTCGAGCGCCGCGATGGCGGCGGCGTCGAGGGCGTTGTGCTTGGCGGGCCGGGCCAGGGTCAGGCGGGCGATGCCGCGCTCCTGCACCGCCAGGCGGACGCCGCTCATGACGGCCGCCGGAGCAGGCGGGCCATGGAGGCCTCGGCCTCCCCGAGGCGCGACGGGTCGAGGCCCGTCGCGAACCCCCGCTCGGCCAGAAAGGCCGCGAGGCGGCCGGTCGCCACGTTGCCGGGCGCCCCGGGCGCGAAGGGGCAGCCCCCCGCGCCGCCCACGGCGGCGTCGAACACGCGCAGCCCTTTCGACAGGGCGGCCTCGACGCAGGCCAGCGCCAGGCCGCGGGTGTCGTGGAAGTGGCCGGCCAGCCGCGCGGCCGGGACGGCGCCGAGCACGGCGTCGAGCATGGCGGCCGTCGTGTCCGGGGTTCCGGCCCCGATCGTGTCGCCCAGCGCGATCTCGCGGCACCCGAGCGCCAGGAGGCGCGCCGCCACCGCGGCCACGGCCGCGGGCGCGGTCGGGCCGTCGTAGGGGCAGGCGACGGCGCAGGACACGTAGCCGCGGACCGGGATGCCGTCGCGCCGCGCCGCGCCGCAGACCGGCGCGAAGCGCTCGAAGCTTTCCGCGACCGTGCAGTTGATGTTCCTGAGGCTGAACCCCTCGGACGCCGAGGCGAACACCGCCACCTCGCCCGCGCCCGCCTCCCTCGCCCGCTCGTAACCCCGGTCGTTGGGGACGAGCGCCGCGTAGGTCGTGCCGGGGCGGCGCCGGAGGCGGGCCATCACCTCCGCCCCGTCGGCCATCTGCGGGACGAGCCTGGGCGACACGAAGCTCGCCGCCTCGATGCGCGCGAAGCCCGCGGCGGACAGGAGGTCGAGGAGGCGGACCTTGTCGGCGGTGGCGACCGGCCGCGCCTCGTTCTGCAACCCGTCGCGCGGGCCGACCTCGTAGACCTCGACGCGCCCGCCCATCAGGTGGCCTCCACCGTCAGCAGCACGGCGTTCGCCTCGACCTGGTCGCCGACCGAGACCTCCAGGCTCGCGACCCGGCCGTCGCGCGGGGCCGCCAGCGTGGTCTCCATCTTCATGGCCTCGGTGACGACGAGCGGGTCGCCGCGCGCCACGACCTGCCCGACGGCAACCTGGACCGCGCGGATCACGCCCGGCATGACGGCCCGGACGGTGCCGCCCGCGGCGGCCTCGGGGCCCGCCTCGGCCGCGCGGGGCAGGGTGAACCGGTAGCTGTCCGCGCCCGTCCGCACCGTGACGGCGTCGCCCGCGCGCGCGACCGCGACGCGCTCCATGAGGCCGTCCACCTCCACGGTCAGCCCGCCGTCGCCCCGGCGCTCCCCGAGCCGCAGGGTCACGGTGTCCGCCCCCGTCCCGACGCGGACGGCGCCGTCGCGGAGAGCCGCGGTCGCGACCTGCCGCGGCTCGCCGCGGTCGAGCAGAACCACCGTCTTCTCGGCCTCGCCCCAGAGCCGGAAGTTCGCCAGCGTCGCGAAGGGACCCTCGCCTCCGGGCCGGGCCAGGAGCCCCGCGGCCTCGGCGGCCGCGAGCGCCAGCACGGTCGATGTGGGCTCGGGCGCGGCCGCCAGGGCGTCGAGGTCGCGGTCGATCAGGCCGGTGTCGGGCTCGCCGCGGACGAAGTCCGGATGCGCGAGCAGGCGCAGGAGGAACGCGAGGTTCGAGCCGCAGCCCTCGACGCGGCTGGCCCCCAGCGCCGCCCGCAGCCGGCGGAGCGCCGCCGCGCGGTCCGGCCCGTGGGCGATCACCTTGGCGATCATCGGGTCGTAGAAGGGCGTCACGAGGTCGCCCTCGCGCACGCCCGCGTCCACCCGGATGCCGTCGCCCCCGGCGAGCGCGAGGGCGGTCAGGCGGCCGGTCTGCGGCAGGAAGTTTTGGGCCGGGTCCTCGGCGTAGAGCCGCGCCTCGATGGCGTGGCCGGAGGGGGCGAGCTGGTCCTGCCGCAGGGGCAGGGCCTCGCCCGCGGCCACGCGGAACTGCCACTCCACGAGGTCGAGCCCGGTGATCATCTCGGTCACGGGGTGCTCCACCTGCAGCCGCGTGTTCATCTCCATGAAGTAGAAGCGGTCGGCGCGGAGCCCGTCGGCCACGTCGGCGATGAACTCGACGGTGCCCGCGCCCCGGTAGCCGACCGCGCGGGCGGCCTGCACGGCCGCCTCCCCCATGGCGGCGCGCACGGCGGGCGTCATGCCGGGGGCGGGCGCCTCCTCGACGACCTTCTGGTGGCGGCGCTGGAGCGAGCAGTCGCGCTCGAACAGGTGCAGGGCGTTGCCGTGCGCGTCGGCGAAGACCTGTACCTCGACGTGGCGCGGCCGGACCAGGCAGCGCTCCACCAGCACCCGGTCGTCGCCGAAGGCGGACTGCGCCTCGCGCTTGGCGCCCGCCAGCGCCTCGGCGAACTCGCGGGGGTGGTCGACGCGGCGCATCCCCTTGCCGCCGCCGCCCGCCGCCGCCTTGACCAGCACCGGGTAGCCGATCCGCTCCGCCTCGGCCGCGAGGCGGGTGGGATCGGGGTCGCCGCCGTGGTAGCCCGGCACGGTCGGCACGCCGGCGCGGTCCATCAGGGCCTTGGCGGCGTCCTTCAGCCCCATGGCGCGGATGGCTGCGGCGGGCGGCCCCACGAAGACCAGCCCCGCGGCCTCGACCGCCTCGGCGAAACCCGCGTTCTCCGACAGGAACCCGTAGCCGGGGTGGATGGCGCCGGCGCCGCTCGCGCGGGCCGCCCGCAGGATCGCGTCCGCGTCGAGGTAGCTGTCGCGTGCGGGCGCCGGGCCGAGGCGGACGGCCGTGTCGGCCGCGGCCACGTGCAGGGCGTCGCGGTCGGCGGCCGAGTAGACCGCGACCACGCGCAGGCCCAGGCGCCTGGCCGTGCGGGCGATGCGGACCGCGATCTCGCCGCGGTTGGCGATGAGGACGGTGTCGAACATGGGCGCCCCCCTCACATCCGGAACAGGCCGAACCGCGTCGGCTCGATCGGGGCGTTCAGGGCGGCCGCGAGGCTCAGGCCCAGCGCGTCGCGGCTGCGGCGGGGATCCACGATGCCGTCGTCCCACAGCCGCGCCGAGGCGTAGAGCGGGTGCCCCTGCCGTTCGAACTGCTCGCGGATCGGCGCCTTCAGCGCGTCCTCGTCTTCGGCGGAGAACGGCTTGCCGGCCCGCTCCAGCGCGTCCCGCCGCACGGTCGCGAGCACGTTCGCGGCCTGCTCGCCGCCCATCACCGAGATGCGCGCGTTGGGCCAGGTCCACAGGAAGCGGGGCGCGTAGGCCCGGCCGCACATCCCGTAGTTGCCGGCCCCGAACGAGCCGCCGATCAGCATCGTGACCTTGGGGACCGCCGCGGTCGCGACCGCGGTCACCAGCTTGGCGCCGTCCTTGGCGATGCCGCCCGCCTCGTAGGCGCGCCCCACCATGAAGCCCGTGATGTTCTGGAGAAACACGAGCGGGATGCCGCGCCCGCAGCACAGCTCCACGAAGTGGGCGCCCTTGAGCGCGGCTTCCGAGACCAGCACCCCGGCGTTGGCCAGGACGCCGACGGGGATGCCGTGGAGGTGGGCGAAGCCGCACACCAGCGTGGTGCCGTAGAGCGCCTTGAACTCGTCGAAGCGGGAGCCGTCCACCAGCCGGGCGATCACCTCGCGGACCTCATAACCCTTGCGCCCGTCGGCGGGTACGACGCCGAGCAGTTCGTCGGGGTCGTAGCGGGGCTCCTCGGGCGCCTGGCGCGCCAGGGCGGCCGGGGCAGGGGGGCCGAGGGTGGCTACGCTGCGCCGCGCGAGGTCGAGCGCGTGGGCGTCGTCGCGGGCGAGGTGGTCCGCGACCCCGGACGTGCGGGCGTGCAGGTCGGCCCCGCCCAGGTCCTCGGCCGACACCACCTCGCCGGTGGCGGCCTTCACCAGCGGCGGCCCGGCCAGGAAGATCGTGCCCTGCCCCTGGACGATGATCGCCTCGTCCGACATGGCCGGCACGTAGGCGCCGCCCGCCGTGCAGGAGCCCATGACCACCGCGATCTGCGCGATGCCCGCGGCCGACATCGTGGCCTGGTTGAAGAAGATGCGCCCGAAATGGTCGCGGTCCGCGAACACCTCGTCCTGATTGGGCAGGTTGGCGCCGCCCGAGTCCACCAGGTAGACGCAGGGCAGGCGGTTCTGCGCGGCGATCTCCTGGGCCCGCAGGTGCTTCTTGACCGTCACGGGGTAGTAGGTGCCGCCTTTCACGGTGGCGTCGTTGCACACCACCATGCAGTCGCGCCCCGCCACGCGGCCGACGCCCGCGATCAGGCCGCCGGCCGGGACCTCGCCGCCGTACATCCCGTGCCCGGCGAACAGGCCGATTTCGAGAAAGGGCGAGCCGGGGTCGAGGAGGTGGGCGACCCGCTCGCGCGGCAGCAGCTTGCCGCGGGCGAGGTGGCGCCGGCGGGCGTCCTCGCCGCCGCCCGCCATCAGCGCGCGCGCCGTCCGCTCGACCTCGCCCGCGAGCGCCGCCATGCGGTCGCGGTTCTCGCGGTAGGCCGCGCCGGTCGTGGACACCGCGGAGGAAAGGACGGGCACGGGGCGCGGCTCAGGCGAGCGCGGGGGGCCGGCGCGCGTGCCAGTCCGTCACCTGCTGGAAGGCGTGGCCGGCCCGGCAGAGCAGGTCCTCGGCGAGGGGCCGGCCCACGAGCTGGCAGCTCAGCGGCATCCCGGCCCTGTCGATCCCCGCCGGCAGCGTGATCGTGGGGCTGCCGGAGAAGTCGAAGGGCGCCGTGAAGCGCAGGATGCGCAGGAGCACGTCGGGGTCCTGCCCGTATTCCGTCATCCTGGACAGGCTCGGGACCGGCACCGGCATCGTGGGCACCAGGACGAGGTCTACGGTGGTGAACAGGGCCGCGAGCGCGCCCGAGAAGGCGAGCCGGTCGTGGTAAACGTCGCCGAGGTCGAACCCTGACAGCGCGCGCCCCTGCTCGATCAGCGCCGCGAGGTCGGGGCCGTACTCGGCCTTGCGCGCCGGGTAGGTGTCGCGGTGGGCGAGCGCGGTCTCGACCGCGCAGAACGGGATCCAGCCCCGGACGAGCTTGTCGGTGGGAGGGAAGGCGATCTCCCGGACCTTCATCCCGAGGCTCGCCAGCGCCTTCTCGGCTTCGCCCAGCGCGGCCACGACCTCGGGGTCGATGCCCTCGCTCACGAAGCCGCGGTCGATGCCGACCGTGAGCCCGCGGACGGGTTTGCCGCATTCGGCGAGGTAGTCCGGCACGGGCGCCTGCAGCGCGGTCGGGTCGTGTGGGTCGGCCCCTGCGATCACGCCCAGCACGGCGGCGGCGTCGGCGGCGCTGCGGGTCATCGGGCCCACGTGGTCGAGGGAGGCGGCGAGCGGGAACACGCCGTGGCGGCTGACGCGGCCCCAGGTCGGCTTGATGCCGGTGAGGTTGCAGGTCGCCGAGGGGAAGCGGATCGAGCCGCCGGTGTCGGAGCCGAGCGCGCCGTAGCAGAGCCCGGCCGCGGTCGCGACCCCCGAGCCGGTCGAGGACGAGCCCACCCAGTGATCGGGGCTCCACGGGTTGAGCGGCCCGGGGTTGTCCGGATGGTGGCTCGTGTAGGCGCCCTCCGTCATGGACAGCTTGCCCAGGATCACGGCGCCGCCCTGTTCCAGCCGCTCCACCACGGTGGCGTCGCGGCCGGGCGTCACGCCGCGCAGCATGGTGGTGCCGGCCCCCGTCGGCGCGAAGGCCGTGTCGCACAGGTCCTTGACCGCGACCGGCACGCCGTGGAGCGGGCCGCGGCTGATGCCGCGCGCGGTCTCGCGGTCGGCCTGCTCGGCGCGGGCGAGCGCGCGGTTGCCGAGCACGGTCGCGTAGCTGCGGTACTTTGCGTCGAGCGCCGCGATGCGGTCGAGCTGGGCGCTCGTGACCGCCACGGAGGTCAGCGCCCGCGTGCGGATGCGCTCCGCGACCGCGGTCAGCGTGTCATAGCTCAGGTCGTCGGGCATGGGCCTTCCTCCTCGGCGTGCGGTTCATCCGAAGTCGCCCATGGCGGCTTCGTCCGACAGGGCGTCCTTGGCGACCTCGCGGGTCACGACCCCTTTCTGGATCAGCAGCACGCGGTCCGACAGGGTTTTGATGAAGTCGACGTTCTGCTCGACCAGGAGCACCGTCAGGCCCCGCGCCTCGCGGATGGCGCGGAGCCGGTCGGTGATCTCGTCGATGATGGAGGGCTGGATGCCCTCGGTCGGCTCGTCGAGCAGGAGGACGCGCGGCTGCTGGATCAGGGCGCGGGCGAGCGCGAGCAACTGCTGCTCGCCGCCGCTGAGCGCGCCACCCGGCCGGTCGAGCAGCGGCTTCAGCCGTGGGAACTCGTCCAGGACGGCGCCGAGCGCGTCCGCCCGGCGGCGCGACGCCACCGCGGCGAAGCGCAGGTTGTCGCGCACCGTGAGACCCGGGAAGATGCCGCGGCCCTGGGGCACGTAGCCGATCCCGCGCCGCACCCGCGCCTCGCAGGGGAGCCGGGTGATCGGCTCGCCCCCGAGCCGGATCTCGCCCGCGGTGGCGGGAAGGATGCCGACCAGCGTCTTGAGCAGCGTGGTCTTGCCCATGCCGTTGTGGCCGAGCACGCCCACGAAGGCCCCGTCCTCCACCGCGAGCGACAGCCCCGCCAGCACGGGGATGCCGTCGTAGCCGGCGTGAAGGCCGTCGGCCGCGAGCCTCACGCCGCGACCCCCCGTCCCAGGTACACGTCGCGCACGGCGGGGTTCTCGACCACCCGGTCGAACGTGTCCTCCAGCAGGATGCGGCCGCGGTGGAACACGGTCACGGTGCGGGCGATCTGGCGGATGAACGGCATGTCGTGCTCCACCACCACGATGGTGGCGTCGCGGTTGAGCTCGCGGATCAGCGCCGCGGTGCGGTGGGTCTCCTCGTCGCTCATGCCGGCCGCGGGCTCGTCGAGCAGGATGAGGCGCGGCTCGCGCGCCATCACGGCCGCGATCTCCACCCACTGCCGCTGGCCGTGGGCCAGTTCCCCCACGAGGCGGCCCAGGATGCCCGCGAGGCCCAGCCGGGTCGCGACCTCGTCGACCTTGGCGTCGACCGCCTTGCCCCTGAGGCGCGAGCGGGCCGCGAGCCACAGGTTCTCGCGCACCGCGAGCCCGTTCATCACCACCGGCACCTGGTTCTTGATGCCGACGCCGCGGCGGGCGATCGCGTGGGGCTCGGCGCCCACGATGCTGCGGCCATCCAGCAGGATCTCGCCCCCCGACGGCCGTATCTGGCCGGTCAGCAGCTTGAAGAAGGTGCTCTTGCCCGCCCCGTTGGGCCCGATCAGGCATCGCAACTCGCCGGGCGCGAGGGTGAAGTCGACGTCGGCCACCGCGCGCACGCCGCCGAAGCGCCGCTCCAGGCGCAGCGTCTCAAGGAGCGGGGCGGCGCTCACGCGCGCGTCCCCCGGCGGGACAGCAGGGCGCCCAGCGTCGGCACGAGCCCGCGCGGGAACACCAGCACGAACAGGAGCAGCACCGCGCCCAGCACCAGCGTGACCTGGCCGACCCCGACGGTGCCCAGCCACTCGCTCCCGTACTGCACGAGGCCGGTCGCCACGATCGGGCCGATCAGGGTCGAGCGCCCGCCCACGATCACCCAGATCACCACCTGCGCGGCCTGGTTGAGGCCGAACATCTCGGGCGACACGAAATTGCCCCACACCGCGTAGAGCGCACCCGCCAGCGCCGCGACGCCCGAAGCGAGCACGAAAGCCGCGAGCTTGTAGAGGCGGCTGTCGTAGCCCAGCAGCTCCATCCGCCGCTCGCTCTCGCGGATGCCCACGAGGACCCGCCCGAAGGGGGTGAGCAGCAGCAGGCGCAGGCCCACGTAGGCTCCGAGCGCCGCGCCGCCCGCCACGTAGAACACGCCGTCGAAGGACAGCGGCGTGGAGGGGTCCCACGGGACGTTCAGGGACGGGATGCCGGGGATGCCGTTCTGGCCGTTGAGGCGGACGGTGCCGATCATGTACTCGGGCCCCGAGGTGGAGCGGACCGCGGTCTCGAAGATCAGCGTCACCACCAGCGTGATCACGCTCAGGTAGATGTCGCCGATGCGGCCGTAGATCACGAAGGCGCCCAGCACGGCCGCGAACAGCATGGGGATCGCGACCGCGGCCAACAGCGGCCAGCCGGTCGCGCCGGAGTTCATGGACAGCACCGCGTAGCTGTAGCCGCCCAGCCCGAAGAACACCGTCTGGCCGAAGCTCAGGATGCCCGCGTAGCCCCACAGGAAGCTCATGCTGAGCGCCAGCAGCGCCAGGACGAAGATCACCGACACGTCGAGCTGCAGCGCCGCGTCGGTGAAGGACGGCGTCAGCGCGACGCCCGCGGCGAGCAGCGCCACGAAGCCCCACCACCGCGGGCGCGGCGGGACCGCGGCGTCGGTCGCGAACTCCCCCGCGCTCACAACCCCCTCCGCAACCGGCCCGTGATGCCGAGCGGCAGCAGGCGGAGCAGCACCACGGCGATGAGGAGCACGCAGATCTCGCCCGCCACCGAGCTGAACCGGTAGGACACGACCCCGTCGACCGCCCCGAACAGGGTCGAGGCCGCGAGCGTCCCCAGGAGGGGCAGGTGGCCGCCCACGATCACCGTGACGAAGGCCTTGGCGACGAAGAACAGGCCCATCGTGGGCGAGGCGCCCGTGACCGGCACCAGCACGGCGCCCGCGAGGCCCGCCAGCCCGGACCCGTAGCCGAAGGTCGCCATGTAGACCGCGGACCGGTTGACCCCGAGCGCGCCGGCTACGACCGGGTCCTGCATGGTGCCGCGGACCAGCAGCCCGAACGGCGTCAGCCGGGCGAGCGCCCAGGTCGCGGCGGCGGCCCCGGCGGCCACCGCGATGATCACGAGGTTGTAGGTCGGCACGCTCACGCCGCCGATGACGACGCTGCCGAAGTCGGTCGGGACGCTGCGGGCCTGGGGCCCGAGCAGCGTCGTGACGGCGCCCACCAGCAGCAGCGACAGGCCCCAGGTCGCGAGCAGGGTGTCGACGATGCGGCCGTACAGGAAGCGGATGACCGCCCGCTCCACCAGCACCCCGAACAGGCCCACCGCCAGCCCGGCCAGGGGAACGGCCAGCGCGAGCGGCAGGCCCGCGCCCACCGACAGGACGCAGGCGTAGGCGCCCAGCATCATGAACTCGCCGTGGGCGAGGTTGATGACCTTCATCAGGCCGAAGATCACCGCGAGCCCCAGGCTGGTCAGCAGGAGCAGGGCCACGGCGTAGACGGCTAGGTAGAGCGTGTTCGCAACGTCCAAGCGCTTCAGGTCCGGAAAAGGATGGGTGGTCGCGGTCGACGTTCCAGCCCGTGGAAACCGGTCCGCTCTTCGTCACCGCGAGCGCCAGCGAAGCAATCCAGCCGCGACGGTCCCGAAAGAACCGCGACCGTCGCGGCTGCCCCGGACTGGATTGCTTCGCTCCGCTCGCAATGACGAGAAAGGTCCGGCGGCGCGGGGATGGACGTCCGGGCGCGGCAGCCCTGGGACGGGTTCGAACTTTTACGGGCGGGGCGCCGCGCTCAGAGCTGCGGCTCGTACTGCTTGGTGTCGTTGGGGTTCTTGCCCAGGTCGCACACGGCTTGGGTGTCGGCGGGCTGCCGCTGCGAGAACGACTTCAGGAGGTCGAAGCCGCCCGTCCGGTTGCCGCTCGCGATGTGGACGTCCATCACCGTGTGGTTGGTCTGGCCGTCGATCACGTAGCGCCCGCCGGGGCCGTCGTAGGTGGTGCTGCCGAGCGCCGCGATGACGTCGTCGGGCTTGGCGCTCCCCGCCCGCTTCACGGCCTCCGCCCACAGCATCACGGCCCGGAAGCCGAGCTCGCCGTACTCGCCCACGTAGTCGCTCTCGCCCGAGAACGCCTTGAAGCGCTGGACGAAGTCTTTGGCGGCCTGCGTCGGCAGGGTGTCGATGAAGGAGGTCGCGATCAGCGTGCCGTCGTTCTCCTGCGGGCTCAGCGTCACGTTCTCGCGGCCGGCCCCGTAGGTCCCGGAGGCCAGAACCATGTTCTTTTTGCCGATCGTGGACTCGAACTGGCGGTAGAAGGCGTCGTGCGCGTCGCCCACCAGCGCCGAGAACACGGCGTCGGGCTTGGCTGACTGGATGCGGCTCAGCACGGGGGCGAAGTTGGTGACGTCGAGGGGGAAGAACTCGACCTTCAGGTCCTTGGCGCCCTTCTCGCGCAGGAACTTCTGAATCCATTTGCTGGTGATCTGGCCGTAGTTGTAGTCGGCCGCCAGGATGTAGGCCGTCTTGGCGTTGCGCTCCTTGACCACGAAGTCGACCAGCGGCTCGAGCTGCTGGGCCGGCACCATGCCGGTCGCCACGTGGCGCCGGTCGCAGACGCCGCCCTCGTAGAGCGCGTTGTAGAAGTACAGGCCCTTGAACTTGTCGACGATCGGCCGGATCACCTCGCGCGAGGAGCTGGTGACGCCGCTCTGGATGACGTCGACCTTGTCGCGCACCATCGCCTGGATGGCGTATTGCGAGTCGAACTGGTTGTTGGACTGCGAGTCGTAGAAGAGAAGCTGCACGGGGCGGCCGACCAGGCCGCCGGCGCGGTTCAGGTCGTCGACCGCCATCGCGGCGCCCTTCATCTGCTTCAGGCAGTAGATGTTGAGGCCGCCGGTCTTGTCCAGGATGTTGGCGAGCTTGATGGGCGCCTCGGCGGCGATCCCGCTGCCCTTCAGCACGCCGGCGGCGCTCGCGAAGGCCAGGGCGCCCGAGGCGGTGCGGAAGAAGTGTCGGCGGCTGAAGTCCATGGTCCACGTGCCTCCCTTGAGATTGGTGATCAGGCCGCGCCCCGCTCGCGCAGCGCGCGCCGGACGATCTTGCCCGTCGCGGTCAGCGGCAGGTCGTCGGTGAAGACGACCTCGCGCGGGTACTCGTGCGCCGCGAGCCTCGTCCTGACGAAGGCGCGGATGTCCTCGGCCAGCGCGTCCGAGCGCTCGACGCCCGGCTTGGTGACGATGAAGGCCTTGACGATCTCGGTGCGGACGGGGTCGGGGGCGCCCACGACGCCCGCCATCGCGACCGCGGGGTGGCGCAGCAGGCAGTCCTCGACCTCGCCCGGGCCGATGCGGTAGCCGCCCGAGGTGATGACGTCGTCGTCGCGGCCCAGGAACCAGACGTAGCCGTCCTCGTCCTGCCGCCCGAGGTCGCCGGTCAGCAGCCAGTCGCCCGCGAACTTCTCGGCCGTCGCCCGCGCGTTGTTCCAGTAGCCCAGGAACATCACCGGGTCCGGCCGGCGCACCGCGATGTGGCCCACCTCGCCCGCGGGCTTCTCGCGCCCGCGGTCGTCGACGATCGCCACCGCGTGGCCCGGCACGGGGCGGCCGATGGCGCCCGGCCGCGCGGGAAACAGCGTCGCGCAGGACGACACCACGAGGTTGCACTCGGTCTGGCCGTAGAACTCGTTGACGTCGACGCCCAGGACGCCGCGGCCCCAGTCGAGCAGCTCGCGCCCGAGGCTCTCGCCCCCGCTGCCCACGCTGCGCAGCGCCAGGCCCGGCACGGGGGTGGAACGCGCCTGCCGCATCATCTTGAGCGCGGTCGGCGGCAGGAAGGCGTTGCGCACGCCGTGGTCCACCATCAGCCGCAGCGCCGCCTCGGGGTCGAACTTGCGGGCGCGGTGCCCCACCACGGCGACGCCGTGGTGCCAGGCGGGCAGCAGCACGTCGAACAGCCCGCCGATCCAGGCCCAGTCGGCCGGCGTCCAGAACCGGTCGCCGGGCCGGGGGAACAGGTTCTGGGGCATCTCCACGCCGGGCAGGTGGCCAAGCAGCACCCGGTGGCCGTGCAGCGCGCCCTTGGGGTCGCCGGTGGTGCCGGAGGTGTAGATGATGATCGCGGGGTCGTCCGGCCCCGTGTCGACAGGCTCGAAGCTGTCGGAGGCCGCGGCGCACAGGGCGTGGAAGTCCCCCGCGCCCGGCCCGGGCCCGTCTACCGCGTAGACCTCCGAGAGGTCGGGGAGCCCGTCGCGCAGCCCGGCCACCTTCTCGGCGCCGGCGCGGCTGGTGACGAGCGCGCGGGCTCCGCTGTCGGCGAGCCGGAATTTCAGGGCATCGGGCCCGAACAGCTCGAACAGGGGCACGCTGATCAGGCCCGCCTTGAACGCCGCGAGATGCGCCACCGCGGTTTCCGGCGCCTGGGGCAGCAGAACCGCGACCCGGTCGCCCCGCTTGAGCCCGCGGGCCGCCAGCACGTTGGCGAACCGGTTGGACAACCCGCGGAGGTCGGCGAAGCTGTACCGGCGCTCGGCCCCGGCCTCGTCGACGTGGATCAGCGCGAGGGCGCCCGAGGCCGCGTGCCGGTCGCAGGCGTCGACCCCGATGTTGTAGCGGCCGGGCAGCGGCCAGCGGAACCGGTCGCGCAGGTCGGCGTAGCTGGACCGCTGATCGAGCATCGCCCCCGCCGTCCCCCCGCGAGCCGCGTGCGGCGTTCGGGACGCCCCGGTTGCCACGGCTCGGCACGGCCCTCATAAAAACAGTCAACCGTTCTTATCGTCAAGCGGACAAACGGGGACCGTTCATGGCGCGCACCGCGGGGTCGTCGGGCCCGAAGACGATCGCGGCGATCAGCGAGGCCGGGCTCGACCTCATCTACCGGCACGGCTACGAGGGCATGAGCCTGCGCCAGCTCGCGGCCCGGGTCGGCCTCCGGCAGGGCTCGCTCTACAACCACTTCCGCAGCAAGCAGGGCCTGCTGGTCCACCTGTACGAGCAGCACATGAGCCGGCTGCTCGCGGCCCTCGACGCCGCGCTCGCGGGGCGCGACGACCCGATCGAGCTGCTGGAGGCCTTCGTGGCGTTCCACGTCGGCTACCACATCGAGCGCAAGCGCGAGGTGTTCGTGGTCAACTCCGAACTGCGGAGCCTTGAGGAGCACCACCGCCGGCGCGCGACCGAGGTCCGCAGGCGGTACGAGGGGCGCCTGGCCGACATCCTGCGGTCGGGGCAGGCGAGGGGCGTCTTCGCGGTCGCCGACGTGCCCGTCGCGGCCTACGGCATTTTGGGAATGCTGTCCGGGATCTGCACCTGGTACGACGAGAAGGGCCGGCTCGACCCCGCGGCCGTCACCGCCGTCTTCTCCGACCTGGTGCTGCGGAGCGTCCGGTCCGGCGGGGAGCGCTCGAAGCCGGGGCGGCCCGAGCCCGGCGAGCCCGCCCGCGCTACGCCGACGTCCTCGCGAACAGCTCGCGCCCGATGAGCATCCGGCGGATCTCGCCCGTGCCGGCGCCGATCTCGTAGAGCTTGGCGTCGCGCAGCAGGCGGCCGGTCGGGTAGTCGTTGATGTAGCCGTTGCCGCCGAGCAGCTGGATCGCGTCCAGCGCGCACTGCGTCGCCCGTTCCGACGCGTAGAGGATGGCGCCCGCCGCGTCCTCCCGCGTGGTCTCGCCGCGGTCGCAGGCGCGGGCCACCGCGTAGACATAGGCCTTGGCCGCGTGGGTCGCGACGTACATGTCCGCGACCTTGCCCTGGACGAGCTGGAACTCGCCGATAGGCTGGCCGAACTGCCTGCGGTCGTGCACGTAGGGCAGCACCACGTCGAGGCAGGCCTGCATGATGCCGAGCGGCCCCGCGGCCAGCACGGCGCGCTCGTAGTCGAGCCCCGACATCAGCACCCGCGTCCCGCGCCCGACCTCGCCGAGCACGTTCTCGGCGGGCACCTCGCAGTCCGCGAAGACGAGCTCGCAGGTGTCCGACCCGCGCATCCCCAGCTTGTCGAGCTTGGGCGACGCGGAGAAGCCCGCCATGCCCTTCTCCACCAGGAAGGCCGTGATGCCGCGCGAGCCCGCGGCGGGGTCGGTCTTGGCGTAGACCACCAGCACGTCGGCCTCCGGGCCGTTGGTGATCCACATCTTGGTGCCGTTGAGCACGAAGCGGTCGCCCCGCCGGTCGGCGCGGGTCCGCATCGACACCACGTCCGACCCGGCCCCGGGCTCCGACATCGCCAGCGCGCCCACGTGCTCGCCGGAGATCAGGGCGGGCAGGAGGCGGCGCTTCTGCTCGGCCGACCCGTTGCGCCGGATCTGGTTGACGCAAAGATTGGAATGGGCCCCGTAGGACAGCCCGACGGAGGCGGACGCGCGCGACACCTCCTCCACGGCGAGGCAGTGCTCCAGGTAGCCCAGGCCCAGGCCGCCGTGCTCCTCCTCGACCGTGATGCCGTGCAGGCCGAGCGCCCCCATGGCGGGCCAGAGGTCGCGCGGGAACGCGTTGCTCCGGTCGATCGCGGCGGCCCGCGGCGCGATCCGGTCCCGCGCGAAGGTTCTGGCGCTGTCGCGGACGGCCTCC
Organism: uncultured Lichenihabitans sp.; assembly: GCA_964243035.1. GTDB lineage: Bacteria > Pseudomonadota > Alphaproteobacteria > Rhizobiales > Beijerinckiaceae > Lichenihabitans. The sequence goes on from CAXTDZ010000021.1 coordinate 18,150, forward strand.
GCCGTCTCGCCGAGGCCGAAGTCGAACTCGCGCGCGGCGTTCGGGATCACGGGCGTCCTCCTTCGGTGGGGCGCGCTGTACGAGCCCTGGTTCTTACAGCAAGATCGGTCAAATGCCGAACCAAGGGCGGCATGGCCTCGGATCCGGGTTGAGGCGACGATCGCCGAGCGATGCCCTTCGCCCCGCGTGAGCGGGGAGAAGGTGCCCGACAGGGCGGATGAGGGGCCGACCGGCGTGCGTGGCCCCACCCTCATCCGTCCTTCGGACACCTTCTCCCCGCCCGGGCGGGGGAAGGGCAGACCCGGCGAACGTCAACCCGAAATCGAGGCCCTGTCCAGAACGGCGCAGCGGCTCCGCGACAGGGAAACGCGTCAGGGAGGCGAACCGTGTCCGATCGTGCCCCGGCCAGCTACGTCAACGGCCCGTCCGACGCGCCGCTCCTCGGCCTGACGATCGGCGGGAGCCTGGCGCTGGCGGCCGAGCGATGGCCCGACGAACTGGCCCTGGTCGCGGCGGGCCGTGCGTCGCGGTGGACCTGGGCCGCGTTCGACGCCGACACCACGTCGATCGCGGCCGGCTTCCTGGCGCTCGGGCTGCGGCGGGGCGACCGGATCGGCATCTGGTCGCCCAACACCGCCGAATGGGCCCTCACCCAGTTCGCCGCCGCCAAGGCGGGGCTGATCCTGGTCACGATCAACCCGGCCTACCGCGTGGTCGAGCTGGAGTTCGCGCTGAACAAGGCCGGCTGCGCGGCCCTCGTCACCGCCAAGGCGTTCAAGACCAGCGACTACATGGCCATGCTCGCGGCGCTCGCGCCGGAACTTCCCGCCGCGGTGCCGGGCGCGCTGCGGGCCGCCCGGCTGCCCCACCTGCGCGCCGTGATCGAGATCGGCCCCGACCCCTCGCCGGGGACGATCGGCTTCGGCTCCCTCGAGGCCCGCGGCGCTGCGGCCGAGCGCGCGACCGTCGCGGCCAACCGCGACGCGCTGCAGTTCGACGACCCCGTCAACATCCAGTTCACCAGCGGCACCACCGGCAGCCCCAAGGGCGTGACGCTGTCGCACCACAGCATCCTCAACAACGGCTGCAACGTCGGCCGCGCGCTCCGGCTGACCGCCGCCGACCGGATCTGCATCCCGGTGCCGCTCTACCACTGCTTCGGCATGGTGATGGGCAACCTCGCGGCGGTCACGTCGGGCGCCGCGATGGTCTACCCGGGGGAGGGCTTCGACCCGCTCGCGACGCTGCGCGCGGTCGAGGCCGAGCGCTGCACGGCGCTCTACGGCGTGCCCACCATGTTCCTGGCCGAGGTCGAGCACCCCGACTTCGCGCGGTTCGACCTGTCGAGCCTGCGCACCGGCATCATGGCGGGCTCGCCCTGCCCGATCGCGCTCATGCGGCGCGTCGTCGACCACATGCACCTCGCGGGCATGACGATCTGCTACGGGATGACGGAAACGAGCCCGGTCAGCTTCCAGAGCGCGCTCGACGACCCGCTCGAACGCCGCGTGACCACCGTGGGCCGCGTCCACCCCCACCTCGAAGTCAAGGTCGTGGACGGCTCCGGCCGCGTCGTGCCGCGCGGCGTGGCCGGCGAGCTCTGCACGCGCGGCTACAGCGTCATGCAGGGCTACTGGGAGGATCCCGAGCGAACCGCCGAGGTGCTCGACCGGGCGGGCTGGATGCACTCGGGCGACCTCGCGACCCTGGACGAGGACGGCTACTGCAACATCGTCGGGCGCATCAAGGACCTGGTGATCCGCGGCGGCGAGAACGTCTACCCGCGCGAGGTCGAGGAGTTCTTGTACCGGCACCCGGCCATCCAGGAGGTGCAGGTCTTCGGCGTGCCCGACGCCCGCTACGGCGAGGAGCTCTGCGCCTGGGTCAGGCTGCGCCCCGGCTTCGCGCTCACCGCCGAGGCCCTGCGGGACCACTGCGCCGGGCAGATCGCGCACCAGAAGGTCCCCCGCCACGTCGAGTTCGTGACCGAGTTCCCGATGACCGCGACGGGCAAGATGCAGAAGTACCTGATGCGCGAGGCGATAAGCGCCAAGCTCGGCCTGGCGGCCGAGCGCACGGCCTGACGCGCCGGGGCCGCCGCCCGTGCCGGCGTGGACAGGCCTCGCGCCGACAGGCGCTATGGCCGCGACGAGCGCTGCAGCAGCGCCCGGTAGATCTCGTCGTCGCCGCACAGGCCCGCCAGGCGGCCGAGCTGGTCCACGAGCACGATCGGGTTGCCCGAGGCGCGGCGCAGCTCGATGGCGGACCGCATCTTCACGTTGATCGGCGCGACGATCACGTCCGCCGTGCGCAGCGCCTCGCTCTGCTCCGGCATGCCGGTCGCCGCCTCGCCCCCGTGGTGGGCCATGCGCCCGGCTTGGCCGTCGAGCGTGACGTCGCGGGGCCGGCCCTCCTCGTCGAGGCCGACCCGCAGGCGGCCCGCCTGGTCGAGGAGGATGGCCGACCCGTCGCGCCGCAGCTGCGACTCGGGGGTCATCAGCGCGTGGCCGCGCAGCACGTTGAGCGGGTTCATGTGCTTCACGAACTCGGCGACGTAGTCGTTCGCCGGGCTCAGCAGGATGTCCTCCGCCGTGCCGCACTGGACGATGCGGCCCCCTTCCAGGATCGCGATGCGGTTGCCGAGCTTCAACGCCTCGTCCAGGTCGTGGCTGACGAAGATGATGGTCTTCTTCAACTCCTTCTGCAGCCCGAGCAGCTCGTCCTGGAGCTTGGTTCTGATCAGGGGGTCGAGGGCCGAGAAGGGCTCGTCCATCAGCAGGATGTCGGCGTCGGTCGCGAACGCGCGGGCGAGGCCGACGCGCTGCTGCATGCCGCCCGACAGCTCGTGGGCGAACTTGCCGGCCCACTGCCGGAGGCCCACGAGGTCGAGCTTGGCATCGACGAGCCGGTCCACCTCGGCGCGCCTCATGCCGCGCAGCTCCAGGCCCAGCCCCACGTTCTCGCGGACCGTGCGCCAGGGCAGCAGCCCGAACTGCTGGAACACCATGGCGATGCGGCGCATGCGCAGCATGCGGAGCTCGGCCGCGTCGCAGGTCGCGACGTCGATCGTGCGGCCCTCGTGGTCCACCAGGACCGCGCCGCGCGCCACCGTGTTGAGGCCGTTGACCGCGCGCAGGATGGTGGACTTGCCGGAGCCGGACAGGCCCATGAGGACGCAGATCTCGCCCGGCTCGATCGCGAGGTCGACGCCGGCCGCGCCCAGCACGCAGCCGGTCGCCTTCAGGATCTCGTCGCGCGTCCGGCCCTGGTCGATGAGCGCCAGCGCCTTGCGGCCCTGGGTGCCGAACACGATGTCGACCCGTTTGAACTCGACCGCTGGCATCGGCGGAGGCCTCCTCTGGTGAGATGCGGATCGCGGTCGGGCGCGTCCGACCGGCCGCGCAGCCGCCTCAGGCGAGGGCCTTGCGGGCCGGCCGGCGGCAGACCCGGTCGAGCACGATCGCGAGCAGCACGATCGCGGTGCCCGCCTCGAACCCCATGGGGATGTTGACCTGCCCCAGCGCGCGCACGACGGGCGTGCCCAGCCCCTCGGCGCCGACCAGCGCCGCGATGACCACCATCGAGAGGCTGAGCATGATGCATTGCGTCACCCCCGCCATGATGGTGGGCAGCGCGTGCGGGATCTCGATCTTCCACAGCAGCTGGCGCCTGGTGGCGCCGAAGGCTTCCGCGGCCTCGCGGAGCTGCGGCGGGACCGAGGTGATGCCGAGGTGGGTGAGCCGGACGGGCGCGGGGATCGCGAAGATGACGGTCGAGATCAGCCCCGGCGCCGCGCCGAGCCCGAACAGCACCAGGGTCGGGATCAGGTAGACGAAGGTCGGCAGGGTCTGCATCAGGTCCAGCACCGGCCGGATGAGGGTGTAGAGCCACGGCCGGTGAGCGGACGCGATGCCGAGCGGCACGCCGATCACCACGCTGGTCAGCGTCGCGAAGCCGACCAGCGAGATCGTCTCCACCGTCTGGACCCAGTAGCCGAGGTTGATGATCAGCAGGAAGGCGAGAACAACGAAGACCACGAGGCGGATCGAGCGCTGCAACCACCAGGCCAGGCCCGCGATCAGCGCCACGACCACCAGGGGAGGGACCGCCAGCAGAACATGCGTCAGCCCGTCGACCATGAAGGCGATCGTGTCGGTCACGACGTCGAAGAAACCGGCGGCGTTGTCCTGCAGGTAGTTGATCAGGACTTTGACGGTGCCGCCGAGCGGTATCTTGTACCCTGTGAACCAGGACTCCACGATCATCCCTCCTGACCCCGGCGCGGGTCGCTCGCCCGCGGCCGCGGCTGTTGCGGCCGGAGCGGTCTCGCGTCCGGCGCGTCAGTTCCAGCCCCGCGGTTGGAGCGACGTCGCGCGACCGGGCGATCCCGCCTGGCCGCGGGTGCGCCTACAGCCCCAGGCTCGCCTTGACGGCCGCCGTGCCCGGCTTGCCGTCGAAGGTCGTCACCCCGGACGTCCAGCCATCGATCGGCGCGGGGTTGGCCTTGAGCCAGTCCTCGGCGGCCTTCGGGGCGTCCTCGCCCTCGTTCAGGATCTTGTTCATGACGACGTTCTCCTGGTCGACGGTGAACGTCATGTTGTCGATCAGCTTCGCGGCGTTCGGGCACTGCTGCGCCCAGCCGGCCCGCTCGTTGGTGTAGACGACGGCGCCGCCGAAGTTCGGGCCGAAGACGTCGTCGCCGCCCGTGAGGTAGTCCATCTTGTACTTGACGTTCATCGGGTGCGGCGCCCAGCCCAGGAACACCACCGGCTTGTGGCGGCGCGTCGCCCGATCGACCTCGGCCAGCATGCCCTGCTCGCTCGACTCGACGACCTGGAAGTCCTTCAGGCCGAACTTGTCGCCCTTGATCATGTCCATGACGAGCCGGTTGCCGTCGTTGCCCGGCTCGATGCCGTAGATCTTGCCGCCGAGCTGGTCCTTGAACTTGGCGATGTCGGCGAAGTCCTTGAGGCCGCCGTTGTACGTCTCGTCGGGAACCGCGAGCGTGTATTTGGCGCCGGTCGGCAGGTTGGCCTTGCCCACGACGACGGACTTGTCGTCGACGTAGGGCTTGCGGTCGTTCTCCTGCGTCGGCATCCAGTTGCCGAGGAAGACGTCGATGTCCTTGTTCTTCATCGACGTGTAGGTCACCGGCACCGACAGCACCTTGATGTCGGGCGAGTAGCCGAGACCCTTCAGCACGCGGGCCGTGATCGCGGTCGTTGACGTCACGTCCGTCCACCCGACGTCCGAGAACCGCACCGTCTTGCAACTGTCCGGATCACCCGCGAGGGCGGCACCGGTGAGAAGGCCGGTGAGGAGGGCGGCTGTCAAACATCGCGTGATCATGGTCGGGAGTTCCCCAGGCCGGGCGCCAGGCCGCAGCGACGGAGGCAAATACGATACCATCGTGCCGGAATGGGCAAGCGTCCATTCGAGAAAAAAGCCGAAGCGCGCCGCGGCGCCCGGTTCAGGCGCCGCAACCTGTCGCGCCGGCTCGCGACGAGGGCGGAGTGGCCGACGCGGGTCGCGCGCGCGGGTCAACCGTCAACCGGTCGATCCGGAGCCTCCACGGTGACCTTGGGCGGTCGTTCGGCAACAATCTCCGCGACACGTGCGCGGCGTGCGTGGGCGGGGTCACGGGCTGCGCGCTGCCGGATCCTGTACGCCATGCTGGGCGCCTACGCGTTCAGGCTCAGACATTTCGCCGGCACCATCGGGGAGCGAACGTACCACCCCTCTTTCGCCGACTCGGCCAAGGTGATCACGGCCGTCACCGCGGGGGCGACCTGCGGCCTGTTCAACCCGGCACGCGGGCTCGGCCTGTCACCCTTGGCGACTGCCTTCCTTGTCGGATACGGTGTCGAACCGTTCTTCAAGTTCCCCGACGCGCTGGCCGACTCCTTCGGCGGGAAGAGGTGAGCGGGCGGCCGAAGTCGAACAGCGCTGCAGGTCGGCCGGTCGTGGATCAGGTGGGCGCGCCGGGCCGGGACCGGCCGCTGCGGCTTGGCTTGGAGGCCGTTCACCGCAGCTGAAGGGTACCGGCGGACAGGTCGTCGCGCCCGGTCCTACCTCCCGCCTGCGAAGGCGTGCAGGCCGCTGAGCAGCGAGCGGTGGAAGATGACGGCCACCAGGACCGGCGGCAGCGACAGCATCAGCCCGGCCGCGGCCATGTGGCCGTATTCGGGGTTCATGCCGTTGGCCAGGAAGCCCGCGACCTGGACGGGGAAGGTGATCTTGGACGACGTCATCACGAAGGCGATGAAGAACTCGTTCCAGGTGAGCACGGTCACGAGCAGCCCCGCCGCCGCCACGGAGGAGCGGATCATCGGCAGCACGATGAACCAGAACGTTTGCCACCGCGAGCAGCCGTCGAGCCGCGCGGCCTCCTCCGCCTCCTCGGGCACCGACTTCAGGTAGGCCAGCATGATCCAGCAGGTCAGCGGCAGGTTGATCGCGATGTAGAGCAGCGACAGGCCGAGCTCGGTGTTGAGCAGGGACGTGCGCAGCGCCAGGGCGTAGAGCGGCATGATCAGGGCCGCGGGCGGCATCATGCGGGTGGAGATGATCCAGTTCTCAAGCTGCCTGTTGGCACGGGTGTGGAAGCGCGACAGCGCGTAGGCCATCAGCGGCCCGAACACGAGCGACACCGCCACGGAGGCGACCACCACGCGGACGGAGCGGTACAGGGCCTCGTGGTTCAGGTTGGCCCACACCCAGGCGATGTTGTCGAAGGTGACGGGGTGGGGGAACCACACCGGCGCCTCGCTCTGGATCTGCGCCTTGAACTTGAACGTGGTGTTGGCGAGCCAGTAGAGCGGCGCCAGCCACACGCCAAGGCCCAGCAGCAGGGCCAGGACGCCCAGGGCGCGGACCGGCCGGCTGTGGCGGCGGATGGGCGGGGCGGTGATGTCGGTCACGGGCGCGCCCTCCTCAGCGGTGGACCTCGACGTCCCACTTGGCCACCTTCAGCCACACCGCGGTGCTGACGAGGCCGAGCCCGAGCGTCACGATGCCCGCGGCCGCGGCCACCGACACCTGCCCCGACTCGGAGATGCCGACCTTGTAGATGTAGAGCGACAGGTCGACCGTGGCGCTGCCCGGGCCGCCGTTGGTGAGCAGGTCGGTGGCCGCGAAGGCCTGCGAGCACAGGATGAACTCGAAGATCGCCGTCACGGCCAGCAGGGGACGCAGCAGCGGCAGCTGGATGAACCAGAGCGTGCTCCAGAAGCCGGCGCCGTCGATCTTGGCGGCCTCCATCGGCTCGCTCGGCGTGGAGCGCACGCCGCCCAGCAGGATGACGACGGCGAGCGGGGACCATTGCCAGGTTTGGGCGAAGATGATGGTGCCGAGCGCCCCCGCGGGGTCGCCGGTCGGCGAGATCAGCGCGCCGGTGAGCATCTGCACGACCTGCGGCACCGGCCCGTAGAGCGGATCCAGGATCAGGCTGAACACCAGCGCCATGGCGACGGGCGACACGGCGAGCGGGACCAGCACCAGCACCACGACGAGCCCGGCCCAGCGCCCGGCGAACTGGTCGATCAGCAGCGCCATCGCGAGGCCGGTCAGCACGGACAACAGCGTCGAGCCGAAGGAGATGACCAGCGTCACGCCCACGGCTTGCAGGCCGGCGGCGGTGCCGAGCACGGTCGCGTAATTGCCGAGCCCGACGAAGTGCACGGGCAGGTTGGGCACGCTGATGTCGACGTTGATGAACGACAGGTACAGCGCGTACAGGAAGGGGGGCACCGACAGCGCCCCGAGCAGCAGGAAGCCCGGCAGCGGCACCAACCAGGGCGAGCGCCACCACCCGCCCGGCTCCGCCCGCGACGCGGGACGGGCCTTCGGCGTGGCCAGGGCCGGACTTGCGGTCGTCATCATGCCTGCGCGGCGCCTCCGGTCGGCAGCGGTCGGCCGGCCCGTGAGCGGGCCGGCCGCTTGTGGGGGAACGCGCGACACGCCGGCGCGGGCGGCTACTTGGTCGGGAACAGTTCCTGGTAGTCCCGCGGCGTGCCCGCGACGCCCTCGGCCTTGAAGCGGTCCGCGGTCTGGCCGGCGGCCGCGTCCAGCGCCGCCTTGGCGGTGGCGCCCCCGGTGAACACGCTCTCGATCTGGGCGCCGATGATGTCGCCCATCTCGCGCCACTGCGGGATCAGCGGCCGGTACTCGGCCTTGGTGATCGCCTGGCCGTCGGCCACGGCCTTGATGTAGCCGGGGTCGAGCTTGCTCTTGAGGAGGTCGGACTGGTTGACCGACTTGCGGTCCTCGTTGCCGATGTTGTGCGCCGTGCGGGCGAACTCCATCTCCTGGCTCGTCGCCCACTGCATGAAGGCGCCCGCGGCCTTGTAGGCGTTGCTGCCTTCCGCCACCGAGGAGGCCATGGCGACGCCGATGGAGTAGTTGGCCGGGAAGGCCCCCTTCGGCCCCGCGGGCACCACGGCATAGCCGACCTTGCCCACGACGTTGCTCTGCTGGGGGTCGTTGAAGGTGGGGTAGAAGGCCGTCGACTCCACGATCATGGCCACGCGCCCGGCCGCGAAGGAGGACGACACCTTGTCCCACCCCCACGACCCCGAGCCGGGCGGTCCGGACTTCTGGATCAGCGCGGCGTAGCGCTCGGTGCCCTCGACCGCCTCGGGCGAGTTGAACACCGGCTCCATGGCGGGGCCCAGGAAATCGCCCCCGTAGGAGCGCAGCCACTCGGTCCAGGGGTAGACGTTCATCCCCTCGCCGCGCAGGCCGCGCAGGGCGATGCCGAAGGTGCGGGGCGGCTTGTTCAGCTTGGCGGCGTCGGCCGCGAGGTCGTCCAGGGTCTTGGGAACCTCCAGCCCCGCGCCCTGGAGCAGGTCCTGACGGTAGTAGAGGATCGTCACCTCGGAATAGATCGGCAGGCCGTAGAGCTTGCCCTTCCACGAGTACAGGTCGCGCAGGCTGTCGTACACGTCGCCGAGCTTGTAGGCCGGCTTGATCAGGTCGCCGACCGGATGGACCCAGTCGTTGGACGCGAACAGCGGGATGTAGTTGTCATCCAGGCAGTAGATCTGGAAGCCGCCCGCCTTGTTGGAGGCGTCCGCGACGATGTGGCTGCGCAGGTCGTTCTCGGGATAGTCGGTGAAAACGAGGCTGGCGCCCGTTGCCTCCTCGAACATCGCCTTGTGGCTCTCGATGAAGTCCATCGCCGGGAGGTGGCGGCAGGCCACGTTCAGGGTCACGCCCTTGAGGCTGCCGGGCTCCGCGAAGGCCGCGACGGCGGTTTTCAGCGTGCCCTCGTAGTCCTCGGCGGCCCGGGCCGCCCCGCCCATCGCGAGCAGCATCGCCGATGCGGCCAGAAGCGTTCTCTTCATGCGTGTCCCCTCCCGATCGACCGCGATGCCGGTGCGCGGGGCGTTGGCCGCCCTCGCGTGATCCACTCGATTGTTACATCGCTTTGGCAACTGTCAAGCCGCAACGGCCTCGCCCATCCCTCAACCGGCCTCCGCCGCCGCCCCGCCGCTCGCCAGCGCCTCCCCGCCCGAGCAGCCGCGTCCGGCCGGCCCCGGCCATGCCCCGGCCGTCGCTGACGGACGGAACGCGCCGCCGACGCCGATCAAGACGCGTCGGCGTCCTGGAGGGCCAGCGTCGCCTCGTAGACGGCCGCCTGCCGCCGGGACAGGCGATCCCAGGTCGCGCGGCTCGCCGGGTCCGGCTCGATCCGGTCGGCAACGCGCGTCATGGCCGCGGCGGCCTCGCCCAGGGTGGCGTGCCAGCCCGCCCCCACGGCGGCGATGATCCCGGCGCCCAGGGCGGAGGCCTCGTTGGACAGGCTGCGGCAGGTGGTGACGCCGACCGCGTCGGCGATCATCCTGAGCCAGAGGGGGCTGTCGGCGCCGCCGCCGATCACCAGCACCTCGTCGGTGGCCACCCCCGCGTCGCGCATGGCGTGGATGGCGCGGGCGGCTTCCAGCGTCAGCGCCTCCAGCGCGGCCCGGTACAGGTGCGCGGTGGTGTGGTGCGCGCCCAGGCCCGTGACCGTGGCGCGGGCGCCCGGGTTCCAGTGCGGGTCCATGCAGCCCGCGATGTAGGGGCAGACCAGGAGGCCCTCCGACCCGACGGGAAGGGCGGACGCGCCCGCTTCCAGCCGTCGGAACACCGTCGCGTCCGCCCGGCCGCCCGCGAACGTGTCCACCACGTAGTTGACGAAGAAGGCGCCGCCCCGCTGCACGTGTTCCAGGAAGTAGCCGCCCGTGGGCGACACGACCGTGCGCCAGTTCCGGCTCAGGATGGGGTCGGGCGACCAGGTGCCCGCCACAACCGCGGTGCCGAGGTTGAGGTAGACCGCGCCCGCGCGCATGGCGTTGACGCCGAGCCCCGCGCACTGGCCGTCGCCGCCCCCCGCGTAGAGCGGCGTGCCGGGGCGGAGCCCGGTCCGGGCGGCGGCGTCGGGCGTCACCCGGCCGATGGGCGCGCCGGGCGCCGCGACGGGCGGAAGCTTGGCGAGCGGGATGCCGAGGTGGTCGAGCAGCGGCTCCGACCAGCGCCGTTCGACGATGTCGAACAGGCCGAACGGGTCGGCGCTGGTGTGGCTCGCCGTGGCCCGGCCGGTCAGGTGCCGGGCCAGGAAGCCGTGCACGTCGACGATGCTGTGCGCCCGGGCCAGCAGGTCCGGCCGGTGTCGCGTGAGCCAGTGGAGCCGGTACACCACGACGATCACGTCCGGCGGCCGGCCCGAGATGGCGTGGAGCCGCTCGGCGCCGAAGCTCGCCGCCAGCTCGCGGTAGGTCGTGACGGCACGGCCGTCCAGCCAGGTCGTGGCCGGCGCGATCGGGCGGCCCGCCTCGTCGAGCAGCGCCACCGTTTCCCGCTGGTTGGAGATCGCGAGGCCGTCGATCCCCGCGGGGTCGACCGAAGCGGTCAGGCTGCGGAGCGCCGTGCAGGCCGCGTCCCACCACGCGTCGGGATCCTGTTCGGCATGGCCCGGCTGCGGCTGGCTGAGCGAGAGGGACGCGCGTCCTTCCGCCAGCGGCTGCCCGTCAACCGTCCAGGCGATCGCCTTGACGGACTGGGTCGAGGCGTCGATCCCGACCACGCTCCGTTGCCCTCCCATCCCGCTTCTCCCCTGCCGTGGGTGCCCGTGCCGGGTTCCTCACTCCACGAGGCGTGTCGCGGTCCCGACGTCCGTCACGAAGTGGGTCGCGTAGCCTCCCGTCAGCGCGGCGCGGATCGGCTCGCGCTTGCCCGGCCCGCCCGCGACGCAGATGCGCACCGGCACCGAGCGCAGTTCGTCGAGGCCGATGCCGACCATCCGCCCGTCGAGGTCGCCGGGCACCGCCCGCCCGCCCGCGCCGATGAAGCGGCCGATGATGGCCGCGCGCGCCCCGTCCGCCACGTAGCGCGCCACCGTCTCGGCCGGCACGAAGCCGGACCGGCGCACCGTCCCGGTCGCCCCGAGCTCGCCCACGCCGAACAGGATGCGCGTGGACGAGCGGATCACCTCGAACTGGTGGACGAGCATCGGCTCGGCGAGCAGCCGGTCGCGCAACTCGGCGCTGGACAGCAGCGCGGGCGCGAGCAGGTTGACGCAGCGCGCCCCGAGCCGGCTCGACAGCAGCGACGTGCAGAGCTCCGGCGAGAAGCCGTCGGACGTCGTGGAACTGCCGGCCACCTGCACCACGGTGAGCGGCGCGATCGGGTCGGGCAGCGCCATGGCGCGGGCGGCGGCCAGCACGGTCCGCCCCCAGGCGACGCCGATCACGTCGCCGGGCCTGAGCTGGTCGGCCAGCAGCCGGGCCGCAGCCTCCCCCAGGCGCTCCACCAGGCCCTCGTCGCCCCGCGTCGGGATCACCAGCGCCTCGGCGAGGCCGTAGCGCCCCACCAGCCGCCGGGCGAGGCCGGTCCGGGTCATCAGGTCGGTGCGCAGCCGGACGTTGACCACGCCGCGCTCGCGCGCTTCCTGCAGCAGGTTCACCACCGTGGCCCGGGACAGGTTGAGGACCTTGGCGACCTCGCTCTGGTTCATCTGGTCGGAATAGTAGAGCCAGGCCGCCCAAACCACGGCGTCGTCGAAGGTCGCGGGCACCCGCGCCGGCGCCCCCGACGGGGCTGCGGGAAAGGCGACAACCGCGGGGGGAGCGCTGGCTTTCGGCATGGGCCCCGGATCAGGGCCGAGCGCCCGGCCGGTGTCAAGCGGCGGCGCGCGTTTGTTGACGGAAGTCAGAAACAATTGTCTCTTGTCGCCGAGGGTGCCGGGAGACGACGATGGATGCTCGGGCGGAGGGCGGCGATGCGCCCGCCGGAGGCTGGACGGCCCTGATCGACGACATCGTGGCCGGGACCTGGACCAACCCGGAAACGGGCGAGGTCGGCCGCGTGCCCTACGAGCGGATCGTCATCGCCGAAGACCTCCGCGGCCGCGAGGCGGACCTGGTCGCGGGCCTGAGCCTCGGACGCAGGCTGGCCGTCGTGGCCGACCCCGCGACCTTCGCCGCCATGGGCGCGCGCGTGGCCGACGCGCTGCGCGCCCTCGGGCCGGTGGACACGGTCCTGCTCGACCATCCGCACGCCGACATGGCGGCGGTGCGCGACCTCGCCGGACGGCTGCGGGGGTACGACGGCGTCGTGGCGGTGGGCTCCGGCACGGTGAACGACCTGTGCAAATACGTCACCGGCCTCGACGGGCGGCGCTACTGCGTGTTCGGCACCGCGCCCTCCATGAATGGCTACACCTCGACCACGGCGTCCATCACGCTCGACAGCGGGCTCAAGGTGTCGCTGCCCTCGCACGCGCCGGCCGGCTGCTTCATCGACCTCGCGGTGTCGGCCGCCGCGCCGGCCTTCCTGTCGGCCTCGGGCTTCGGGGACTGCCTCGCCCGTTCGGTCGCCCAGGTGGACTGGTGGATGAGCCACCGCCTGCTCGGCACGCCCTACTTCCAGGCGCCCTACACGATCCAGCAGGCGGACGAGGCCGAGCTGAACAGCCGGGCGGCCCGGCTGCCGCGGGGCGACGTCGCGGCCCAGGGCTACCTCCACCGGGTCCTCACCCTGTGCGGGCTCGGCATCTCCTTCACGGGCGTGTCGAACCACGGCTCCATGGGGGAGCACCAGATCTCGCACTACATCGACTGCTTCGCGGGCGACCGGCATCCCGGCACCCGGCACGGCCAGCAGGTCGGCGTCGCGTCGCTGACGATGGCGCGGCTCCAGCAGCGCATGCTGGCCGACCCCGACCCTCCCGTGGTCGGCCCGACCCGCCTCGACCCGGACGGCATGGCCCGCCGCATGGGCCCGGACGTCGCCGCCCAATGCCTGGCCGAGGTCCGCAAGAAGAGCTTCGACGCCGCGGGGGCGGACGCGTTCAACCGCCGGCTGGCCGCGCTGTGGCCGGCCCTCCGGGCCGAGCTCGCCCCGTTCACCATCCCGGCCGGGGAGATGGAACGGCTGCTGCGGGAGGCGGGCGGACCCACCACCGCCGCCGCGCTCGGCCTCGACCCCGCCTTCTACCGCGAGGCCGTGGTGCATTGCCGCGAGATGCGCGACCGCTTCTCCTTTCTCGACATCGCGGCCGACGCCGACCTCCTCGACGCGTTCGCGGCCGGGGAGCGCTGACCCGTGCGACCCCTTCGCGACATGCCCGACGCCGTGGCCGCCTCCGTCGCCGTGGTCCTCGCCGACATCGACGACACGATGACCACCGACGGGCGCATGCCCGCGGCCGCCTACGCGGCGCTGGAACGCCTGCAGGCGGCCGGCCTCAAGGTGGCGCCCATCACGGGCCGGCCGGCGGGGTGGTGCGACATGATCGCCCGCTTCTGGCCCGTGGACGGCGTCGTGGGGGAGAACGGGGCCTTCTACTTCGCCTACGACCGGTCGGCCAAACGCATGCGGCGCGCCTTCGCGACGCCCGAGGCCGAGCGGCGGCGCGACCGCGCGGCCCTCGACCGGCTGCGTGACCGCATCCTCGCGGCCGTGCCGGGCGCGGCGGTGGCGGGCGACCAGCTTTACCGCGAGGCGGACCTCGCCATCGACGTCCGCGAGGACGTGGCGCCGCTCGGCAGGGAGGCGGTCGCCCGCATCTGCGCGCTGTTCGCCGAGGCGGGCGCCACCGCCAAGGTGTCCTCCATCCACGTCAACGGCTGGTTCGGCACCTACGACAAGCTCACCACCTCGCGCCGCTTCGCCGCCGAGGTGCTCGGCCTCGACCTCGACCGTGACCGGGATCGTATGGTCTTCGTGGGCGACAGCCCCAACGACGCGCCGATGTTCGGCTTCTTCCCCCACGCCTGCGGGGTCGCCAACGTGCTGCGTTTCGAGGGCGAGCTGCCGGCCGAGCCGGCCTACGTGACCGAGGCCGAGGGCGGCGCCGGCTTCGTGGAGGTGGCCGGTCGCCTGCTCGCGGCCCGGGCTGCCGCTGGGGCCGCGCGGTGAGCGGGCCCTTTCACGGCGCGGGCAGGCCGAGCCCGGTCGCCCGCCGGGCCCTGCGGGCGAAGGCCGGGCCGTAGCGAACCGCGGCCCGCCCGCGACCTCGCCGATCCCCGGGCCGTCGAGCCGGCCGCAGGCCGCTACGCCCGTAGCCGAACCCCGGCTGGACGACACACCCCTGTAACGCGCCGGGTCGAGGTCGACGGCCCTGCACCCCGGAACGCCCCATGACCACCTGGAACGACGGATACGTGTCGGACGTCGCCTACACGGAGGGGTTCTACCGCCAGCAGATGCCCGCCCACCTCGACGCCGTCTGCCTCGTCGCGGGCGTCGAGCCGCCCGTCGAGCGGGGCGCGCCGTTCACCTACTGCGAGCTCGGCTGCGGCCTCGGCCACACCGCGATGGCCGTCGCGGCCGCCAACCGCGGCGCGCAGGTGTGGGGGTTCGACTTCAATCCCTCGCACATCGCGCACGCGAGCGCCGTGGCCGCGCGCTCCGGGCTCGACAACGTCCGCTTCGCCGAACGCTCCTTCGAGGAGTTGGCGGAGGCGCCGTCCGCGGACCTGCCCGCGTTCGACTACGTCACCCTGCACGGCGTCTGGTCCTGGGTGAGCGGCGCCGCGCGGGCCCACGTCGCGGCCTTCCTGCGCCGCGTCCTGCGCCCGGGCGGCCTCGTCTACGTCAGCTACAACGCCATGCCGGGCTGGACGAACGCCCTCGGCCTGCAGCACCTCCTCTTCGAAGCCGGCCGCGCCACCGGCGGGGGCAGCGACCGCCGCGTGCGGGAGGCGGTGGCCCTCGCGCGGCGCGTCGCGGACGCCGGCGGCTCGGCCGTGGACCAGGCCTACCTGGAGAGGCTTGAGCGGATGCTTGAGGCGGGGCAGGTCTCCTACGCGGTGCACGAGTACATGCACGAGCATTGGCGCCCGGCCTTCTTCGCCGACGTCGCGGCGGCGCTGGCGACGGCGAAGCTCGACTACGTGGGCTCGGCGAACATCCTCGAGAACTTCCCGAACTTCTGCATGAGGACGGACGAGCAGATCGCCCTCGTGGAGGGCCTGCCGCCCGGCCAGCGCGAGACGGTGCTGGATTATTTCTGCCCGCGCGCCTTCCGTCGCGACCTTTTCGTGCGCGGTCCGCGCCACGTGCCGCCGCTGGCGCTCCGGGGCCGCCTGGACGCGCAGCGCCTCGCCCTGACCGTTCCGGAGCGGGTGGCCAGCTTCGAGGTCGAGATCCCGGTGGGCAAGGCGACGCTCGGCAGGGCCTTCTACGGGCCCGCGCTCGCGACGCTCGCGGACCGGACCGCCACGGTCGGCGACCTCCGCCAAGGCTCCGCGCCGGTGACGGCCCCCGTCGCGGAGGAGATCCTGGGCATGCTGCTCGGCGGCGAGCAGGCGATGCCGGCCCCCGGTGCGGCCGATCCCGAGGCCGTCGCGCGGGCGCGCCGCTACAACCGGGAACGCGTCGCGCTGGCCGCCGAGACGGCCAAGCAGGTCAGCTGGATCGTCGGCACGGTCATCGCCTCCGCGATCCGCATCGGCCTCGACGAGATGCTGGTCTACGAGGCCGTCGCGAGCCGTGCGGAGACCGGCGCCGGCGCATCGGCGGACGCGGTCTTCGCCGACGTCGTCGCGCTGCTCAAGGCGCGGGGCATGAAAACGAGATCGGACGAGCCCGACGGCGAGCAGGGTCTGGCCACCGCGGTCCGCGCGATCCTCGCCGAACAGGTGCCGATCTGGCGCCGGCTCGGCGCGCTGTGAGGCGGCAGACCTTGTCACCCCGAGCCGGAGCGCTTTGCGTGCCGGATCGGGCGGCTCCCGTTTTCTGTGGCGATGCGCCCGGCGCGAGCAGCGGCGATCGATCCTGGTTCGGCTCCGTCATGGGCGCGTCGGATGCCGGCGCGCTCGGCGCAGGGCCGGGAGGCGGACGCCGCCGCTCTCCGGCGTCCACCATCCTCCTTCACAGGAGGTCCGCGACCGCGGCGCGGTGCGCCGCGCATTCGCGCGCGAGGAAATCCGGGAAGGCGCGCACGGACGGCAGGAGCCCCCGGCGCAGCGATGCCGCCCGTTCGTCGACCTCCACCGCGGCGCCTACGACCAGCTCGGCCGACCCGTGCAGCCGATGGGCGTGCATTCGCCGGGCCACGTGGCGGACACGGACGAGCAGGCCCGCGAGGAGCTGTGGCCGCACCACCGGCGCCAGGTTGCCACGATCGGCGCCGAGCGCGGCTGGCCGCCGATGCGGCGCCAGGACTTCGAGCGTGAAGCCGAGCGCGGCTCGCCCTACGTCGGCTCGCCCGAAACGGTGGCGCGCCGCATCGCGTCCACCGTGCGGACGCTCGGCCTGGCGCGCTTCGACCTGAAGTACAGCGTCAACCGGATGCCCCACGGCAGCCCGATGCGCGGCATCGAGCTGTACGGCACGAGGGTGATCCCCATGGTGCGCGACATGCTGGCGACGGACCGGCCGGCCGGCGACCGCGCCGCGCAGGCGGCCTGACAACCTGCGACGTGAGCGTCGGGCCCGTCGACGGCTGACCTGAGACGCCGCTGACGTTCACGACCCTGGCAGGTGCCGGCGCCGGCTCGGAGATGGTCCGACGCCGCGAAGACGAGGAGACGAGCCCCGTGACGAAGTCTTTCCGTAACATCCTCCTGGCCTGCCTGGTCGCGGCCGCCCCTGCTTCGGCCGCCGAGCCCGCACAGCCCTACGCCCGGTCGCCGGACGCGACGGTCGCGGGCGAGCAGCAGGCCGCCTACGACGTGGCGCGTCGCTACGAGACGCTGCTGAACGCGGGCGACGCGGCCGCCATCCCGGACCTGTTCGCGCCCGACGGCGTGGCGGAATGGAACAACGTCCCCACCGCGTCAACCACGGCCGAGCGCCGCGCGATTTACGACGCCCTGTTCCGGACCGCCAAGTTCTCCACCGTGTTCGGCTACGCGAGCGTCGAGGCTTACGGCGACGCGGCCGTGGTGCGCACCTTCCACCACGAGGGCGCCACCGTGCTTGAGAACGGCAAGAAGGTGGTCGACCTCAACCGGGAGGTGTTCGTCCTGCGCAAGACCGACGGGTCGTACAGGATCCAACTCTACATCTTCAACACAAACCCGGTTCAAGGGGAGGGCTGACCTTTCCGGTGGATGGGCTGGCGCGCCCGGGAGGCGCTCTCGTTCACCACCGAAGCCCGGACCTGCCCGGCCTGCGTCGAACGACGGCAAAGCTCCAGATCACGCACGGGTGTGCGCATCCGGGCGCCTTCGCGCCGGTGCCGCCCCGGCCCCGTTCCCGCTCCGCGTGGCCGGTCCGGGGCGGGCTTCGGCCTGACCCTGGCGAAGCGCGGCCCTGCTCGCGGGACCCTTCGAAGCTGGCGCGACCCCGCGCCGGCGCAGGAATCAAGCAGGGTGGTGGCCGGGGGTGCGCCGGGGTTTGCGTCAACGCTTCCGATGCGGGTGGCTCGGATGCCGCCAATCGTTGCGGCGCCGGTTGCCTTTGCCGGCGTTGCAGTCGGGGCAGAGGACCTGCAGGTTGCCGACGTCGAGCGCGAGGTCGGGGCGGGCCCGCCGCGGTTCCACGTGGTCGACGTTCAGGTACCTGCCCGGGCCGAGCTGGTGCTTGCTGCGCGCGCACAACTCGCACCGCCCGTCGTTCGCGAGCAAGGCGTCGTAGCGGGCGCGCTTCCAGTGCGGCGTCCGCAGGAAGTCGGCCGAGGCGATCATGTCGCCCGACCACTTCGAGGGGTGGGCGCGCCAGTTCGGCTTGCGGCGCAGCAGGCGCCCGGCAAGCAGGAGCAGCAGGACGGCAGCGACCGCGGTCGACGCGATCATCCGGGTGGACACGCGGGGATCACCGAATCAGAAGCGAGCCCCTGAGTTGATGCGGGGTCGAGGCCTCGCGCAACACGCGGACCGCCCTTTCTAAACGTTACTGGATGACAGCAAGGTCAGGGCCAGGGCTGTCGCCGCGGTTCTGTTCTCGACGCCGAGCTTTGCGAAGATCTGTTCCAGATGCTTGTCTACGGTCCGCGTGCTGAGGCCGAGGATGTCCGCGGCATCTCGGTTCGACTTGCCCTTGACGATCCAGGAGATCACCTCGATCTCGCGGCCGGTCAAGCGGTAGGGCTTGAACAACGCCGCAGGCAGCGCGTCCACGATCTCCGGCTCCAGGCGCAGCAGGAACTCCTCCGCCCCGATCTGACCGACGAACGAGACCCGGACGGGCGCACCGCGAGGGGAGACGATCACGGTGCCGCTTCGTCGCTGCCCGGTGTCCCCCGCCCGGCAGTCGGCGAACCACGCGGCCGCGGCGGGCGGCAGCTCGGTCATGGCCGGCTGCGCGTCGCCGCCGAGCGTCCGCTCCGCCTGCGGGGTCATCCATTGAACCCGGCCGGCGCCCGACACCGCCAGCAGGTGCCGCCCGGCGACGTCGAGGGCGGTGCGCGCGCTCTGGGTCGCCCGGGCGGTGACGAGGTGGGTGCGGATCCGGGCCATGAGGGCCGCGACGTCGATCGGCTTGGTCACGTAGTCGATGCCGCCCGCCTCGAAGCCGCGCACGATGTGCTCGGTCTCGCTGAGGCCGGTCATGAAGATGATCGGCACGTCGCGGAGCGCGGGGTCCTCCTTGAAGCAGCGGCAGGTCTCGAACCCGTCGATGCCCGGCATCACGGCGTCGAGCAGCACGATGTCGGGCTTGAGCCGCCGCGCGACCCGCTGGCCGTTGGTCCCGTCCAGCGACACCGACACGGTCATGCCGACCCGCGCGAGGGCGTCGGTGAGCAGGAACAGCGTCTCGGGCGAGTCGTCGATCACCAGGACGGCACCGCGCGGCTCGCCGTCGCTAGACATCGGCCGACAAGGTCTGGAGCTCGGCCATGTAGAGCGGCAGGTCGCAACGCTGCACGAGCTCGCGCAGCCGCTCCACCACCCCATCGCTGCCGGGCTCGTCCTCCAGGATCTCGTCGAGCTTGAGCTGGATGCCTTTGAGCAGCCCGAGCTCGCCCAGCGCCAGCAGGTCGGACAGGTGCTGCTCCTTGAGGCTGCCGCCGGCCCGGGGCCGGAGGCGGGGAGCGCCGACGTCGACCACCCACTCCAGCCTGAGCTGCTCCTGCAGGACGTCCAGCAGGCGGGACAGGTTGACGGGCTTGATCAGGAAGGCGTCGTGGGCCGGCTCGGCCATCTCGTTGCGGTGAACCTCGATGGCGTGGGCGGACAGCATGACGATGCGGCTCGTCGCGTGCCCCTTGGTCCGCAGCGTTCGGGCGAGGCTCCAACCGTCCATCCCCGGCATCGCCACGTCCAGCAGGAAGCAGTCCGGGCGGCAGTGCTCGGCCAGCGTCAGCCCGTGCGCGCCGTCGGGTGCCGCCATGACGATGAAGCCGAGCGGCTCCAGCAGGTCCAGCATCAGGTCGCGGTGGGCGGGATCGTCGTCCACCACCATGACAGTGCGCCGCGGGCCCGCGTAGCCCGCGATGCGGCGCGGCTCCGGCGGGACCGGGCGCGGGTTCATCACCTCCGACAGCAGCAGCTTGAGGCGGAACACGCTGCCGCCCCCGGGCGTGCTGCGCACCGTGATCTGCCCGCCCATGACGCCGGACAGCATCTTGCAGATGGTCAGGCCGAGCCCCGTGCCGGGCACCGGGCCCGCGGCTCCGCTGCCCCGCTCGAAGGGGTTGAAGATGCGTTCGAGGTCGTCCGGCGCGATGCCCGGCCCGGTGTCGGCGACCTCGAAGGTGGCGATCGGGCCGCGGTAGCCGAAGCGGAACGTGACGGCGCCGGCCGGCGTGAACTTGATGGCGTTGGACAGGAGGTTGATCAGGATCTGCCGGAGCCGCTTCTCGTCCGTGTAGACGGCCGTCGGCCGCACGTCGGGCAGGATCATGCCGAAGGCGAGGCCCTTCGCCTCGGCGTCGATGCGCACCATGCCGGCGAGCTGTTCCAGGAACTCGTCGAGCCGCACCTCTTCCCGTTCGAGGTGCAGGCGCCCCGCCTCGATCTTGGCGATGTCGAGCAGGCCGTCGATGAGGCCGGACAGGTGGCGGGCGCTGCGCTGCATGACCCGCGCCTGGGCCCGGGCCTGGCTGTCGAGCAGGCCGTTCTGGCCCATCAGCTGCGCGTAGCCCAGGATGGCGTTCAGCGGGGTGCGCAGCTCGTGGCTGAGGCCCATCACGTAGCGGCTCTTGGCCTCGTTGGCGGCCTCGGCGGCCTCCTTGGCCCGCTGCAAGGCCGCGTCGGTGCGCTTGTGCGCCTCGATCTCGGCCATCAGCAGCTTGGCCTGCCGGCCCATCTCGGCCTGGGCGGCCCGGCGGCTCTGGCTCGACAGGACGAACAGCCAGGCCGCGACCCCGATCACGATCAGCAGCGCGAAGAACACCTTCCACAGCGCCGCGGGCAACGACGGAGCGGCAGCGGCGCTTTGCGCCCCGACCGCGAGCAGGATCAGGCCGACCAGCGCCACGGACGGCACGAGGGCGCCGAGGTAGTGCACCACCTGCTCGTCGATCCGCGCCCGCAGGAAGGCGGGCAGCAGCCGGCGGGCGACATGGCCCGCCTGGGCGCCGAGCCGCGCCTGCGGCTTGCACAGGTCGTTGCAGCGCACGTCGAGCGAGCAGCACAGGGAGCAGATCGGCCCCGCATAGGCCGGGCAGTACGCCATGTCCTCGTGCTCGAACGGGTTCTCGCAGATGCAGCAGGTGATCGAGGGCCTGAGGCGCCACCCCTGGCGGGGCTTGCGGGCGAGGTAGAACCGGCCGCCGGTCGCGGCCGCGATGGCGGGCGACACCCCGAAGCTGACCGCGAAGCCCAGGAACGGGGCCAGCGCGTGCAGCACCGGGCCGAACAGTCCGGCCGAGGCCATCACGGCCGAGCCGGCCCCGGCCAGCATGGCCCCGACCCCCACGGGGTTGACGTCGTACAGGTGCGCCCGCTTGAACTCGACCGGGGCGGGGCTGAGGCCGAGCGGCTTGTTGATCACGAGGTCGGCCACCAGCGCACCCACCCAGGCCACCGCGACGTCGGCGTAGACCCCGAGGGTCTGCTCCAGGGCGCGATACACGCCGATCTCCATCAGGAGCAGCGCGATCAGCACGTTGAACAGCACCCAGACCACCCGGCCCGGGTGGCTGTGGGTCAGGCGCGAGAAGAAGTTCGACCAGGCGATCGAGCCCGCGTAGGCGTTGGTGACGTTGATCTTGGTCTGCGCCAGGATCACGAAGACGCCCGTGACCACGAGCGCCGCGCGCGGGACCGGGATCGCGGCCTGGAACGCCGCGAGATACAGGTAGGTGGGGTCGGCGGCGTCGTGGAAGGACAGGCCGCCCGACACCGCGAAGGCCGCCAGGAACGAGCCCGCCAGCATCTTGAGGCCGCCCAGCACCACCCAGCCCGGCCCCGCGGCCAGCAGCGAGAGCCACCATCCCAGGCGCCGGCCGGGCGAGGGCCGCGGCAGGAAGCGCAGAAAGTCGACCTGCTCGCCGATCTGGCCGACCAGCGAGAAGACCACCGCGGCCGCCGCCCCGAACAGGGGCAGGCTCAGGCCGCGCCCGGCCTCGCCCGCGGCACCCCGGAAGCCGGTCCAATCGGCGTAGACGCGCGGGTTGACCATCAGGATCGCCAGGAACGGCAGCGCCTGCAGCACCGCCCACACCGGCTGCGTCCAGAGCTGGAAGCGGCTGATGAAGGTGATGCCGTGCGTCACCAGCGGGATCACGGCCACGGCCGCGATCACGTAGCCGATCGCGGGCGGCACCCCGAAGCAGAGCTGCAGCGCGCTCGCCAGGATCGAGGCCTCGATGGCGAAGAAGATGAACGTGAAGGACGCGTAGATCAGCGACGTGACGGTCGAGCCGATGTAGCCGAAGCCGGCGCCGCGCGTGAGAAGGTCGATGTCGACCCCGTCCCGGGCCGCGGTGACGCAGATCGGGATGCCGGTCACGAGCATCAGCCCGCACACCACCAGGATGGCCGCGACCGCGTTGACGAAGCCGTAGTTGAGCGTGATCGTCGCGCCGATCGCCTCCAGGGCCAGGAACGAGATCGCGCCCAACGCCGTGTTGGCGACCCGCGGCGCGGACCAGCGCCGGGCCCGCTTCGCCGTGAAGCGCAGCGCGTAGTCTTCCAGCGTCTGGTTGGCGGCGAGCTGATTGTACTGCCGCCGCACGCGATCGATGCGCTGAAACCCGCTCATCCCGACCCTTCGAGCCTCGGCGCCGCCCAAGGCTCCCCTGCACCGCGAGCCGAGGCTATGCCGTAATTTTGCGGTGCAACATACGCGATCCTACGTATGGTCCGGACCAGGCCGGCTGTTCCACCATCCTGTGGCGAAGGGGCGCTGCCCGCCCCGCCACGGATCAACAGCCGGAGGGGCCATGTCCCGCGACACCCACGACGCCCTTGCCGCGCACACGCGGCGCAGGGTCCTTCAAGCCATGGCGGCGGTCCCGGCCGCGGCGGCGCTGCCGGGCCTCGCCCGGGCCGACACGCCCTCGACCGCGGCCGTCAACACCACCAAGCTCGCGGTCACCGACGACAGCGTCACGGTTGGCATCCTGCACTCGGTGACCGGCACCATGGCGATCAGCGAGACGGGGTCGGTCGAGGCCGAGAAGCTCGCCATCGACCAGATCAACGCCGCGGGCGGCGTGCTGGGCCGGCAGATCAAGGTCGTCCAGGAGGACGGCGCCAGCGACTGGCCGACCTTCGCCGAGAAGGCCCGCAAGCTCCTGGTGAACGACCATTGCGCGGCCGTGTTCGGCTGCTGGACGTCGGCCTCCCGCAAGGCCGTCCTGCCCGTGTTCGAGCAATACAACGGGATGCTGTACTATCCGACCTTCTACGAGGGCCTGGAGCAGTCCAAGAACGTCATCTACACGGGCCAGGAAGCGACCCAGCAGATCCTCGCCGGGCTCAACTGGGTCTCCAAGGAGCGGGGCGCCAAGAGCTTCTACCTGCTCGGTTCGGACTACATCTGGCCGCGCACCTCCAACAAGATCGCCCGCAAGCACATCGAGAACGTGCTCAAGG